>DHHG01000122.1 GCA_002403175.1 Syntrophaceae bacterium UBA4778 | reverse complement strand
CCATCTTCTCACGGCAAATAAAATTTATACAGGAAAGCGGGGTCGTCACCGCCATGGTGGGAATCCTGAACGCACTTCCCAACACACGGCTATGGCATCGCCTGAAACAAGAAAACCGGCTTGAACTGAACCCCTCGGGTGACAATACGGATGGGAGCATCAATTTCATTTCGAAGATGGATAGAGATAAATTAATAGCAGGATATAAAGAAATAATTCGAACTATTTATAGCCCGCGCTTTTATTATCACCGGATTTGCGAATTCCTGCGCTGTTACAATCCCTGTGCAAGGGTTAGAATCGATAGGTCCCGGATTAAAGCACTCCTCAAATCCATTTGGTTTATCGGTGTTCTGGGCAACGGAGTGACGCAGTGGTATTATTGGAAGCTTTTCATCAAATCGATTCTGTTTTACCCAAAGGCATTTCCGGAAGTCATCACGTTGATGATTTACGG
Source organism: Syntrophaceae bacterium UBA4778 (assembly GCA_002403175.1). The sequence continues at coordinate 8,478 of DHHG01000122.1, read as the reverse complement.
GCAGCATTTCAGAAAAATTTCTAAAAAGTAAACAGAAACGAAACAGATGACAGTGATAAGCGGGCTGAAGATTCTTGTAGTTGGATTTACTCTGTTTTAAACCAATCGAAATTTACTCAAAACCTTTCCAGATATTGATAGCCGGATCAGCATTGCAGCTTTTGCAGAACGCCTTTGGATCGCCGTGGCCGCAACCGAAGCACCAGATATCGAATGTGCGGCACTCTTTGCACAACGCCTTTCCGCAGCCATTACAGATAACGACCCCCTCGTTTTTAGCGCATACCTCGCATAGCTTTCCACTAACTGTCGTAATCATCAACGCTGCTCCTGACGCAATCGCTCTTTACACTAAATCGCAATCAATAATTATTGAACGTAAAATACAATTCTTATTTTGTGTGAACCCGAACATTCATAAACCGAGTCGCCTATGCGAGCTTTCTGAATCCGCTCAAGTAATCATGCTTACGAAAGAGCCACAAGACTCCTGGACCGCTTCATTTAATTGAAACGGTCCAGGGGAAAAAAAACAACAATCCTAAACACTCGAATTTGAATGAATATAGGATAGACCTAATTAGGCCGACTCTATTTCTTTTCGACAAAAGCCCTCATTTTTTGTTTCTGCTCTTCCGTCGAGAAACACAGCCCGAAGCAATCGATCTCAAACATCGAAGCTGTCTCAACATCAATTTCAGTACCGAGATTCATTGCCGATTTTATCAATTTCAGAGCAGGCGCAGATTTTGACGCAATTTTCTCAGCCAGCTTCATAGCTTCATCCATAAGGCTTTCTGCAGGGTAGACATAATTTATCAATCCCAGATCCAACGCCTGCTTGGCATCGAACATGTCCCCTGTAAAACAGAACTCTTTTGCCTTGGCCATTCCGATTAAACGTGGAAGTCGCTGTGTGCCGCCACTTCCGGGCATGACCCCTATATTGATCTCCGGCTGACCGAATTTAGCCTTCTCCGAGGCGAGTCGAAGATCGCAGGCCATTGCGTATTCCATACCGCCGCCCAGGCACAGACCATTAATCGCGGCGATAACCGGCTTACTCACTTTCCAAAGCGCATCAACAGCCTTTTTTGCTACGATCGCATAGGCCCTGCCTTGCATCGCATTCAGTTCATACATTTCCTTAATATCCCCACCGGCGACAAAGGCTTTTTCTCCGGCTCCCGTCAGAACGATTACTTTGATTTCATCATCCGCTTCGGCGCGATTTATAAGTTCTACTACCTTCAGGCTCACTGCTGAACTCAATGCATTCAAAGCCTTGGGGCGGTTAAACGTGATAAGAGCTATATTCCCTTTTTTCTCATAAAGCATGATATCCGTATTGTCCATTTCCAACCTCTGTATGGTAATTGATAATAGAAGGGATCATCTTCCCCATAAAAGCTCTACCATATCCTTACGGTTTAGACCACAAAAGTTTGGCTTTTCTCCCAAATTTTAAGAAAAATAACAATTACAATCCGGACACCTCCATTGCATCTGAAATCGGCGCGTTTAATGAATTTTCTGAACAGATTGCAATCCGGGAAATTACTCCGGCTTACTTTAGGCCTTGCTGGGGAAAAATCAAACGGATTATCAGAATTCCTAGGAATGGAGAATTCCTTCATCTGATTTAACCGGAATCGGAGGAGTTTCGAAATGAGATTTTGAATGAATCAAACGGGAGGTAGCGAGAAATCTTCCAACTTTCGGGTGAAGCCCAGAGCAGAAATTCCCGTAAAAGAAATATCCACTCCGGATTAGCAACCGCCAAAACTTAACTGAAAGGGAAGGAGGCAAATTCCCATTCCACTTTGGCAAGATTTGCCGCCCCCTGTTTCAGCCTTGAATACAGAAAACCAATAAAGAGAACATCTATCTTGCGGCTTCCCTTCGAATTCCTTAGCGTCCGATAACGTAACGATAAGGATCGATCTCTTCCCGCAGGATTCTGAGCTCTTCAGGTGTTGGTGCTTGGTTCTCGACAATCTTCGCAGCCTTCAGAAGTTCGAAACCGCAATTATCCTGGACGTCCTTTTCGGAATATCCCGGATTGACGGCGATGATTCTCATCCTCTTTGATTCCGGTTCAAAATCCATTACCGCCATATTCGTCACTATTTTGTAAGGACCCGCTCCCAGCGGCAAGCCGGATTTCGCGCGGGAATCCCCTCCCGTAAGCCATCCGGGAGTCGTGATGAAGCTGATTTTGTCTGTAAATCGCTTCGGATCCTGAGGCGTCATAACCATCATCCGCCAGCAGAAGGAAGCAAAATCATTCGCACCGCCGCTGCCGGGGAAGCGGACCTTGGGTTTCTGGTGGTCATCTCCGATTCTGGTAGAATTAAGATTCCCATACATATCAATCTGGGCACCGCCCAAGAACGTGTAATCAAGCATCCCTCGGCAAGCCGTTTCCATAATCTCGCACATACCGCTGGCGATATTTGCTTTCCAGGTCGTTCTCGAATCACCAACCGAAATCGGCATTTCGGGAATGAGCGGAGTCGCACCGCCCGCCTCAAAGAAAATGACCAGATTGGGAGATTTCGTCTTCTGGGCGAGCATAGCCGCTGCACAGGGAGCGCCCGTCCCGACACCGACAGAAGCTCCATCTTCAAGCTCCCGTGCGGCGGTGCAGATCATTAGTTCCATCGAATTATAATCAGCCATGTTGATTCATTCCTCCTTCTTATTCTCTCGCCCTGAGAAACATGAATTCTTTTTCCCTCAATCTCAGGATCTTGTGCATGCCACCATTCTTTTCGATATAATCAAAATGGTCTTTGCAGCTGTAAATATTTTTATCCAGAAATGCCTTGAACTCTTCCGGATTTTCCTCTACCTTCAGCCATTCCTTCAGGTGATCTTCATCAGAGAAATATTCGCCGTACATATTTCCCGGATAGCTTCCAAAAGGTACTTCGCATACGGCATCCACACACCAGAATGGAATCACCGTATAACTGGGATCTCTGCGGATCTCATCGTTGTGAATCAGGCGCTCGCAGGTAACGATCACGCGTTTTGATGCCCGCGCCGCATCCAGATCCGAAACCGTGATTCCCCGGATTCGGCAGTTCCCGTAAATGTCAGCCTCATGGACATGGAGGATTGTGACATCTGGGTAAAGGGCCGGGAAGAGCGCATAATTCGTACCGGTGAAGGGGCACTTTACGACTTTGGCTGCGCTGAATTTCAGTGTGTCTGTTCCCATCACGTTTCTTGTCGGATAGAAAGACGTTCCAGCAGCGGCCGCTTTCAGTCGTACGGACAGTCCGTAGTTCGTCCACTCTGTTACTTCAACTTCGCCACTCTGCATATACCGGCGCGCATTGGGTGACAACCCTCTTGCTTCCAGCCCTACGACGTAAGCCGCATCGAGTTTGTCGAATACTTTTCCGGCACACATAATCTGGAAATCATGGGTTGAGGTATGTCCCGCAAACCCCATGTTTTTCCGTCCCTGTCTGAGGATTTCGTGGCATGCCGCCGTCGGGATCCTGTTGGCGCCGAATCCGCCGATCACCAGGTAATCGCCGTCGTGAACAAATTTTGCCACGGCATCCTTAACAGTCATCAATTTGTTTTCCAACTTCCGGCTTTTCGTGCGGAAAAACGCTCTGGCATTATCCGCATCCGGATCTGTAAAAATTCTTCCAGTTCCTTCCTGAATTACATCCACTGTTGTACACCTCCTTCAGTGATCTCCGAGGCATTCCGCTTAAACGGAAGACCTCTGTCGTTCAATACAAGTCGGGCATTTGCGGCAGATTCGCAAACCGCAGCCTGACTATTCTATTTTTTCCATGCATCCGGCCCGTATTTCTCCCCTAACTGCGCCTGAGCCGGCCATTCCGAAGGAACTCTTTGTCCAGGCTGCTCGCCGACTTTTTCGATGAGCTTTTTCAGACCGGGACGAGCATACTTCATATGTCCTTCCTTCAAGGTCCGACCGTTGATAATCGCCTCGGAGCGCAACCGGGCGCCAATCGTTTTCTCCATTCTTTTTCCCAGCCACAGAACACGATTGACATCGTATCCGTGCTCCATTCCCAACTCATCGACCTGCACCAGAAGATCTTCTATGCAGACCAGGCCAACATAACGGGGGTCATCGTAATAATAGTCGCCCGTTCCTTTGATGGGGGTATCGCCGAGGAAATTGGCCGGCTGCCCACCCAAACCGCCCAGTGTCCCTTCAAAACGGCACAAACCCGCTTGCAGGGCTGCCAGAATGGAGGCAGACGCAACACGCTTGGTCTCATGCAGATGGCAAAGATGTGCTTCCGGATTCGGCATGGCATCCAGCACCATTGAGAAATATCTATAGACATCAGCCGCATTGGCCGAGCCATCGTGATCCGCATGTTCAATGTCGAAAGCCCCTATCGAGAACCAGCGCTTCGTAAACTCAACGGCATCTTCCAGTTTGGTGGCACCGCTGATCGGGCTTCCCCAGATCGTGCTGACCGTTCCGCACATCTTGATGCCAGCATCGGCAGCTTTCTTGATGCAGCGTTCTGCCTCGCGCCAATACTGAGACAAGGTCGTCCCTGAATTGGCAAAATGATGCTCCGGATCGGTAGAAACCATCATCAAAATCCGGTCCGGACCGTAACCGTTCTTCCTCATCTCAATTGCGCGATCGACCGCGGTCTCGCGGATTGTAACGCATGTAAGGGTGACATCCTTATCAATATCAATTCCCTTCTTTGCGGCGCGCTTCCTGAACTCGTCATTGCGCATTGCCTTCATGACTTCTTCTGCATCCGTAAACTGGGGAGTTGTCTTGGGCGATCCCAGATTGGTCACTTCCAGTTCGCGGCAACCTGCCAGAATCATTTCCTGACCATAAAAAATCTTCGCTTCCGTGGAAATGAATTTTTCACAATGCTGGAATCCATCACGGATTGTTATATCGCCGATCATGACCTTTCTCGGCATCCTGGGAAAAATCTTCCAGTAATCATACTCTGTTGCCATAAATGAACATCCTCCTGATTGATTGTTGCAATTAAATTACTCGCCTTTAAAGACCGGCTTGCGCTTTTCAGCAAAGGCCGCAAGCGCCTCTGTGCGATCCTTCGTCGGAATCACGACATCATAGGCCTTGGATTCCAGCGGCAGCGCCACACCAAGACTGGCCTCCATACCATAGTTGATGGCAAATTTCGCCTGAGCAACAGCAACCGGCCCGTTCTTTGCGATTTCGCGGGCCAACTCCAGAGCCGCATCCATCAACTGCTCGGACTCAACCACCCTGTTGACGAGACCGATCTCTAATGCCGTCTTGGCATCAATGCGGCGAGCCGTAAAGATCAGTTCTTTCGCCTTCGCCATACCAACGATCCTCGGAAGCCGTTGCGTTCCACCCGCTCCAGGAATAACGGCAAGACCGGTTTCCGTCAGTCCCATCACAACATTAGAAGACGCGACCCGCAGATCGCAAGCCAGCGCGATTTCCGTACCGCCACCGAAAGCAAAACCGTTGATCGCGGCAATGACCGGCACCTTCACCTGTTCCACGGCGGTGAAGACATTACGGATTGTGAAAATAAAGCGCCGCACCTGGTCCTGCGTCATGGTCCGTCTTTCCTTCAAATCCGCGCCCGTCGAAAAGGACGCCTTCTTGGGATCGCCCAAACTGGCACCGGTGATAATGATGCATCGCAGATTGTTATCAAAATTGGCGTCTCGGATTACATCCCCCAGAACGCCTAATAACTCCATATTGAAACAATTCATGGCATCCGGACGGTTCAATGTGAGAATCAGGATGCCGTCTTCTGTTCTTTCCTGTAATAATACGTCTGCCATTTTCTCCTCCCGTCTAGAATTTCATGTCGCCCCACTGCGTTTCTTTGATGGGAACGCGCAGCGCGATTTCAAATGCTCGTGCAATCTTGTCTCTCGACTCTTTGAACGTTATGACGCCATCATGGAAAAGAAGCGATCCCGTGTAGAAGGGATGCCCTTCCATATCATAGCGCTCACGCATCTTCTCTCTGAACGCCGCCATCTCTTCTTCGTTGACGGTTCCGCCCTTGGCTTCGATATTTTTTCTCCGGATCGTTTCCAGAATGAAACCTGCCGTGTTACCGGACATAACCGTCGTGCGCCCTCTCATGTTGGTAAAGGCGAATCTCGGTCTGAAAGCCCGGCCGCACATACCGTAGTTGGCAGCGCCGTGATCGGGTCCGATCACGTAAGTCACCTTCGGAACTTCCAGGCAGGAACAGGCGCGCACCATATCGGACCCGTACTTGCCGATGCCGCCCCACTCTTCCGCCTTCCCCACCATGTAACCGGGAGACCCCTGGAGGAAGAGAACGGGAAGCTTGGAGTTGCCGCAACGGACCATCCACTCCGAGGCCTTTTGGGCCGCTTCGATGAATATGGTACCGCTGGCATTGGAAGCAATGACACCGATCGGCATTCCTTTCAACCACATTTTGCCACAGATAATGCTTTCACCGCGGCCGGGACCGTAGGTCGGCTTGTACTCATGGAAATAACTGTCATCAGCCATACACTTGATCAGATCCTTAATGGCAATGTAATTGTATGTATTGAGAGGGGAGCAGGCCATCATTTCTTTATAATCGAACTTCGGCTCTCTGCTTTCTCTCCTGTCAATATACAGGCTCTGCGACGGCTCGAATGCCATCATTTCCCGTAGTTTCTGGATGCCTTCTTCCTGGGTTCTGACGAAATGATCGCAGCCGCCGGAATGTTTGGTGTGGACATATGCTCCGCCCAGATCCTCCATCGACACATCCTCTCCGATCGCCGATTTGACCATGGGGGGGCCCGCCAGGAAGGCATAGGCCATCTTTTCGATCATGATCGATTCCGACGCGAGATAGACGATATAGGCTCCTCCTGCCGTATTGCCGCCCGTTGAAAGGGTATACTGTTTGATCCCTTTTGCGGACATGCGGCACATATTGTAGAACATGGATCCAAAATGTCCGTCATCGGCAAAACCACCGACCTGGAAAGGCAGGTTGATTCCGCCCGAATCGGCGATATAGATACAAGGCAGGCCGCACTGTTCGGCAATCGCCTGCGCCCGCATATGTTTCTTCAAGGTAATCGGGAAATAGGACCCTGCGGCATAACGGCTCTCATTGGCAAAGATCATGCAATCTTTCCCCTGCACAACGCCAACCCCGGTAATAACGCCACCACCCGGGATACTCGTATGACCTTCCTTCTGATAAAAATCGCCGCCGTTCAAAAGGCATTTGGAGATGTCAAATCCGGCATCAATACCCACCTCAAAGAATTCTGAACCGGGATCGACCAGCATCCCGACGAGGTCGCGCATCGACTTTTTGCCCTGTTTGGCAAGACGGTCAAGCTGCTTCTGTCCGCCAACGTTGTACGCTTCTTCACGGTGCTTCAGCAAAAGCGCATCCTGCTCTTCCCAGTACTTCAGATTGGCTTCCCTTTCCTGGGCAAGCTTTTCAGCTCTTGATAATCTTTTTTCAGCCATTTCCCTCTCCTTATCAGTATCAGTTATCTTCGCAATGCCCGCAACACGAGGTGAACAGACTAAACGGGCTTCTGCCGTGTATCAATATCAGAAATGGTCGCCGCCAGGATCGAACCGGCCAATGAACCAGATATATCCATGCAACAACCCAATTCAACCTTTTCTGGAACCGCCGGAGGATTCCGGCGGTTCCAGAAAATTTGTCCCGATTTACCCGGTTTAATATTCGTAGAAGCCTTTTCCGGTCTTGCGGCCCAGACGGTTTTCCTTGATCATCTGATTGAAAAGAGGGGACGGCTTATAGCATTCCGAGCCGGTCATCTCGTACAGGGCAATCAGGGCATTGTGGGCTACGTCGACACCCGCCAGATCCATAACTTCGCAAACACCCATGGGATGATTGGCGCCAAGCTTCAGTCCGAGATCGATATCTTTGGCGGTAGCCATTCCGTTATAAATCTGATTGGCGGCTTCATTGTAAAGGAGGCACAAGAGACGATTGACGATAAATCCCGGAACATCCTTGCAAAGAATGGGGGTCTTTCCGATCTGGCCACTGAAATCCAGTGTGGCTTTAACCACATCCTCACTGGTTTTATCTCCCTTAATTACTTCGACCAGCCTCATTGCCGGCACCGGGCTGAAAAAATGAGTACCGATTACCCGCTCGGGATTTTTCGTCGCGGAAGCAATTTTAGAAATGCTCATTGTGGAGGTATTGGACGACAAAATGGTTTCTTTGGGGCAGATACTGTCGAGTTCTGCAAAAATCTTCTGTTTAAGATCCATACTCTCGAAAACAGCTTCAATAACCATATCCACACCGGCGGCAGCTTCCTTGGGATCGGTGCTCCCTTTCAGGCGCCCCATAATAGCGTCGTACTGGGCCTGATCGATTTTTCCCTTTTCCAGTTTTTTCCCAACAAACGTTTTAACCGTGTTTAAACCACGCTGTACAAATTCATCGT
>DHHG01000167.1 GCA_002403175.1 Syntrophaceae bacterium UBA4778 | reverse complement strand
CATTTATTTTGAGGCAATTCGATCCAGGCTTTCTTCTTTACAAATAGCGGGTTTGCTGATAATTTTTTTCTCCCTGCCGTCAGCAGGGTTTGTAATTTTCGGAGGAAATGATTTGGAAAACAGCGATATCCATCGTCTGAATATAGATGGAAAGGAAATCATTCTGATAGGAACGGCTCACGTCTCGCCTGAGAGCGTGGCTCTCGTGGAAACGGTTATCCTATCGGAAAAACCCGATACGGTCTGCATTGAGCTCTGCCAATCACGATTTGACGCCATCAAACAAAAGGACAAATGGCGGGAAACAGATATCATCAAGGTGATCCGCGAAAAGCGGGCTCCTCTCTTGCTCTCCCAGCTCTTGATGGCGGCTTTCCAGAAAAAGCTGGCACAGAAATTCAACATTAATCCTGGCGAAGAGATGCGGCGGGCTGCGCAAACAGCAGAGCAAATCGGGGCGGGAATTGTACTGGCGGATCGGGATATCCGGACCACCCTGTTGAGGGCCTGGCGGAAGATGAAGTTTTGGCAAAAAATCAAGCTCATTCCTGAATCGATTGCCTCTGTCGTTCTCTCGAGCGAAATATCCGAAGAAGAAATCGAGAAATTAAAAAAACAAGACGCGCTGGCACTGGCCTTGGAGGCATTCGGAGAAAAGCTCCCCGCCATTAAATCCACGCTGATCGATGAACGGGATCAATACCTGGCAGGCAAAATCAGCGAGGCGCCAGGCAAAAAGATAGTTGCCGTCGTAGGGGCCGGTCATGTTCCGGGCATTAAGCATCACCTCGGAGAAAAAATCAATTTTGCAGCGTTGGAAGAAGTGCCGGAAAAAGGACCATGGGGATCGGTAATTTCATGGGGGATGTGTATTGCCATGCTGGGAATGTTTGTCGGCGGATTTTTCTATTCGGGAAATCAGGCAGGGGTAGATATGCTGAAGTGGTGGAGCTTGATTACAGCTGCATCGGCTTCGGTTGGCGCTCTGATCCTTCTTGCGCATCCTTTGACGATAGCCGCTTCTGCCATAGCGGCCCCGATTGCGACCATTCATCCTCTGATCGCGACGGGATGGGTGGCCGGCCTTGTAGAGGCAACCCTGAGGAAACCGCAAGTAAAGGATTTCCTGGATCTTCCATCCGATATCGGGAGCGTGCGCGGCTTCTGGAAAAATAAGATCACCAGGATTCTGTTAATTATAGCCATTGTTAACCTGACCGCATCCATAGGAGTCCTCGTTGCGGTTCCCGTTGTAGTAAGGCTCTTGCATTAAAAATCGAGGATTTCTGAATATGCACTCTGAAAAAAAATCGCTATTGTGCCCCCGATGCAGAAGACTGATCAGTTCGGACGAAGCTGAATGCCCTTACTGCGGTTTGTCACGTCCGGGTTCCTGGTGGAAAAAAACTCTCTCCGTACCTGCACTGAAGAATCCGGAAGAAGGTGTAACTTTTCTCATTTACGTCAATATCGCTTTTTTTATTCTGTCCATTTTGATCAGACCGGCTCACATCGGCATATCGTTCAATCCGCTTACGTTTTTTTCGCCATCCAATGATACCCTTTTATTACTCGGAGCATCCGGAACAATTCCCATTCAAATGTACCATCAATGGTCAAGCCTGATTTCGGCTTCATTTCTCCACGGCAGCATTCTCCATATCCTCTTTAACATGATGGCTTTGAAGCAGCTCGGACCATTTGTCGTCCATGAATTCGGGTTCAACAGATTCGTAATCATCTACATAGTGAGCGGAATCATAGGATTTTTCTTATCGTATCTCGCAGGGATCCCTTTCACGATAGGCGCCTCGGCCAGTCTGACGGGACTCATCGGCGCAATCATGTATTTTGGAAAAGTTCGGGGCGGACTCTACGGGCAGGCGATCTATCGGCAAGCCATGAGTTGGGTTTTCGGCCTTGTCCTGTTCGGACTCCTTGTCCCTGGGATCAACAACTGGGCGCATGGCGGCGGATTCGTGGCAGGGATTCTCCTGGCATTCATCCTTGAATACCAGGACAGAAGACCCGAATCTTTGGCCGACCGGGTGATCGGCAAGGCCTGTCTTATCCTTACCGCCCTTGTCCTGATTTGGGCCGTTATCCGCGCCTTATCAGTGCTTTTCTTATCCGCTCAGTAAAGCATCTGCCGGACTGGAGCATTTTTCAACCCCGTGCTAATAATAGAATCTGGACCGGCGAATTCTTCCTCAAACAACCGTAAAGCGGGGAATATGGCGAAGAGAAAGAACGATAAAAAAACCGTTCGGATTTTTGCCCTTGCTTCCTTTCTGAATGATCTGGGATCGGACATGATCTATCCCATTTGGCCCCTATTTGTCACCTCTCTGGGCGCCAATATGGCCGTGCTCGGTTTCTTGGATGGCCTGGGAAACGCTTTTGTTTCCATTTCCCAGGCATTATCCGGGTATCTATCGGACCGCTTGGGAAAAAGAAAATTCTTCGTCTGGCTGGGTTACCTCTTCGGCTCACTGTCCCGGATCGGCTACGCTTTTTCTCCTACCTGGCATTTTCTGATCCCGGCAAGAATCCTGGACAGATCGGGAAAAATGCGTGGCCCGCCCCGCGACGCCATTATTGCCGACATCTCGACCCATATGAACCGAGGAGGAAATTTCGGTATATTAAGAACCATGGACAATTTAGGGGCTGTCTGCGGAATCTTGATTACGATTTCCACCTTTCATCTGTTGGGATACAGGAATCTTTTTTTACTGGCAGCATTGCCGTCCATTGTCGCCGCTCTTCTGGTCATATTCTGGGTGCGGGAGAGGAAGACGGCTGAAAGCGCTTTCAAAGGAGTAAGGATTTCAATCCTGAACAAAAATTACCTGCTGTTTCTTTTCAGTAGTTCCCTGTTCGCACTGGGATCTTTCAGTTATTCTTTTCTCCTTGTGTTTGCCAATAAATATGAATTCAAAACGGTTTTCGTTCCTGTTCTTTATCTGATATTCACCGTCTTTGCTTTTTTGTCTTCTCTTCCATTCGGGCGGCTTTCGGATCGATTGGGACGCAAGCGGATCATCTTTGCTGCATTCATCCTCTGGAGTATGGTCTGCATCAGTTTTATCTATTATCCGACACACTTTGGAATTCTGGCGGGATTTGTCCTGTTCGGCCTTCATCGGGGGGCTCTCGACACGGTTCAGAATACACTCGTATCAGAGCTTGTTCCGGAGGACATACGCGCCAGCGGCCTGGGAGGATTCCAGATGATCATCGGACTGTGCGCCTTGCCGGCCTCTCTGGTTGCGGGGTTCCTTTGGGATCTTGCCGGACCGACTGCCCCGTTCTATTTTTCGCTGGTGATGACGGGTCTGGCAATGTTGATGCTTCTTTTCGTGAAGCCGCAAAGATACCGAATAGCATCGTGATTTAAGAATTAGTTAATAGAATTTTTGGGGAAGGGGTGAATAGCGGCTGAAACTGCAGTGACGAGTGACAAGTAACAAGTGACGGCTTCAAAAAAAGTAGTTTTCTTGTGATTGCGAGGAGCGCAGTAACGAAGCAATCTTATGAATTTAATGCCTTAGATTGCTTCGCTTCGCTCGCAATGACCCGTTTCGGGACTTTTTACGAGAGCATCACAGTCGCAGCGATTTAACCGGAGACTAACTTGTGAAGTTAGTCAAAAGCAGATTTTATAGACAGTCCTGCACGCCTTTTTGGTGGTATGCAGGAACTGCCTATGACACAATTAAATAAGGTTATCTTCCGCTCTTAAAATCATCTCTCAGGAGTTCTCTGGCGATAATCATACGCCTGATTTCAGATGTACCGGCACCGATATCCCAGAGCTTCTGATCAAGATAGTGGCGAGTTACTGCGTATTCGGAACAGTATCCGTATCCGCCGTGGATCTGGATGGCTTCATCAGCGATCTTGGTTCCCATCTTTCCGCAGTACAGAAGCGATGCGGCTGCCATTCTGTCCAGATCGGTTCCTTTTCCTCCCGATTTGTTCGTCAATGTATCGCAGAAAGCGGCGGCGCTATAGGCCATCCACTTGGAGGAAAGATAGCCGGTGTACATATCGGCCAGTTTTTCCTGAATGGACTGGAAGGATGCAATTGGTTTTCCGAACTGGACTCTCTCTTTCGCGTATTTGAGGCTAAGCTCCAGGCAGGACCGCTGCGAGCCGAGTGAGCATCCGCTCAAGGTAATGCGTTCGGTGCAAAGTCCGCTGGTCAGGACGGCAACACCCTTATTGAGCTGACCGACCAGATTTTCCTCGGGTATTTCCATATCATCAAAGGTAACCAACCCTGTCGGGGAGGTCCTCATTCCCCATTTTTTAATCTTCTCACAGGTGAAGCCTTTGGTTTTCGGATCGCAGTAAAAAGTGGAAATGCCGTGAGGTCCCTTTTCCGGATCCGTTTTGGCATAAAACAGCATGAAATCGGCTACGGGAGCATTGGTGATGAAAATCTTGCTTCCGTTAATGATATATTTATCGCCTTTTTTGACGGCCTTGGTGGACATGCTCATAGCATCGGAACCTGAATTGGGCTCAGTGATTCCGAGGCATCCGATGGATTCGCCGCTGCATGCCTTGGGAACGAATTTCATCTTCTGCTCTTCCGAGGCGTTTCTGCGGAAGTTGTCGAAGCACAGTGTCTGGCTGGCCCCTGCCGTCATAGCCAGGGCATTACTGACACGACCGATATTTTCATAAACGAGAAGGGTCTCAACATAACCAAGTCCGGCGCCGCCGTATTTCTCTTCGAAAGCAACTCCGTTCAAGCCTAGATTACCAAGTTCTTTGAAGAGACCGACAGGCATTTGATCTACCTCATAGGCATGTTCCATTTGCGGCTCAAGCCACGTGGTTGCCCACCTATATACACTTTCCTCCAACATCCGCTGTTCTTCATTGAATTCAAAATTCATCTGATAACTCCTTTATAAACGTCTGTTTCAAAAATTCTCAATTGAGAACGTCTCAATCAAGGTAATGGTGCTTCAGTAAGAGCCAAACCCGTCCATCGGGGCCGACCGAATGCGTTCCCAGTCAGTTTGCGCATGAGATTCCGGGTAGGCGTGCTAGGAATATATTCCGGCTCTGTTGCTGCTATCATTTGTTCCTTCTCAGCCAGATCTTCATCTCCTCAGCCTGCTTGATGAGTTCGTCACGAAACATGGGGTGAGCGATGCTGACAAGGGCCTCGGCCCGTTCCCAGGTAGATTTGCCCTTCAGTTGCACGATACCAAACTCGGTGGCAACGTACTGCACAATGGAGCGCGGAAGTGTCACAATGGATCCGGGTTGCAGCGTGGGAACGATACGCGAGCGGACATTTCCGCTTTTGTCTGTATAGGTGGAGCTGAGCGCAATGATACCCTTGCCGCCTCTGGAATTAAAGGCGCCGAAGATAAAATCAAATTGACCTCCTGTGCCTGAGATATGGGCAGTACCTACGGACTCGGAGCAGACCTGACTGAAGAGGTCTACTTCGATCGCGTTATTGATGGCTATCACCTTATTGTTTGTTGCGATGATCCGGGGGTCGTTGGTGTAGTTCACAGGATAAGATGCGCAGGCCGAATTGTTGTGCAGGAAAGAATAGAGCTTGTTGGTTCCCATCGCAAACGTATAGGCCATCTTGAAACGATCGGTGGTCTTTTGATTGCCGGTAATTTTACCCGCATTAAATAGATCCACCATAGAATCCACCAGCATCTCCGTATGCACGCCAAGATCCTTGATATCGCTTTCGGCCAACATTGCCCCGATAACATTGGGAAGACCGCCAATGCCAAGCTGCAGGCAAGCGCCGTCCTCGATTTCTTTCATGATATGATATGCGATCTTCGTGTCGGTTTCAGTTGCTTTTGCTGGTGGAATTTCCAGCAGTGGCTGATTTGGACCCTCTATGATGTAGTCCACCCGAGAAATATGTACGGACTCCTGGTTGCCTCCCATACAGCGAGGCATATTGGCATTGATCTCTACGACGACTTTCTTGGCCTTGGTGATAACGGCGGAAGTAATGGAATTGGAAATGCCAAAATTAAAGTAACCCTGGTCATCCATGGGCCGGGCGCTAACGAAAGCAAAGTCGTATTCGTTATATTTTCTTATGATTCGGGGCGTCTGATGGTAGGCAAAAGGTATATAGCTACAGAGTCCTGCTTGATAGAGCTTTCTTGCCGTGCTTGAAAAGTGCCAGTCATTGTAAATAAAGTGTTTGCGCTCAGGATCCGCTTCGATAAACTTTGGGACCAGCATAATGCTGAGTCCTTCCACGATAACATCTTTGAGTTGTTGCGTCCTCCTTGCCAGCGCTTCATCAAGGCGTTCCGGTCTGATGGCAAACTCTCCGATAAAAAGTTTATCACCGGACTTGACCATCTGAGCAACGTGATCCGCTGTAGTTAATTTCTCTCGGTATCTGCTCTCAATTATTTCCTTCATTTCATCCCTCCTGTATTGCCCCCTGTATTGCCATAGGTAGGCACATCAGATTTAGTAAGCCCTTAGAGCCGTTATATCAATCGGGGGTCGTCCGAATTTAGACTAAGACATAATTAGAACAGTTTTAGGAATACAGAAGTATTGAGCATCGGCTTTTGTCTTATGGGTTTGAAAAAAAAATAGACCCCGCAACACTTCTGAATGCCTTGATTGCAATGAGGTTGCGTTTTTCTCTACCACGAAATCCAGATTCCGTATTGCATCACATGTGATCACTGGATAGACAGGCCCTCTCACAAGCTCTATGAGATGGGTATATGGAGGCTCTCGAAGTCATATGGTTTATAACCGGCTCTCTTTGAAAGAATACATTCTGAAAACATTGTGGGAAGGGGCGCCCGAATAATGATCTCCTTTTTGCTGAACGGGTGCAAAAAGGCAAGCTTGGAAGCGTGCAAGGCGCATCGCGGCAGAATAAGAATTTTTTCAAGTTCGGGGGTGAGTCCCTGCTTGATAAATGTGAGAAAAGCGGTCTCGTCTCTTCCGTATATCTTATCGCCGACAATCGGATACCCCGTGGAAAGCAAATGGGCACGTATCTGATGAAGCCGCCCCGTTTCGGGTAAACATCGTACAAGGGAGATATCGCCGGCAGTCAGGACCTTTCGAAATCGCGTCCTGGCTCGTTCCGTTCCGCCGGGCCAGGCTTTACGCTTCTTTTTCACCACGGATTCCATATCAGGTCCAAGGGGCAAATCGATAATCAACTCATGATCCGGGAAATGCCCATGCACGAGGGTAAGATATTCCTTGAGCCCAATGGATGCGGACAGCTTCCCTGCGGTTTTACCATCGAAGGCCAGCAGCAGAACCCCCGAAGTTTCTCGGTCGATGCGATGCACCGGATAGACCGCACGCCCGTATCGTTCCGCAAGCATAGCAACCAGCGTATTGTTGAAATACCGTCCAGCGGGATGAATCGGCAAATTTCCCGGCTTATTGACGGCAACCAAGCATTCGTCCACGTATAGTATCGCTATCGATCCATCTACCACCGGTTCAATGAACCCGCTTCCATCCCAGGCAAGCATTTCGCCGCCCTGCAGCATAGTTGCGGGATTTAAGACAATCTCTCCGTCCAGCGATATTCTTCCATCCAGAATCTCTTTTCTCCATTGATCCGGGGTCAGATAAGTGAAGCGGCCGGAGCAATAGCTATCGAGACGCTCCTGTGATTTCAGCAGGGCAATTCTGGATGAAATAATTCTTGTTCGCTTCATGGATAATAAAAGTGTAGCCGTACGGAAAGTGAGTGCAGTTTACGCACACAGGAAATCTGATGTCAAGCCGTCTCATTTTCCCCCGGGCTGGGATCACCATGTAACCCATACAGCGGCCGGGATGGAAGAATTTCATATGTGCCAGAAGGGGCGCGTTTTGGCCAGTTCGGCAACTGCAGATAAGAATTCTCCCACATACTCCTGACAACGTGCAACGTAATCGGGCTCAAGCCGTTTTTTAGCCATGTCCAGGGAAAACAGCCTGACCAGGTCCGCGAGAGGGACAATGCCCTGTTCCGTAGCGAAATCGAATCGGGACCAGTTCCTGATATGTTCTTCCGACCGGAAGAGGTTCATCGTGCTTCAGGCATAGGGAAATCGCTGCATCCATTTCGAAAACGGGACGGCAACATATCCCATCATTCCTTTCGGCTCCTCTTTTAATACAACGCCGTCCTTCATCTCTATGCGAAGGGGCTCACCGCAGTCGAGGCATGGTGTGTCGATTCGGACTACTTTACCGGGGAAAAGCCAGCTAACTGCCAGCGATTCGAATCCTCACTGGCCGAACCATTTCTGCTCGCCTTCGACGCTGATCCGGTACTGCGTCGGAAGGTTGCTGAACGGAGCAAAACTGCAGATGAGATCCGTTTCGGGATACAGCCACATTGCCGGAATTCCCGCAGCTATCAGATCGTGAAGGGCCTTTCGCCCCTCTTCCACCTGCACGCCCGATTCGGCAGCGATCTCCGTGTAATGTGGGGCTTGCCCGGTTGCAATCAGCCGTCTTAAAATGATTCCGTAAACTTTGCTGAGCATATCCGTAGAAGTCATACCTTGGATCCTCCTTTCCAAGCATTCTGATAATCGCTTATCTGTTTCTTTTTTTCATCTACATGAACCGCTCGAAGCGGTCCTTTTTCGCTTTGCAGATCGGGCAGATTTCCGGGGGCTCTTCACGCGCGCATAGGTATCCACAGACTTTGCAACGCCAGACAGGGTAGGGAAGATCGGATATTCTTTCCCATTCATGAGGTTCGGTTGAAAGCCTTTCTTCCGGAGGCGGCCTCCTTTCCGGAATGGAGCCAATCTCCTGCTCGCCTTTCAATGCGGCCAGGGATACATAAAGAGCGCAGTAACAGGCATTATAATCCGTCAAATCCGGATCGCGGTAGTCACAGGGACAGATGATATCGAGATCTTCCGTCTTTTCGCCGGAAGCCAGCCTGCAAGGACAGGACATGTAGCCGTACCGCTCCTGATTGGTCATGAGGCCTCTGATGAGATCTTTTGTGAATTTCTCATCAGGATTCAGATAGTATCCTCCCGATTCGGCGTCTTTTTTGAGTTTCGCATAAAGCCTGTCGACCGCTTCTTCGGTCCATTCATTTTCCATCATAATCCAAGCCTGTTCCGAATCTCTTTTTCCTTAAAACCGACAATACACTGGTTATTGTCGATGACCAGTGAGGGGAAGGAACAGGATGGATTCCATTTCTTGATTTCATCGATCGCCTGGGTTTTATCTTGACTGTTCAGTTGATCGACGTCGATATAATCAAAATCGACATCCAGATTTTCCAGAAGCTCTTTTGTCTTTTTGCACCAGATACAGGTGCTCAGGGCATAAAGCATGACCTGACCTTTATGCTGGCCATTTCTATGTTTGGATTCCATGTGATTCCTTTCACGACAAAGTAATCGCTCCGGCGATTTATAAACACCCTGGCCGAGGGGGCAAAGCATCTCCCGTGGCGAAAGCCACGAAACGACAAGCCCGAGAGCCTTGCGGGAGAAAAACTGATCCCACCTGCCTCCACCTTCTATGTTCCGACGGATGTCTTGACCCAGCTCCTCAGAAGCTCCGCAATGCTCCACGCCTGTGCCACACACCCATGGGGCTCGAAGGGCTCTTTTCCATCGAATACCTCACTGTAAGTACCGATACAGGCATGATCAAGGTGTGGGTAAAAACCATGCAGAAATTGTCGTGCGCCTTCGATGTCTCCGGGATGCACCTTCAACCATGCGTCTACAAACGGGCCGATCAGCCAGGCCCAGACGGTCCCCTGGTGATAGGCTGCATCACGGGAACGCCGATCTCCGTAATACCGGCTCTTATAATCAGGAAATCCGGGGGCAAGCGACCGGAGTCCGAACGGAGTGAGGAGATGCTTGTGAACGGTGTCCAGAACAGGATTCCAATAAGTACGATCCAGAACCGGATATCGCAAAGAGATTGAGAATACCTGATTGGGGCGGCAGGACACGTCATCCCCGTTTTCACCGTCAACAACATCGAACAAATATCGTCCCTTTTCATACCAGAAACGGTTATTGAAACTCTGTTGAACCTTTTCAGCGCAATTCCTGTACTCCTGGGCTTTTTCATGATCGAGCTCTTCCGATACCCATGTTTCCATCAATTTCAACGCATTGTACCAGAGGGCATTGATCTCCACGGCTTTTCCCCGCCGGGGCGTTACGACCCAATCTCCAACATGCGCATCCATCCAGGTCAGCGGATGGCGAACATCTCCCTGCCTGAGGAGACAGTCTTCCGGATCGATGCCGATTCCGAAGCGTGTCCCACGCATATGCATATCCATAATCCTTATGAGGTCGGGCAGAAGGAATCGCAGGGTCGATCTGTCCCGCGTATATTCCAGATATCGGTCGATCGCATGAAAATACCACAATGTAGCATCAGCCGTATGGTAGACACCTTCCCGCTGACCTTCGGGAAACATATTGGGGATGAGTCCCTCTCTGATGTAACGGGCGAATGTTCGTAAAATCCAACCCGCTTCTCTCCAGCGTCCTGTGATGAGCGTTAATCCTTCCAGACTGATCATTGTGTCGCGCCCCCAGTCTGTAAACCAGTGATAGCCAGCTATCACTGTGCAGGCCTCATCTCCCAGTGCCTTGGCACAGATTGTATCCTCAACACGCTCCGACGGTGTAATGATGAACTGGTCGGCTGCGAGGACTAGCTCCATTCCCTCTCGGTCGCGCACTTTCGATGCCAGAGAGAGTAGGCGAATCCGCCTTTCTCTTTCCGCTATTGCAGCAAAGTGCGGACTGAGAGCCCTGACGGCAATCCAGTCTTCGCTGGAGGCAACGAGTGTTACTTTTTCTCCCTTGAGAATCGTAAATCGAAAGAATCCCGGACTCCAGAGATCTCCTCTGGAATTATACCCCCTCATCGCTTCCCTGCGGTAAATGACTTTCCTTATCGTTGCAACATCATATTTGAAATCCGCTTCCTTTCCGATCAGCAGCATTTTAAGTTTCGGCAAATCGGGACCGGCAGATATTTCGATGTGTTTATCCTCCAGGATCAGTGAATAATTGGCGGGAAGCTCACTATCAACCGGGGCTTCATGATTCCTGAAATGAACGGCAGGACGCAGATCCAACTGAAGGGGGTGATCTCCGGAGATCAGATGATAGATGATATGAACCGTATTCTGCTTGTATGGCATGAATACACGCTTCTCAAGCAAGCTGCCGTCCAGATCGTAAAGCCAAACGGGGAGGCCTGCTTCCAGCCGGAACTCTTTCAGACATCTACTCCCTTCAAGTTGAAGCATGGCGTCTTCACGTTCTTCGCCGCTTAACTGAATCATTTTTCCATCGGGAAAAACAACCTGCTCCCCCAAATTATTGAGCATGACCACCCTTCCGGATGGTGAAGGTAATGAGGAAATAAGCAGACCATGATATCTCCTGGTATTGACTCCGGAAAGCGTTCCCGATGCGTAACCGCCCAGGCCATTCGTAACCAGCCATTCCCGAACGAGATAATCCAATTCGAAAGATTCAGGACACGGAAGGCTGCGCACCAGAGGATCTCTCATGGGGACACCTCTCGTTTTGAAGGATAAAGGACCACGGCGGTTTGCCCGGGAATACGCCAACCTTCTTCCGTTTCCGGCGGCGCAGTTCCCGAACCGCCGTATTTGGGATCCTCACTCGACCAGAGTATCTTCCAGTCTGAATGAACAGGAGGCGCTAGAAGGGGTTCTGGAGCCGGATCAAGATGAGTATCCCTTCCGAAATTGACCAGTAAAAGCCTATCCTGATCCTGATCGACAAAATAACGGAGCACAAAAGCACTGTGCGTCAGGACCGCACCATCCACAGCCCCGGTGAGCTGTTGATTGAATGCCCTGTCCGTTTTACGGAGCTTCAGAAGATCCCGGTGCAGGGCATAGATATGCCGATGCTTTTCCCGTTCCGAAAAATCGAGCTTTGATTTTTCAAATGTTGCCGGATCACCGGGCTTATCCAGAAGATCGTGCATGTCTTGAGTTGCGAGATTTAGGAATTGGGCGAGGAATTCAAAACGCCCTTTTTCAACCAGAGTTTTCAGTTCCGTATGATGATCCGCAAAGTATAAAAAAGGGCTGGATGCGGCAAATTCCTGTCCCTGAAAGAGCATGGGCGTATTCGGAGATAACAGAAGCAAAGCCGTCATGGCGCGGTAATTTCCCAAGCTTGCCAGGGCGCAGCAGCGAAGGCCCAAACCCGAATTGGCTACCTGATCATGATTTTCCAGATAGATGATGAAAGAGGATGGATTGATTCCAAACGCCGGTGTGCCTCTCCGTTTCTTTTGCCACTTATACCTTTGTCCCTGAAAGAGATAACCCCATTTTATGGCAGAGATGAATTCCTGCGGCGTTCCCAGATAATCGGTGTAGTAGGCATCGTTATGCCCCGTTATCGCGACAAGGGCGCTGTGATGGAAATCGTCGTTCCAGAGTCCATCCAGACCGCATCCACCCGATTCGGAAGGGGTAAGCTTTATTACTTGCTGTTGCTCATCTTCCGCTACAATAATCGTTTTTTTCCCTTTCGCCCGCCCGCGCACATGTTGGCCGATTTCGGACAGGATATGTTTGCTGCTGGAATCATAAATGGCCTGTGTGGCATCCAGTCTCAACCCATCGAAATGGAATTCCTCGATCCAGTAGCCTGAATTGGCTAAAAACAACTCCCGGACGGGACCGGCATTCTCGCCGTCGAAATTGATGGCCTCACCCCACTCGCAGGGATACCTGGTCGTAAAGTAATCGTTTGAAAATTGTTTCAGGTAGTTGCCGTCCGGCCCGAGGTGATTGTAGACAACGTCGAGGATGACGCCGATTCCGAGCGCATGGGCTCTGTCGACAAAGCTCCGGCAATCATCGGGTGTCCCGTAAAGATGCATCGGTGCGAAAAGATCGACTCCGTCATACCCCCATCCAAATCGGCCCGGAAATTCGGCAATCGGCATAATCTCCAGGAGGGTGATTCCGAAATCTGCCAGTTCCGGAAGTTGCTCCATCGCTGCCGCCCAGGTTCCTTCCCGAGTAAAGGTTCCCAGATGGATTTCGTAAATGACCTGTCCTTTCAGTTCTATCCCGTTCCATTCCGCATCATTCCAGGTGAAAAGCCCGGGATCGACCACCTGAGAGGGACCGTGCGGCCCTTCAGGCTGGAAGCGGGAAGCGGGATCGGGATAAAGCAGTTTTTCATCGTCGAGGCGGAATCGATAGAAAGCACCTTCTCCGATATCCGAGACCGCTCCCGAGAAATAACCGTTTTCCTCCCTGTACAGTTCGGAGATAAAGGTACTCGTCTCTTCCATACCGGATTCAATTACGATCTCAACCTTTTGACGTCTTGGCGCCCAGACGCGAAAGTGGACCCCTTCCCTGATGATTTCCGCTCCAATTGGAAAACGACGGACAGGCATAAGTCCTCCTTTCCAAGAAAACAGCTTAGCTGAAAAAGATTCTTTCTGAAATCTTGCAGAAACAAGCGAATGCTTACGAACACTTGAAGTGATGAAAATAGCTTAAGAGGGATTTTGTCTCTTGTCAATGCGCGCCTGGCCTTAACAGGTGTCTCCAATCTCGTGGGAAGTGTGAACCGAAAGCCCAAGTTATTGTCAGCCTATTGCCGGACTCGGAAATCCGGAACAGATGCCACTGAAAAATTCTTAACGAAAGAGAATCAACCCGGTAATGCCTGTTGCCGCCACGAGCAGATATCCTGGGATTTTTATAAAAACGATCAGGATAAGGACCGCGATGGCAATCAGGATCGTGGGCAGGTCGGTAATCACGCCCCTGCCTATGATAATGCCCGCTCCGGTTATGGAACCCACGGCGGCGCTCGTGGCTCCGGTCACGAATGAAGTGAGATACGGGTTTTCCCGGTGTTTATAGACGTAAGGTGCAAGGAGAAGGACCATCAGAAAGATAGGCAGAAACACGCATAGGGATGCGACACATGACCCGAGGAAACCCTGGATTAAATAGCCCGCGAAAGTCGCCATGATGACGACCGGTCCCGGCGTAATCATTCCGACGGCAACACTGTCGAGGAACTGCCGCTCTGTAAGCCAGTGATGATCGAGGACGGCACCCTGGTGGAGAAAGGGGGCTACGGCAAGGCCGCTACCGAAGGTAAACGCTCCCGCCTTGAAAAAGAAATAACCCAGCTGCCAAAGCGTTTCCCGGGTGAAATTGAAACTAAACATACCGAGACAGAGAAGAAAGGTGGGAAGAAAAACGTTTTTTCCTTGGCCCTTTCCGGCAAGGACGTACACAAAAATTCCGATGATCCCCCCGAGGATGAAGAGGATGGCCAGTTCGGCACGGGCCGAAACCGTTATGACAAGGCAGGTAAGCGATAGAATCGCCATTTTCCAGTCAGGGACATACTTCCTGGCCAACCTATAGCATGATTCGGCTATAAGGACAGCGACGGTCGGGCCGATGCCATAGAACAAGGCCCTCACCCATTTTTCGTTTTCGAAGTGAGTGTACATCACAGCGATGACCAGAACGATCAGAAAAGGAGGTGCGATGAGGGCAAGCGCGGAAACGGCACAACCCGCGATCCCCCGGCGCAGATAACCGATCCACATGGCAACCTGGGCCGCCAGGGGCCCAGGCAGGGTTGCAGCGATGGCAACGCCCTGAGAGAATTCGTCTTTTGTCACCCAGGTATTTTTCTCTACAAGATCCCGCTCCATGTAGCCGACCAGGGCGACTGGCCCGCCGAAGCCGATCGTACCCAGCTTCAGGAAATACCAGAAGATGTCTTTCAGGGTGACCCTCATAGGGGAACCTGATTGAACCAGCTTATTCCTTTGAAAACCATTAGCCGCAAAGTAATCAAAAGCTTGATATCTGCTTTGATATTAAAGCTAACTATACCTGCTTTCATAAATCCGGTCTTTCATTCCCAGATATTTTCTAATCAATAATCACCAGGGTCAGAAAAAAAATAATTCTTTTCACGGCTGGCCGTTCAGGACAGTTTTATTGAACCGGATTCTTAACTATAGTAAAAACTTCTCGGATTGCCTCAGCCAGTTTGGCTGAAGGGCCCGTTCCCCAGTAATGGAGGAAATACACCTTCGGCTGCTCATCGAGCATATGATTATGAACTGCAACGACTTCGATATTTCCTTTTCGCAGAGCCTGGATGACCGGGTTTACTTCTGCCGCAGTCATCACGACATCTCCCACCACGTGGGCACGATCATCCGTCCCGATGAAACCCGCCCAGGAATTCAATCCCATGCTGGAGGTGATCTCGGTATCTCCCATCTTGACGCCCGATCTCCCCAATGTGATTTTGAAAACACCCCCGCCTTCCTGACCTTGATGCCCGACAATCTTCTCAACCTTGCCCGTATCTATTTTCAATTTCAAGCTTGCCGGTTTACCTGTGGATTTGATCGGGGTTGCGGTTTTTTTCAGTGCGGCTCTGATTCCTCGAGCCAGCTCCGAATCTTTCCCCATGCCCCCGATATGCATGTACATGACCCGGGGCTTGTCTCCGAAGAAGTGATTGTGAAGGGCCGTGACCTCGATTTTATATTTTGAGAGCTCTGAAATAACCGGATTCACCTCCTTCTCCAAAAGCACAAGATCGCCCATGACCATAGTCGATGAACCAGTCTTTTTGAATGCCGTCCAGGAAACAAAACCCAGTGCGGTTGGAATCCTCTCGCCGTTGATGGTCATTTTGAGATCGCTGCGAGGGAACTGATAAACGAGAGCTCCTTCAGATTGTTTTCGGCATAGGCGAACACACTGCTTAAGAGAAAAAAGCTCACAGCTATAACGAGCACTGGAATGAATCCGCAATGTTTTCTTCTCCTCATGATGCCCCCCTTTAAAGTTATTACTCTATTGAAACACACTTTTAAAGCTGTCCAACACCGCGGAATCCCTGATTTATGATTATTCCAAATTCTTAGCTTCTGGAATACAGACGATCCGATTACACCACAGGAGCACAAACTCACTGCAACGCAGACAATGGGAAAAAGCAGTTTAACTAAAACCTAGAAGTCGGCAAATTGCCTCAAAATAAATATTACCGGGAGATTGGATTTTAGTTAATCAATCCCTAGTGAACCGGTAGGGATTTGATAACCTTTGAATATTATGATATATAAGCTCACAAACCAGGTCAGAGTATGGATCTCCTCGCTTCGGGAGACTCAAGAACATAAAATTTGAGATAAACAAAGGATACAAACGGATATAAAATGGACGAGGAAACTCGAAAAAAAATTGAAGAAATAATGGGGGAATTGCGATGCCCTAAAGATTTCAAATGCGCCAAGAACGGATTCAAACAACTCTGTAAAGCAAGATATTTTGAACTGGTCAAGCATCTCGAATGCCTTGAAGACAATCCTGCACAGTGCAAATTCGCCCTGTCTTTCGGCTACACGTATATCTGCATTTGTCCTCTCCGAGCCTTCCTCGCGGAAAAAATCGGAAAATAAGGCAGGAAAAGATGCCTAATGCTGGCTTCAATAGACGCAGCCTGAGCGGAAGTGCCCTCAGCCTGTGTCCGGCTGGCAGAGGAAACATTGAGCGCAGCTGAGCTCATTTCGGTTGTCGATGAAGTAATCTCGTCTGCTATGTTTTGCAGCTTGGTAATATAAAAACGGCTCATTAAAATGAAATTGGTCAGGAATATAAGGGACGCCATTGGTAAGCAGATAGCCGTACCCAGTATGTTATGAAAATATCCCAGCCGCACCCAGATAAAGGCGTCCATAGAAAAAATGGTAGCCCCAGGTGTTATCCAAATCCACATTTGAGTGGTCATATTCTTTCCATAATACATGCGCAAACCGAGAGCTGTCAGCACGCATCCTGTAGCAGCAACAATCCCTGTAATCAGTGTTTCAATAAATATTTCCATTACCCGACGTCCCCTTTTTTTGGTATTCGTAAGAAAACGGTATGTGCTCTGGTAGCTTATTTACCGCAACAAAATTTCACAAATTTAACAATTCACTTTCTCTCTATATCGTCTTGTTTTCAAAAAAATTAAGCAAAATTATGCAATATCCTTTAGAGTGAAGGTGATAAGGTTTTGCCCTTTTGGTTCGTTACGAAGCATCCGGAACCGTATTATTTGGGAAGCCCTTAATTTAGTATTTCAGAATAGGTTTCAACAAATTGGTATCGGATAATTGGAGACCCCCCAGAGTAATACATAAACGGCAGTGTAGGTCACGATCTCTCGAAAATATTATTCTGCCATGAAGTAGAATGAACATTACCACCAAGTAAAATAAGATTTCCTGTAAGGAAGTAATCCCGCTTTTAAACTCTAATTAAATATTATAGTGTGGCCAGCATTCGGAAAGTACCAACCAGCTATATCGATCGGGTCAAAACAAAATATAGGAGGGCATCGCTATTTTCTACCGGCTTTTCATAATCTTCTTGTTCCTGCTGTTTAATTCTGTGTGTGCTTCCGCAGCCGTGCCAGTATCGTCCATTAACCTCAATATAGAGGCTTCTGCCGCCGATCTCGCAACCATTATTAATCAGTTTATCCCCAAGGAACTTTACAAAGGACGAGGAGCATTGGGAACATCGGTCACTGTTCTCCGGTCCGGCCCGGTATCGGTTGCAGCGAAAGACAATTTTATCTTTTTTTCGCTCCCCATCCAATTGACATCCCGTTATGCCGTTTATGAGAGTTATCCGCTCCGGACGGAACTTAGATTTAAAGCCAAAGTAAATGTCACACCGGACTGGCGCCTGAAAACCGACCTATACTATACCGGTTTATCGGATAATCTGGCAGATTCTTTCGAACTGGGACCGGTGTCTTTGAAACCGAAAAGCATGGTCGAGTACATCGTTCAGCCGGTTCAAAAACTTCTTGCACCAGTCGTTGACGCCAAAGTTAATGAATCTATTCAGCTCCGGGCAAAAGTTGCTCCACTCTGGAAAAATGCGTTTTCACCGACACTAGTCAATAAAGATTTCAGTACCTGGCTGAAGCTGACTCCAGAAAGAATAGCCATGAGTCCGCTATCTGCGATAAATAATCAGATCCGGTTATCTGTAGGGTTGATTACCGGCGCCGAGATGACCGTCGGACCAAAGCCGGCTGCGGCTCCGGTAAGGGCATTACCTCCCGTGCAGGTGTTTTCGACCTTCGACAAAAGATTTCATATTCAACTTGTTACTGATATCTTCTATGCAGATCTCGTAACCGCGCTAACTCCTGTGTTAGTAGAGAAGACTTTTGGTGAAAGTAAGAAGATCACCATCAAAAATTTCAACCTGAGGGGAGAAGATGGGCGTTTGGCTGTTTTCCTGACCGCTACCGGGGACTTTGACGGTGAGCTAAAACTGTATGCGAAACCAGTGTATCATTCACAGAATAATTCGCTTACTTTTGAGAATGTCGAATTTGACACAAAGCACGCCGGATGGCTGATAAGTGCAGGAAGTTGGCTGTTTGGCAGCACTCTTCGAAATACAATTAAAACGAAACTCGACACCACTATTATAGAGCAATTAAAGGCTGCTCGCCTGAAAGCGTCCTCAGCCTTATCCTCCGTGCAAGTCGCTGACCATATCAAACTGATGGGCGTCATACATTCTTTGTCTCTCGGTGAGGCAACCGTGCTAAACGATCGGTTGTCGATTCATGTCATTGCCCAAGGCGAGTCGAATGTTATTCTGAAATAAATGGGCAAAGATCTGATGCATTCAGGATTCTTCCGTATCGGTCGGATAGCAGGCTGCATCATGCCTTGTACTTATAAAAATACGAATCATAAAAATGATCAACCCGCCTGGATTTGTGTTAGCATATCTTACATCATAAACTGATCTTCTCTCTGTCAAGTCAATCTGTGTAACCGAAAGGGAAAACCCCTACTATGTCGACGTCGGAATGTGTTCGTCTTCTCCGGGCGATAGCATTGGCGTCTTTCCTGATGGTTCTGATTGCCTGCGATTCCGGTGAAACTGACAGTTCGGCGTCGGATCCACCATCCACATTGAATTCCGGTATACTCGATGCGACATTAAATGGTACCGGCTTTGTCACCCAGAATATTTCCGGGAAGGGATTCTCCGACCAGGGATTCTCTATTGCAGTAGACAATCTCGGGCGAATTCTTGTGTCAGGTGCGAGTGTGAGCACCTCGGGAGATTCCGGTCTGATCGTCTGGCGATTTAACGCGGCAGGCACACCGGATGCTTCATTTAACGGCGGTTTCGTAACAGCTCCGGCCCCAACAGCCAATATCAGCAATAGTGCCGGAAATGCCTTAACAACGGATCAGGAAACCAGAATACTTGTTGCGGGATTCAGCACAACCGGATTGACTTCTTCCAGTGTTACTGTATGGCGCTTTAATCCGAACGGCACGCCGGATACGAGTTTCAATGGAACAGGTTCGGTAACGCAAAGCCACAGCATTAATGATATCGGGCTCGCAATCGCCAGAGACCTAAACGATAGAATTCTTGTGACCGGTTCCAGTGAAGACCCCTCCGGCATATCCGAGATGATCATCTGGAGATTTAATACGAATGGCACGCCGGATACGAGCTTCAACGGGACAGGCCTGGTAGCCGTCCGCAATGCTACAGGCGCGAACAGCTCTGATAAGGGCACATCCATAACGGTTGACGGCAGCAACAGGATTCTCGTGGCCGGTTCCGGCCGGGACCTTTCCGGCAACTCGGTAATGGCCATTTGGCGCTTCAATTCGGACGGCACGCCGGACAGGTCCTTTCATGGCACAGGTTTGACGGCGGTCCGAAATGCAATTGGGGATAACAGCTCCGATACGGGGGCGTCCATAGCGGTTGATGGCAGCGGCCGCATTCTCGTCACAGGTTCCAGTCAGGACTTAGCCGGCAACTCTGCCATGATTATACGGCGATTCAATTCCGATGGCACACTGGACACATCCTTTCATGGTACAGGCCTGACAATCCAACAAAACGCGCTTGGCGGAAACAGTTCCGATTCAGGCAATTCCATAGCGATTGACGTCAGTGGCCGGATTCTCGTTACGGGTTCCAGTCAGGACTTATCCGGTAACTCTGCCATGATTGTATGGCGATTCAATTCGGACGGTACGCCGGATACAAACTTCAATGGGACGGGTCTGGTTGTCTTTGAACTAACTGCCCAGCAAACAAATATCAACATCGGTCAATCTATTGCCCTGGACACATCCGGCAGGATCATGGTGACAGGAACCAGTGGGAAGGATATGGCTGTTTGGAGATTTGTTCCCTGACAGAAAGCACCCTGTGAAAGCAACCGCCAGAGCCGGCAGGCAATAAAGGATTAAAGACTCACCGGAGCAAGCTCCAGCGAATCTCCGATCCTTAAGAAAGATGTTTAAACATGATTCGCTCGCTACCGGATTCAAATTTGTATTTGTTTTGAGATTTAATTAATGATCCCTTACTTTTTTAAAAAAGCAACAATACTATTTGTCGGCATTAATCCACACTATGGCTCATTTGAAAGAAGTATCCCTTTCTCTAATAATAAATTGTTTTGGTATCTGTTAGCCAGAGCCGGCCTGATCCAGGAAAACGAGGCAGATCTGAGAGAAGATTCAAAATTAAAAAAGATGTACATGGAAAGATTTAACAGAATGTATCATCTTGGATTTGTGAATATTGTAGACAGACCGACACGAGTAGTCACTGAACTTGAAAAGGGAGAAGAGGAATCCGGCAGAACAAGGCTGGTGCAAATAATTAAAACCTATAAGCCCCCAGTGGTATGTTTTATCGGAAAAATAACTTACCAAAAATTTACTGGAAACAAAAAAGTCTCTTTCGGATGGCAAAAAGATATGAACCATTCAAAAGTTTATGTCATGCATTTTCCTTTGCACGGTAAAGCCAGCGTCCGGGTAGAAGAATTGAAAATGGTTGCCCGGGAGGCGCAATTATTCGAATAAACCTTTATGAGTGCCCAACAACAGCCGATCGAGCTTCACGGACGTTTAGAAAAATTATATTAACACCTTTATCTAATGTTTCTATCGGGAATCGGATTAATGGAGAAAACTCAATGATTTGTCTATTCTTTATATAATTCCCAGCCAGAAAACTGCATTCAATGACTGCCAATATGAAAGAGTTTTTTTAAATCAGGTTCCAAGAGGGGCGAGTCGGGACTTGAACCAATTTTAAATTTTAATTGCGGGTGTGCAGCTCCCTAATTCTTCTTAGGAAAAATCAGAATGGATACGGATACCCTAGCGAACCGATTAGATGCTAGCTTATGATTATTCAATCTAACCAGGAGGAATGAATGAGAATGGATAATCTAAAATGTATCGTGATTATCCTGATATTCTTGTCCAGTATCTATTTTCCCGGACAGGCTGAAGTGGCTGCACAAACCCAAGAAAAAGAAAGCAGGTATGAGCTTGGCTTCATTACCGGAGCAGGTACAGGACGGATCGCGGAGGGTCATTATAACGTGCTCCTTTTAGCAGCACATTTGGGATACAATTTGAAAACCGCTCCCTATGGACTTGAAAGATCCGGGATTTTCTCTCTTTTTATTGAGCCTCAGGCTAATCCAATATTCGAACCGCGAAGTGATTATGAAGCGGGGATAGGATTAGGTGCCCAGTACCTTTATTCCCTGACTAAAAAATTTAATCCCTACATACTTGCTTCAGCAGGGCCCCATTATCTTTCCCTCAATTCTACTGATCAGGCTCCTGGGTTCAATATCCTGCTGACGGCTGGAGCGGGTTCCTATTATTACCTGGATTCGAAAACGGCCATCAATATCGGTTGGCGCTTTCGGCATATCTCGAATGCAGGAATGCGGCGGCCGAATATAGGAATTAATATGCATTGCGGAGTTATCGGACTGTCTTTCTTCTTCTAGAAAGTTCTTTTCGCTTCATTTTCAAAGCTGTTTTTCAAATCTCCTAGGCTCATATCTGTTTTGAACAGCATGTTTGAAGCTATCTTATGATTTAATGGGAGCTGATCATTTATATGATTCTCCCTCCTATCCCGATGGCAGATGCCTGACCTTCAAATCCCTTATTTTTTTCACGCGACAACCATCGCCGTGGTTATTTATTTTTTTTGAGAAATGGCATCTCACGTTCTCTTCCCCTTGCATTACCTGACTTTATCAAAAGCAAATTCACTCTGTCTTGCTTGGTGAAGAAAGAGATTGCGACCTTTTGCGTCAGTTATGCTTCTGTTTGCACCAGGCCCTTGGCCCCTCTCTGCAAGCCATCAATGCAATCGAAGGGTAACGTGTACAGACCCTTGTTCGTGCTTTATCGAGATCGCCAGCCCGCTCTTTTCAAAAACTTTGAGCATAGACATATTCTCTGACAGCACCTCCGCGTGCAGTTCATCGAGACCTGCTGAACGGGCTATCGCAACGAGATGCCGCATCAACACCGATGCAATGCCTTGCCCCTGGTATTCGTCTTCCACTCCGAAAGCAATTTCGGCGTGTCCCGGTTGAGAGATGATATAACGCCCGCCACCCACAATGACAGGACGACCAGCTTCTTCAAGGACCGCTACCAGACCGACTTGTTTAACGAAGTCGATATTGAGATAGTAATCAACCTCTTTGTCGCTGAGGTCGCGCTTCTGCGAGAAAAATCGGCGGTAAAATGAATCCTTGCTTGCTTTTTCGACGATCTTCAGCATTTCTTCCCGGTCGTCCGGCTTGATCGCACGAATTTCGACCACCTTTCCATTGCGCAACGTTTCGGACTTGGAATATTGGGACAGGTCCGTCTGTTCAGTCATCGCTGCATCCTCCTTCCTGAGATTGCCGGAATCATTTACTCAAAATTCGAGCAAAGGGCTTTCCGAGCGGCATGCCACCCTCTCGTCTTTGGTAAAGAACCTTACCGGGTGAAAGACGTTCATTTTAAGGGCGCGTCCTATAAGTTTCGCCTAGAATAGTTCTTTCGGAGCAAGATATATCGACCCGCCGATGCAGCTGCACGGCGTCTTCATGTTAATTATAATACCTATAGCTATTCTTTCTATCGGGGATTGGACGATCTGAGAAAGATTCGGTTATCTGTCTATCCGTCCGAATCGAATGATGCAGATTTGAAAGTGTGATCATCAGCTTATCAATCGGAATATTGACAAATCTTAGGTGAACTCGCCAGAAAGGGATTTCCGGTGCGGTTATACCCCCTGGACAACCTTCCCGCGGGGGTAACTGTAACGAGCTTTATTGAAAAGATTGCTCCATTCTAGGCAGATCAGGACCTCTATGCCTTTAACAAATAGGGGAGCCGGAAGAATAAGCCCTTTGAACCGACGAGCCCACGATCATGTTAGATTTAAAGACTTTGAGGTGAAATCAATCCGCAGACTGTTTTAACCAGATCTGTCTCAAAATCTGAGCCGCTTATTCTTTTGCCGCCGATTCGATTTCTTCCTGGAGACTTGCCCATTCGTCATACAAGCTCTCCAGGCGAATCTGAATGTCCTTGTATTCAGCGCCTAGCGCACGGGCATTGCTCTCGTTTTTGTATGTTTCCGTATCCGCCAGCGCAGTTTCCAATTCAGCTTTCCTTTTCTCACTCGATCCGATTTCTGATTCAATCCCTTTCAGCTTATCCTGGAGGGGTTTCAGCTTGCGGAAGAGGGTCTGCCTTTTTTCGGCTTCCTCCCGTTTGCGGACTTTTTCCAGATTCTGGTTCTTTTTCCCTGCTTCCGGTTGGTTTTGGCCAGCGGCAAGTTCGGTCTGTTCGGCATGGCATTTTTCCAGGAAGTTTTCGACACTCCCCAGGGTCAATTGGAGAATGCCATCCCTGAAATCGAGAACTTTCTCGATCAGCGGTTCGAGGAAATCCCGGTCGTGGGAAACGATCACGTAAGAGCCGTTATAATTGGACAAGGCATCCTGGAGGATTTCCTTGGACTGGATGTCCAGATGGTTGGTCGGTTCATCGAGAACAAGAAGATTGGACGGAATGAGGAGCATTCGGGCAAGGGCCAGTCGGCTCTTTTCTCCCCCCGACAGGACCGAAACCGGCTTGAAGACATCGTCTCCTTCGAAGAGAAAGCAACCAAGGAGCGCCCTTAACCGCGCTGTTGCCATGCCCGGAGCAGCTTCCTCTACGATCTGTAGAACTGTTTTGGCGCCATTGAGGATCTCGGACTGGTCCTGGGCATAGTAGCCGATCGCAGCTCCCTGACCCAGTTTTCGTGTCCCGCTCTGAAAGCCCTCCGTCCCGGCTATGATACGCGCCAGGGTGGATTTTCCGGCCCCGTTTGAACCCAGAACGGCAATGCGGTCCCCTCGCTCGATCCGGAGAGTAGCGTCCTGAAAAACGGGGACTGTTCCATAGGATTTGGCTACCTGCTCCAACTCCAGCAGAACACGTCCCGATGACGGAGGAGAGGGGAAATCGAAATGGATTTCATCCTCGAAACCTTCGGGAACCACTGCTTCCATCTTTTCGAGCATCTTCAACCGGCTTTGGACCTGCCGCGCCTTGGTCGCCTTGTAACGGAAGCGCTCTACGAAGCGAGATGTCCTTTCGATCGTTTTCTGCTGACTCTCGTATTGCGCCTGAAGAAGCGCCTGCCGCTCGGCCTTTTTTTCCACATAAAAAGAGTAGTTCCCGCGATACTCGGTGATCTTTCCCAGCGAGATCTCGAAGGTTCTCTTGACCAGGTTGTCAAGAAATCGCTTGTCGTGAGATACGACGATGATCGTTCCTTCGTAGTTTTGCAAATAATTTTCAAGCCATTCCAGGGATGCGATATCGAGATGGTTGGTCGGTTCGTCGAGCAGCAGAAAGCTGGGACTTCGCAGCAGGAGTTTGGCCAGTTCAATCCGCATCTGCCAGCCGCCGCTGAATTCATGGCTCTGGCGATCGAGATCGAGTATCGAAAAACCAAGACCGGAAGCGATCTGCTTGATCCGGGCGTCCACGTTATAACCCTGACGGTATTCGAGCTGGTGCTGGAGCTCGCCCAGTTCTTCCGTAAGTACCTGCGAGCGCTCACCTTCGGGACACCTGGAAATTTCCAGACTAATCTCCTGAATTTTCTGCTGAAGGGAAAGAATATCATCCAGGGCGGATTCAATTTCCCTGTAGAGCGTTTTTCCCGAATGATGAATCCCGTCCTGGGGAAGATAAGCTACAGAATGAGCACGGGAAATGGAGATCTTTCCGGATTCTGCTTCCACCTGGCCGGTAATGATTTTCAGC
Organism: Syntrophaceae bacterium UBA4778; assembly: GCA_002403175.1. The sequence continues at coordinate 31,452 of DHHG01000167.1, read as the reverse complement.
AGGGTGGATTTACCCGATCCGTTCGAGCCGACAATTGCAATACGCTCGCGATCTCCAATATGGAGATAAATGTCGGAAAAGAGATAATCTCCGCCATACTGTTTGGAAATATTATGTAGTGAAAGCAAACCTTCTCAGTCCTGCTCATTGATGCCAGCATGAAGCGCCCTGCCGGTTGGAAAGTGGCGATTATAGCAGATTTGATCCAATTTGAAAGAGGTGGTTACGTACTCAGATTATTTTATTAGCCCGAGGACCCCAATGATGATTAGATAAATGGCAACAATATAGTTCAGCAGTCTCGGAATAATCAGAATCAGAATACCTGCAATCAAAGATACGACCGGCTCGGAAGCAAGATGAATCGTCATTGGACTATTCTCCTTTCAGGAAACGTTGAAAAGGATTGACTTTGATTCCTCCCTTTCCTAATATGCCGCACTATTAGTTTAAAAAAGTCAGTTTCTTTTGACAACCAAATAAAATATATTGAAATCCAATTCCAGACCGGAATCAATCCCATATGGAATATATTAATTTAAAATGAAGAGCGAATTGATCCCAATCACTGAATTGAAAGAGGACGAGGAAGGCATTATCCATGCTGTTTCCGGCGACCAGAGTCTGACCAGCCGGCTGGCAGGGATGGGGCTTTCGCTCGGCTCTCGAATCAAAATATTGCGCAAAAGAGGGGGGCTCGTCCTTCTGCTTGCATCCGACACGAGAATTGCCCTGGGGTGGGGAGAAGCTGAAAAGATTACCGCACACCGGGTCGGTCCGGAAGCAGAGATATCTCAACCCGAGAAAAAAGAAAAAAGCATTCTGATTACCCTGGTCGGGCAGCCAAATGTCGGTAAATCGACTGTTTTCAATATCCTCACCGGTCTCTCCCAGCATGTGGGCAACTGGCCGGGAAAAACGGTTGAGAAGAAAGAGGGAGTGCACGTTGCCGGAGATCATCGTATGCGGATTATCGATCTCCCCGGGACATACAGCCTTACAGCCTTCTCGGAAGAAGAAAAGGTCGCCAGGGATTTCATCATCAATGAATTCCCAGACATTGTTGTTCTCATTGTCAATGCGTCGGCATTGGAACGGAGTCTATATCTCCTGTCGGAGCTCCTGCTGCTCGGTCCTCCGGTCATCGTCGCGGTGAATATGACCGATGTTGCGGAAAATCAGGGAATCCGCGTCAATATGAAAGCCATCCAGGATGCCCTCGGCATACCTGTCATTCCGATGATTGCAAAAAAGAATATTGGCGTCAGGGAGCTGGTGTCGGATATCATTGCTCTCCATGAAGGCAAGCTTGCTTATAACCCAAGATTGCCGGATGTCATGCAGGATCATAAACATATATTCATGCAGCTCCTGGAATTGATCGAGCCTTATGTTCAGAAATCGTATATGTCCCATTGGACTGTCATCAAGCTCATGGAGGGCGACCCTGAAGTTTCCCAAAGCCTGGAAGGAATGCTTCCAAATCAGGTATGGAAGGAAATCCGGAAAGTTTTGATAGCACATGAAGATTCGCTGCATGCCGTTGTGGGCGGGCGATACGACTGGATTGAAATGGTCACTCGCGCCTCGATTTCGCGATTCAAGCGCGGGCAGGTATTGATGACGGACCGGATAGATCACATCCTGACCCGTCCCGTTTTCGGCATTCCGATACTTCTGGCTGTATTCGGGATCGTTTTCGGCCTGACTTATGCGATCGGGTTTCCCGCACAAAAATGGCTCGAAGGCCTCCTGAGTTCCTTTTCGCAATGGCTGGAGCCTTTCTTTGGAGGCACTCCTTTCTGGGTAAAGGGCCTTATCATTGATGGAGCAATCGGCGGAGCAGGTTCCGTCCTGACCTTCCTTCCCATCCTGCTCATATTTTTTGCAACCATGTCCTTTCTGGAGGATGTCGGTTACATGTCCAGGGCGGCCTTTGTGATGGACCGGTTCATGCACCTGATCGGACTTCACGGGAAGAGTTTTATCCCGATGTGTCTCGGTTTCGGATGCAATGTTCCGGCCGTTCTCGGCGCACGTATTCTGGAATCGAGAAATGCGCGGCTGCTCACGATATTTCTGATGCCCTTTATCCCATGCACTGCGCGGCTGGCCGTTTTGACTTTCATCTCTGCAGCAATATTTCCGGAACATGCGGCCTTCATCGCCTGGCTGGTCGTTTCCGTCAATATCATTCTTCTGGGAATTACCGGAATTTTTATCAATAAGATCATAATGAAAGATGAAGTGATGCCGTTTATTATGGAATTGCCTCTCTATCATTCGCCTCATCCGAAGACGATTATGAACGTCGTCAAATTCAGAACGGTTGCATTTATAAAACGGGCAGGGACCGTTATTCTCGCAATTTCCATTCTAATCTGGCTTCTTTCCAACTTCCCGGGCGGAACCACGGAAAGCAGCTATCTCGCCATGTTCGGCAAACTGATTGCTCCTATTGGCGCCTGGATCGGACTCGACTGGAAGATGATTGTCGCGCTGCTAACAGGTCTCGTAGCCAAAGAGAATGTCATTGCCACCCTCGGCGTTCTCTACAATGTCGGAGGCGAGGGTCTCAGATCCGTTTTACCCACGGTTATGCCACCCGCCTCCGGTCTTGCCTTTCTTGTTGTGATGATGCTCTTTATCCCTTGCGCAGCGACGATAGCCTCGATGCGGCAGGAAATGAAAGATAGCAAATGGTTTTTGCTGGCGCTGATTACGATGCTGGTTATTTCCTTCCTGGGCGGTTATGCGGCATATCACCTCGCTTTATGGTTAAATCTTTAGACTGAGCGGATTCTTCTGAACAAACCCTCTCCAGTTCAAATCATGAACGAGGAATTCATATTGCATTTGCAAAAAAAATTTACCCTCCTTTTGGAGGGAGATTCATTATGCTGCAGATCGAGGATTTACAGGTAAAGCTCGGCGAGAAAGAAATTTTGCGACATATCGATCTGGAGATCAAACCGGGGGAAACCATATTCTTTTCGGACCGAATGGTTCGGGTAAAACCAGTCTCCTGATGACAATCATGGGCTACCCGCAATATAAGGTTACGAACGGAAAGATTCTCTTCAAAGGTGAAGATATCACTTCCATGCCGATCGATCAGCGGGCGAAGCTGGGGATCGGAATGTCCTATCAGCGTCCACCGACCATTCACGGACTGAAGACAAGACAGATGGTCCAGATCTGCGCGGACGGTAGTGAATCTAAAGGCAATTCCCGACTATGCCGACGGATCTGGTGCCGGCTCAATTGAAGGAACAGATAGATAAAGCCGTGGAACAAACGGATCGGGAGATCATGTGAGGGCGGTTTTTTTGAACCCGATACAATCCTGAGGAGGCCCCCGTAAACAGCTTTATTTTTTAAAAAAGTCTTCTTTTCTCGTCATTGAGGAGCGCAAGCGACACGGCAATCTTTAAATATCATTGTTTCTTGACCTGAGATTGCTTCACTTCGTTCGCAATGACCCCTAAAGGCTTTAAAGCAATGAGCGTAGTTCTTCCAGACCGGGAGAAATCTCAACGGGATAAGCGTATTTGGTTTCAAGATCTCGTAAATAGGCAGGCAGCATGGATAATTGTTCCCGGGCATAAGCTGCGATCTTCTTGAGTTCCTTCGGCGGCTGGAGGCGCATTCCGTTTTCCATGACTTTCTCCAGGAGAGATTTGCCATTCAGGTGCTCCGTTTCCAGCCCCAGCGTATCCCTTTCCATAAAACCATTTTTAAATTCCCGAAAAATCTGCTTGCGCCCGGGGAGCGTTATCTTTCCTTCCGATGTCTTGAAACAGGGCCTTCCATCATACTCCATTATTTTATAAGCGGAATCCAGATAAGGAGCGTCTGAAGAGGTATCGAGTTTTGTGCCTACCCCGAACCCGTCGATCGGGGCCCCGCGCGTAAGCAGATCGACGATGGAATCTTCATCGATACTGCTGCTGACGAAAATCCGAATATTCGGGAATCCCCCATTATCCAGGATCTTCCGAACATCTACAGACAATTCAAAAAGATCGCCGCTGTCCAAACGAACTCCCCGCACCTGGATACCTTCCCCGGACAGAATTTTCGCTGCTTCCACTGCCTTCGCGGCACCTCTTCTGGTATCGTATGTATCTATCAACAACGTCGTATTTTCTCTATTTGCCCGCGCAAAACGCAGAAAAGCTTCCAGCTCGTTTTCATGGGCCTCTATAAATGAATGCGCCATGGTGCCGTAAATAGGTATACCGTAAACATATTCAGCCAATACATTGGATGAACCCGAGAATCCCCCCACAAAGGAAGCACGGGAAGATAAAAGTCCCGCCTCGGCGCCATGCGCTCTCCTGAGTCCGAAATCAACCAGGAGCTTTCGAAAATCGGTGCTCAGAGAGCATCTGGCCGCTTTGCTCGCAATCAAGATTTCATAATGGAGGATATTGATAAGGCGGGTTTCCAGAAGCTGCGCTTCCGGGATAGGCGCAACTACGCGAATAACCGGCTCGTTTGCAAAGAAGACGGTCCCTTCCGGCAGAGCATAAACATCCCCACTGAACTTAAAATGGTCCAGATAATCGACCAGCTCGGATGAAAAACGTCCGGCTGTAGCCAGATATTTCTTTTCCGATGATGAAAATTGCATCCCTTCAATGAAGGTCAGCAATGTCTCCAAGCCGCAGGCCAGAAGAAAGCTTCTTCGTGGAGGAAGTCTTCTGGCATAAAACTCGAAGACGGCCGTCCCGTTCATTTTTCCGGCAAGATACCCCTGCAGCATCGTCAGTTGATAGAGATCGGTCAGCAGCGGGGTCAATATTAAATTATGGGAAAGTGGCTCACAGGAATCCATTGTTTTATAAGCCGACATTACGAGTCGAGATCATTTTTGCTCCGGCAGCGATCATTTCCCTGATGGCCCGTTCACTGTCACCCGGATTGGCATTCACAGCCTCAATCGCGTCAGACAATACATAGATTTCGTAACCATCGCGTCGCGCATCTTTCACCGTATTCAGTACACAATATTCGGTCGCCAGTCCGCCTATGAACAGGCGCCGGCTTCCCATTTCAGCCAGCAGACTGCAAAGGGAACGGTTGTTTTCATCTCTGGCATTCCAGGCGGAATACTCCTCGTGCTCGGGATCTGTGCCTTTGGAGAAAACCATTGCCTCGACAGGTATTCTCAATTCGGCGGAAAACTCGGATCCTTTTGTGTTCTGCACACAATGGTCTGGCCAGGGACCACCGCGCTCTTTAAATGATATGTGCTTATCGGGATGCCAGTCGCGTGAAAGGAATACCAGAAGATTCTTTTTCGAGAATTTATCAATTATGTCATTGAGAGGAACAATTACCCGATCGCCTTCAGAGATCCCCAGAGATCCTCCGGGAAGAAAACAATTCTGTACATCAACAATGATAAGGACATCCCCTTTATGAAGCGGAACTTTTTCATCCATGTTTTTTGCCGAACCGGAGCTTTGCAGCACAGTTTCACCTTGTAATGTAATGAAAAAAACACAAAGGAGGAACGCAAATGGGATTTTACTTAGAAAAAGGAATTTGAAATGCTTTAATTAAAGAATAGAAAATAAAGCATATAACTGGCAAGTACAAAAAAAAGGGCCCGCACTGGTCGGGCCCAAATGAAAACCTTTAATTAAAAAATCACCCGACAAGAGATTTTACATATTCAACGACAGGATTGGTAAACAAAGCGATCAGAAGGGTATAAAGTGCAAAAGATCCAACTGCTTCGCTCGTGTAAAGCCCTGTATATTTGTGCTTAAGGGAGATAATGATCAAGCCGCCCACAATCAATGCGCCCAGATGAAAGAAGGGAAAATTGCTTGCACCCGCCGCGGCGTATTCGGCAAATCCAAATGTCGCAGTAAACGCTACCACAAAAACCGCTACCAGCAATGTTGATAATATTTTATTCATGATCAGTCCTCCTGAGGATTTCATTTTAATTTCAATTTGGAATGAGAATATGAAATTTCCATGCCAGGCATAGCGATACAAGATGAAGGGGATTAAACTTTTGTAATTATTTACTTTTTTTATACTCCCCTTTCGTTTGAGGGCAAGCTTTACCAGAGACTCTTTGAAAGAAATGTGGAACCGATTGAAAGAAACATTGAACAAAGCCCATTGTGGAAACTATTTTATTAAGATCTTCCGGAAACTAGCCTTGGGTATCTCCGATCTTCAGGAAAATATTTAGACCGGATGCGCCCGCTGCCGGATTCAAAAATTTGTTTTAAAAGCATTTCTTTTAAAAATTCGGGGTATTCCCTTGACAATCCTTGGGGCGTCTCTATACTAAAATCCATTTTAAATCTAGCAGCTTTATTTCCAGGTGATCTCATGATTGACATCATTCAGAATTCAAAAAAATATACTCTGGTTCCTGTTCTTCTCTCTTTAGTGCTGCTCCTCCCCGTATTTTGTCCAAATGCTCATGCTGCAATACGGGATCTCGTCAGATTTGGTTCAGACCTTTTGATCGAAGAAGATATGTCTGTCAGAGATGCCGTGGTCATTGCGGGAGACGTAACCGTAGATGGAGTTGTTGATCGTGATGTTGTGGCAATTGGAGGATCCATAATCCTTACAGAAAATGCCTTCGTCGGCCGAAATGTGGTCGCAATCTCAGGGAAAATTGAACGGAGCCCGGGGGCGAATGTAGGAGGCACCCTGACGGAAGCAAATATTCCGGGGCTTTATACCCTGATCCATACATTTTCAGGAGGAGATTGGTCCGGGCCATTTCTGATTTTCAGTGTCTGGCCTCTCATCAGTTTCTTAGGCTTTCTGACCCTTGCACTTTTGATAGCAGCTTTCTTCCCGGGTACAATGGAGGCCGCTTCTGCAACCATTGAGGAGCATCCGATTGGATCGGTTTTCGCCGGCTTTGCAGGTATGCTGCTGATTATCCCCCTGGGTATCTTGCTGGCTATCTCGATAATCGGACTGGTGCTGATTCCTGTCGAGATCATCATCGTTTCAACTGCCCTTTTATTCGGATATGTAGCCATTGCTCAATTAATCGGCAAAAAAATAATAATGTCTATGAAACGGGCTCGAACTGCTCCAATTTGGGAAACACTCTCAGGAATGGCGGTTCTGGGCATCATAGGTTTTATTCCCATTCTGGGTTGGTTTCTGAACTCTCTCGCCATTCTTTTCGGTTTTGGGGGCATCTGGATAGCCATTCTGAGCCGGCGTTCGCAACGCAGCACTTAACAGAGTGTTGAACAGCTTGCTGAAGAGCGATTCTTCAGCGCTGATGCGATTCTTTTCAAATTTCAACTTAAATCACTATCAGGAATCGACTCATTGTCTGTTTTTGCAAAAAAATTATAATTAAAGTTCACCTGCGGATAAGGCTAAAATAGATAAGAAACGAAGCAGCTCAATATTTAGGATCAAATCAGGACCTGGAGGGTTTGCATGGAATTTAATCTGCTGATCGGCGGTGAAGCAGGTCAGGGTTTAATGTCTATTGAAAATCTTTTGGCGGAAACGCTTTCCGCCCTGAAGTTTCATTTCTTTGCAACCAAAAATTATATGTCCCGGATCCGCGGCGGACACAATTTTCACATGTTCCGGATTGCCGACCACCTTGTGAATGCTTTGGATGACACAAAATGGGATATGATAATCGCTCTCGACAGTGAAACCGAAAAAATCCACGCAAAGGACCTGAAAGAAAACGGATTTCTCCTTACCTTCGAGCAGATCAAGGAAATCGAAAAACAGGCCAGGGAGGTTTACCACGATCCCCGCGCCGCAAACAGTGTTCTGACGGGAATCATCTTTTCCGCTATAGGCGTTCCTATCAATCAAATAGCGCCCAAAAATCCTGCAGATACTGAATCCATGGCCAGCGGATTTTCCTTTGCGGATCGCTGGGGCATACAGAATCGATATGCAATGAAACCGGCTGCTCCCCCGGAGCATTTCCAGTTTGATGGGAACCAGGCTTTAGCGCTTGGGGCAATCCTGGGAGGATGCCAATTCATGGCGGGTTATCCAATGACGCCTGCAACATCGATCATGGCCTATTTTTCAGAAGCGGCCCTTGATTTACCAATCCATTTTGAACAGGGTGAGGATGAGATATCCGTAATCAATATGGCGATCGGAGCCTCCTATGCCGGATTGCGTTCTATGGTTGCAACATCGGGAGGCGGCTTTGCCCTGATGCAGGAAGCTGTTTCTCTTATCGGAATGACCGAAACCCCCGTCGTGATCATTGTCGGTCAACGTCCGGGGCCGTCAACGGGCCTGCCGACCCGTACCGAGCAAGCAGAATTGAATTTTGTATTGCACTCGGGACACGGAGAATTCCCCCGCATTCTGTTTGCCCCCGGATCTATTGACGAAGCCATTTACATGGCCAGAAAAAGTTTCGAACTGGCCGATGCATTTCAAATCCCGGTATTCATTTTAACCGATCAGTATTTCGCCGATTCGATCCAGATAACGGAAGATCCGATCGAACCGACTATCAGTTTTCGCAGCTACCCCTCTTTCGGCCGGGATTACCTCCGTTACCGGCTGATACCCAACGGCATATCGCCCCTGACCTATCCCGGTCTGGGAGAGGCTTTCGTCAAGTGCGATTCGGATGAGCACGACGAATCGGGTGCGATAACAGAGGATCTCGCATTGCGAGTCAAGATGGTGGACAAAAGGCTGAGCAAGTTCGATTCAGTTCGGAAAGCCGCGCTGCTCCCCAGCTTCTTGGGGGAAAAGGATGCGGAAACAATCCTGATCTGCTGGGGATCAAATAAACTGATTGTCAAAGAGGCTGTAGACAGGCTGAACCAAAGCGGGTTTCGCGTCGGCGCCCTGCATTTTCGACAAGTATACCCCCTGACCTCAGCTATGATTGAAAGTTACAATCTCGGCGGCAAAAAGCTGATCGATATCGAGAACAACGCGACCGGACAGTTTGCGAAGCTCTTGAAAAGAGAACTGGATATAAAGGTAGATCACCATATTCTGAAATATAGCGGAGAATGCTTCACGGTAAGCGAGATCTGTCGCAAGGTTACGAGCATCATCCAGGGTTCCGCGACAGGCTGACAGGAGAATTTATTTCAAAGCAAGCACTTACTGAGGTGAACTGTTATGGTAATGATGGGTGGTAGGGATATCGCATGGTGCCCGGGATGCGGTGATTTCGGCATCCGCAATGCTTTGGAAGCTGCTCTTAAGGAGCTGCCGATTCCGATCGGTCAGATTGTTTTTACATCTGGAATAGGGCAGGCTGCCAAGCTGCCCCAATATCTGGATGTAAACTACTTCAACGGACTTCACGGACGGGCTCTTCCGGTTGCTGCGGGAATAAAGATTGCCAGGCCGGAGCTGACCGTAATCGCCGTTTCAGGGGATGGCTGCAATTACGGAGAAGGCGGGAACCATTTCATTCATACGATCCGCAAAAACCTGGATATTACCATCCTTACCTGCGATAACCGCGTATACGCACTAACAAAGGGACAGAGCGCCCCTACTACCGATAAAGGGGTGATCAATTCGCTTGATCCGAGGGGTAGCCGGAATAATCCTCTCAATCCTTTGGCCCTGGCCATTGTAATGGGCGCACCCTTTGTTGCCAGAGGATTTGCAGGAGACATTGCGCATCTGAAAGTATTGCTGAAAGAGGCAATTCTGTTTAAAGGAACCTCAGTCATCGATATTCTCCAGCCTTGTGTCTCATTTAACAAAATCAACACCTATCAATGGTATAAGGATCGCGTTTTCACGTTGGAAGCACCCGTTCAGGAATTGAACAAAGCCCTTGAATTAGCAGAGATATGGGGGGACCGGATACCTATCGGGACGATTTACAAAAACGAAAGCGCCGAACCGAGAGAAACCGGGAAAATCTTATTTCAAAAATCCTATCCGGAAAAAGCAATGGATAAAATTTTGAAGATGAAGCATATGAGCATGCGGTAGGAAGTATTTACCCGTAAACGCATCCCCGCTCTTGGCGGGGATGGTGCAGGTAACTTCGATCAAGCCTATCTCGGAACCTCTTCCATTTTTCTGCCGGCGATAAATTCACAACCCTTTGTGAATTTGGGAATGGTCATGAACAGGAACAGAAGCGCCGCTATGCCGACCAGGGCGTAAACAATCCTGGACAAAACCGACATGTCTCCGAAGATTGCAGACACAAGATTGAACCCGAAAAATCCAACCAACCCCCAATTGAGACTTCCGATAATTACCAGTGCAATAGCTACCCATTCCAATACAGTTATTTTGTGTGTCATATATTATCACCTCCTTTATTTTATTACGCCTTTATTTCTCACGTATTGCATGCACGTTCTATTGGCTAAGACCGGATTTAGAGCGTCGAATTATCTGAGACCATAGGGGCGTTCAAGCTTGCTTGGCGAAAAAAATATGGAAGTTGATCCTCAAATGAGGTTTAATCTTTTCAACGATTTTGGCCTCATTACTAAAAACTATGCGGCAATGGAAAGCCTCAACGGAGTCGATATGAATTTACAACTGCCGACAAAAGTCGACCTACAGGAAGTTGTTCTCAGAGACGGTATCCAGCGGGAATCCAAATTAATCCCTACCGATAGGAAATTGGCACTGATCCGGCAACTGATTGATTGCGGAATCAGGTACCTAGAGGTTTCCTCGTTTGTCAATCCCAGGCTGGTGCCCCAGATGGCCGATGCAGAAGCGCTTTGGGACCGAATCGAAAGAAGGAAAGGGATCGTTTATTCCGCTCTCATTCTGAACAGATCGGGGCTGGAGCGGGCCGCCCGATGCAGGGTACCTCATATCGGTATTTATGTATCCGCAAGCGAAACCCACAGCATGAAAAATTGCAATCAACCGGTATCCGAGGCATTAAAAGAAGCTTTGCAGTTGATTGAGAAGGCAAAGAAGGAAGGAATGCAGGTTCGAGCCGGAATCATGAATGCCTTCGGCTGCGCCTACGAAGGCGAAGTGTCGATCGAGAAGGTGATCGGCATAGCGGAGCAGCTCGCGGCCTGTGATCCCGATGAAATCGCTTTCGCCGATTCTTCAGGATTAGCCGATCCCGTACGGATCAAAAAGGTTCTACAGAGGGCATCGGAATCTTTTGAGAAAATTGTTTCCCTTCACCTTCACAATACCCGGGGCAGAGGACTGGCAAATCTTTTGGCCGGATTGGAGAAAGGCGTAACCAGGTTCGATACGGCTCTGGGAGGTCTTGGGGGATGCCCCTTCATTCCGGGGGCAAAAGGGAATATCGCTACGGAGGATACCGTCTCGATGCTGAATGCAATGGGGATAGAAACCGGTATCGATCTGAACCGGCTGATTCAGGCCAGTCTCGGTTTTGAAGAGGCCGTCGGCAATCAACCGTTTCCGGCAATGGTGACGCATCTCTGCCGGGAGGAATGAGCGACTGCCCGGGTTCCGGGCAGCCGCAAACAAATTATTTCAACAACATCACTTCCGCTTCGCCTGAGATAACAACTGTCCCATCCTGATTGGTCATGGTCGATCCGATACGGCATCTTCGGCGTTCCGGCTCCATGCCGATAATCGCGGATTCAACTGTGATCGTATCTCCCAAGCCCACAGGCGCTTTGAATTGCAGGTTTTGAGAAATGTGAACGGCTCCCAGTCCGAGGAGATCGGTCAGCGTGTAATCGATCAAGCTTGCGGTCAACATGCCATGAGCGATGCGTTTTTTGAAACGCGTCCCCTGGGCATAAGTATCGCTGACATGCAGGGGATTGAAATCTCCGCATATTCCCGCAAACGCAAATACATCGACATCCGTGATGGTCTTCTGGAATATCGATTTATCTCCGACTTTAAGATCCTCATAATTTTTTTTGAGCATGAATTATTCCTCCTTTTAGGTATCCCTATGTATAACTTCATGACGTAAATGCTGCAAAAACAGCAACATTCAGTGCCTTGATCGCGCCCGGAATATACATTTCTGAAATCGGTTTGGCAATAGGGAATATAGCTTTCAGAGTTGTGAAGCAGTGGTTCACTTTTCCAATACTCTATAATTCACATGAGGATAATTTCATAATTTTCCTGGTGCAGGCTTTTATCGACCTTGATAACAATTTTCTTATTGAGTTCTCTTTCCAGCTTTTCGATTGTATTTTTTTCATCTTCGAGCAGAAGATTAGCAACATCCGGATTCGCCAGAACACAGAGTGTTCCGGCGATCGTATTGTATCCTTCCCGTTCCAGCTCTCTGAAAATTTCGTAACACATGGTCACTTTCGATTTCACTGATCCCTTTCCCTCGCAATAGGGACAAGTCTCGCCCAGAATCCTGTCCAGGTTGTTTCCGGTCCTTTGGCGGGTCATCTCTATAAGGCCAAGTTCCGATATCTTCAGGATGTTTGTCTTGCTCTTGTCTTTTTCCATTTCCTCTTTCAGGGCATTGAAAACCTTTTCGCGGTGGCTTTCATTCTCCATATCAATAAAATCAATGATAATGATACCGCCGAGATTCCGGAGTCGAAGCTGATAGGCAATCTCCTTTACCGCTTCGAGATTGGTGTTCAAAATGGTTTCCTCAAGGTTCCTCTTGCCCACATACTTGCCCGTATTGACATCAATGGCGCAAAGGGCTTCCGTTGTTTCAATAACGATGTACCCTCCCGACTTAAGCCAGACTTTTTTATTCAGCGCCCGAACGATGTCGAGCTCTATTCCGAAGCTGTTGAAGATCGGTTCCTTTTTGTCGTACCGTTCGAGATAATAATTCACGTTGGGGAGAAATGTTTTTACAAAATCTGTAATTTCTGCATACGCTTCCTGCGAATCTACCACGATCCTGCTTACATCCTTATTGTAGGAATCCCGTATTGCTCTCAGAATGATGCCGATTTCCGCATGAACGAGTCCGGGGACACCCGTTCTGTTTTTTCTGGCCTGAATGGTCTCCCAAAGCCGGGTCAGGTACTCGAGATCCGCCCGCAGCTCTTCCTCTTTTTTCCCTTCACTTACCGTCCTCGCTATAAAACCATGCTTTTCCGGACGCATCCTCTCGATAATTTCTCTCAGCCGCTGCCGCTCCTCTTCTTCATGAATGCGCCTGGAAATGCCGATATGGTTCACAGTCGGCATATAGACCAGATTTCGCCCGGGGAGTGAAATGTGCGTCGTCAACCGTGCGCCTTTATTGCCGAGAGGTTCTTTTGCGACCTGGACGAGAATTTCCTGCCCTTCCTTGATGACATCCTCGATGTGCAGCGAGTTGTCCCGCCTATATAAGGCCCTTCGCAAATCAAATATATCGTCCGTATCGGCCTCTCCTTCTTCCAGGAATTCCAGGTCATCAAGAATATTGGCAATATCGGCCACATAGAGGAAGGCTGTTCTTTCGAGCCCGATATCCACAAAGGCAGCCTGGATGCCCGGCAAGACCCTAACCACGCGGCCGTTATAAATATTGCCGATGATTCCTCCCTCTTTCTTCCGCTCTATATAAATATTCGAGAGGATGCCGTTATTGAGAATGGCAATCCTGGTTTCATGATCGGTACAGTTAAATATCATTTCTTTGGTCATACTTTTTTCTCCTTGAGCAACGGACAAAGTTCAATTACAAACATGGTGTCGATTTTTACAATCCTGATTATTTTGGCCGTTTCCTCATCTATTCCAAAAACATTCATCAGAACTTCTATCGGTTTGACTCCTCCCGTGGACGTATTTCTGAGTTTCAGATTTATCTTCCGCAATTCCCGATCCAGGGAGAGATCTTCGATCAGGAGCTTCATATCTCTGGATATCTTTTTACCTTTTAATTCCTTCTGAAATACAAATTCATCCCGTGTCCGGAAGGCTTCGAGCTTTTCTGCCAAACTATCCATCGGGTATTGCGCTGCATTCTCCGGTATATCCATCTCATAACAGAACGCGTGAATGGATTTGAAAAGCGATTCATCAAGGGATGAAATCTCTGACATGCCCCTGATGGCAAGTCCTGAAGGCAGACAGCCGTTGATTACGGAAAGCATTTCGTTCGGGCCCATACCGTTTTTTACGATCTGAATGTCGGCAAACTCCGATCTGCTTTCGACACCCACGGACAATGCGAATGCAAAAGAAATCTTCGGGTGCGGATGGAATCCTTTTGTATGCTCGAAAGAAATTCCCGCCTGACGAATGCCTCGAATGAGGGCCGATGCGGTCTCCAGATGAGAGAGAAAGCGCATGCGCCCTTCCTTTGCGAAATGAATCCTGTATTTCTGGATAACAGACGGGCCTTCTTTTGCGGACGTGAGACTGGGCTTTTGCCGATCGCTTTCAGCCGCCGCCATCATTTTGATCTTCTGCCCGCATGCACCGCAATTGTGACATCGATCCCTGCGGCAATCCGCTGTCTCGATGCCTTCCAGCGCCTTGCGGTATTCACGAATGAGAAAGGGTTTATCCAGCCCACAATCCACGTGATCCCAGGGAAGTTTGTCATCGATAGATCGCTCCCGCAGGAAATTATTAATATTCAGATCCTGTTCCTGAATGGCTTCTTCCCATAAATCAAACCGCAGACGGTCGCTCCAGCCGTCAAAACGGCAGCCTTTGCGAAATGCCGTCGCGATAACGGGAGCAACAGCCCTGTCCCCCCTTGAAAGGAGTCCTTCGAGGAGGCTCATCCTCCGGTCATGCCATTTGAATACGAGATTCCTGTTGCGCAGCCGTTTTCTAAAGAACTCCTGTTTTTCCAGAACTTCATCGGAACCGATTTGCCGATGCCATTGAAACGGCGTGTGCGGTTTCGGAACGAACGTCGACAGACTGACATTGACCTGCTTCTTGTTTTTTCCTTCCCGCAACACCTTGTAACTCAGATCGATAATTCCCTCCAGGTCTTCCTCGGTCTCTCCCGGCAGACCGAGCATAAAATAGAGCTTGATCAATTTCCAGCCGGCAGAGAAAACCTGTCCTGCCGTATTCAGAAGATCAGCTTCCGAATTACCTTTATTGATAATCTTGCGAAGCCGCTCCGTACCGGCCTCCGGAGCCAATGTAAAACTGGTTTTCCGAACCCGCTTGATGGCCTCGATCAATCGGGGACTCAGCGACTCGACCCTTAATGAGGGAAGGGAGATCGCTACCCGCTCGCTGTAATAACGGTCCATCAGATCCGGCAGAAACGATTCAATACAGGTATAATCCCCTGAACTTAAGGACAGCAGAGAGATTTCCTCGCAACCCGTCGAGGCTAACATGTTTTTGGCCATTTGGTTGAGAATATCCGGCGTCCGTTCCCGTACAGGTCGCCAGACCATACCTGCCTGACAGAATCGGCAACCTCGGGTACAACCGCGGGCAATCTCCAGATTGATCCTGTCGTGTACGGCCTGAATGAGAGGAAGTACGGGCTTTTCCGGAAAAGCCCAAAGGTTTAGGTCCGGAATCGTCCTTTTTTTGATCACCTCTCCATGAGTATGGATATGCGGGACATAGACACCTTCCAGGGCGGCCAGATTTTCCAGAATCCGGTCGCGCTGCAGTCCCCTTCCTTTTCCTTCCATAACCGTTCGGGCAATCTCAAGGATGAGTTCTTCACCCTCTCCGATTGCAATCGCATCAAAGAAAACGGCCATTGGTTCAGGATTAAAAGCGCATGGACCTCCGGCAATAATAAAAGGGGCATTCCCGGTACGCTCGGCTGCAAAAAGAGGAATTCCGCCCAGATCCAACATATTCAGAACATTTGTATAAGAAAGCTCATACTGAAGCGAGAAGCCGATAATATCGAAAGCAGCCAGCGGGGTCCGCGTTTCATGAGATGCAAGCGAAACTCCTGCGCTCCTCAAGCTCGATTCCATATCAGGCCAGGGCGCAAAAACGCGCTCGGCTGCAATATCTTTTTCCCCGTTCAGGATCGAATAAAGAATTTGTAATCCGAGATGAGACATACCGATTTCATAGGTATCGGGAAAAGCCAGAGCAAAACGCAATCGGCATTGAGAGATGTCCTTTACGACCGAATTGATTTCCCCTCCGGTATATCTTCCCGGTTTTTCAATAAAAGGAAGAATGGACTCCAGCCTGAAATCCATATTCTCTTTCTGTTTTAAGCAGTGCATTTAAATACCTTCGATAATACTTTCAGCAATTGACAATTCCCCGCCTCCGGGAAAATCTCCGATCCTGACAGGATTCGCTCGCTACCGGATGGGAAATACAAAAACCACCTGAAATATGTATTTCCTGTGCTCAGATCAGAACAAAAAACGTGGGAGTTTATCATAAATATCGAATCCTTGAAAGGAATACGTGATTGCGATTAGAGACTATAACCTCGGCGAGATCTGAATTCCTCTTTTCACCAAATCCCAAAAATCTGAAATAGATGGATTTAGCTTCCAAGGATTGATATGGTGGGGCACTTACGATTATTTATCGTAAGTAATCTAAATAAAGAGTTCTTTTTAAAGCAGATGGAAATAAAAACAGATTTTCTCGTCCTGGGGAGCGGCATTGCGGGGCTTTCATTGGCAATCAAAGCCTCTTCGATCGGTACGGTTGCAGTCGTTACCAAAAAGGACACCATTGAATCCAATACGAATTATGCCCAAGGGGGCATCGCGGCCGTCACTGATCCGATTGACTCCTTCCAGTCGCATATCCAGGATACCCTTTCGGCAGGCGCCGGTCTTTGCAAGGAAGATGTCGTAAGTTTTGTCATCAGCGAAGGCCCCGAGAGGATCAGAGAACTCGTCGACTGGGGAGTCGAATTTACCCGTAATCAACAGTCAGGGGGAAAATCCTTCGACCTTGGTCGGGAAGGAGGGCATTCCCGCAGGAGAATTCTCCATGTTGAGGACGCAACTGGAAGGGAGCTCGAGCGGGCTCTAAGTACCAAGGCTCACGAATCCGAGAATATCCGCATCTATGAAAATTGCATCGCAATCGACCTGATCAGGCGAGCAAAAATCTTGGGGGCGGACTCCGGAGAGGAAGATCGGTGTATTGGTGCTTATGCTTACGATATCCGAAACAACCAAGTGCACACATTTAAAGCCAGATTCGTAATCCTGGCTACCGGCGGGGCAGGCAAAGTCTATCTTGTCACGACCAATCCCGATATAGCGACCGGTGACGGAATGGCAATGGCCTATCGCGCGGGGGCCGCTATCGCGAATATGGAGTTTATCCAGTTTCACCCCACCTGCCTTTTTCATCCCGAGGCAAAAGCCTTTCTGATCAGCGAGGCAGTCAGGGGCGAGGGCGCTGTCCTGAAGCTCAGAAACGGCAGCACCTTCATGGAAAATTATCATCCTCTAAAAAGCCTGGCCCCCAGAGATATTGTCGCCCGAGCCATCGATAATGAATTAAAACGGTCCGGAGATGAATATGTTCTGCTGGATATAACTCACCGCGACCGGGATTTTATCATAAACCGATTCCCGAACATTTATCAAAAATGCCTCCAGTACGGCATAGACATGACCAGGGAGCCCATTCCCGTTGCTCCGGCAGCCCATTATTTCTGCGGCGGGGTGGCAGTCAATGCTATGGGAGAAACAAGCCTTCCGGGACTTTTGGCCTGCGGTGAAGTTTCCTGCACCGGACTCCATGGCGCCAATCGGCTAGCAAGTAATTCCCTCCTGGAATCCGTTGTCTATGCCCATCGGGTATTTATCCGAATCAAGGAACTGCTTCCGTCTACCCAGGCTGAAGCAATATCCATTCCCCCATGGGATCCGAGAGGCGCAACCCAGAGCGACGAGGCCATTGTTGTTTCGCACAACTGGGATGAGATCAGGCGGTGCATGTCGAATTATGTCGGTATTGTAAGATCCAATAAACGCCTCGAACGCGCTAGCCGCCGCATTGATCTGATCTGCAGGGAAATAGATGAATATTATAAGAATTTTCTTATCTCAAGGGATCTTCTGGAATTGCGTAATATCGCAGTAGTGGCCAAGCTCGTGATCCGTTGCGCCGTCAAGAGAAAGGAAAGCCGGGGATTGCACTATAATATCGACTATCCGGAAAGAGATGATGAGAACTGGAAAAAGGATACGGTGATTCGGAAGGAGTAGGTTTTATTCCCTTCTATATCTGGAGGCACCTTCCTGATAGAGATCATTTCCCCGGATATCATTGACAACAGTAACCGGAAAATCCTCCACCTCCAGCCGCATGATCGCCTCCGGCCCCAAATCCGGATAGAGAATCACTTCGGCCTTTTTGATACATCTGGAAAGAAGCGCTCCAGCCCCCCCTGTCGCCCCGAAATAAACGGCTTTGAACTTCTTCATCGCAGCAATCACTTCCGGTGACCGGCTTCCTTTACCGATCATTCCTTTCAGGCCAAGGGCCAGCAGTTGTGGCGTATAGGCGTCCATGCGATAGCTCGTGGTCGGACCTGCGGAACCGATGATCTGGCCCGGTTTCGCGGGGGCGGGACCGACATAGTAAATAACCTGCCCCTTCAGATCGACAGGAAGTTCTTTCCCTTCTTTCAATAATTCTATCAATCGCTTGTGAGCAGAATCCCGACCGGTTAACAGAACCCCGTTTAAAAGGACCCTGTCCCCGATCCGGAGGTTCTCCACATCTGCATCAGTCAACGGGGTCGTGAGTTTGATTTCCGACATATGCTTTCTTGGTTTATTCTTTTTACTCGTTACTATTTACTCGTCACTTGTCACTTTACATTTACTATTTACCATTCACTATTTACTATTCACTAAAGGAAAGCCGTCTTGTGCCTCGCGACATGACACTGTACGTTAACAGCCAACGGCAGACTGGCAATATGACAAGGTTCAACCTCGAAAAAAACATCCAGAGCGGTTGTTGATCCCCCGTAACCCATCGGTCCGATCCCTAATTTATTGATCCGTTCCAGCACGTCCTTCTCGATAGCGGCGATCTCGGGGTCGGGATTGCGCTCCCCTATTTCCCGCAATAAGGCCTTTTTGGCCAGAATGGCCGACCGCTCAAACGTGCCTCCGATACCCACACCGACCACGGTTGGGGGGCAGGGATTCGATCCGGCCTCTTTCATCCGGTTAACGATATAATTTTTGATCCCCTCGATTCCCTCCGAAGGAGCAAGCATCTGCACACGGCTCATGTTTTCTGCGCCCCCCCCTTTTGGCACTGCCGTGATTTTAACGCGATCTCCGGAGACAAGCTCCAGATGAATTACTGCGGGCGTATTATCCTTCGTATTGACCCTGGTAAAGGGATTGCAGACGGATTTCCGGAGATAGCCTTCTCCGTATCCCTGCCGCACCCCTTCATTGACAGCCTCGGTGAAATCACCTCCCACGACATGCACATCCTGACCCAGTTCGATAAACAGAACGGCCAGGCCGGTATCCTGGCATATCGGAGATTCCTCTGTCCGGGCAATCCGGGCATTTTCCTTAAGTTCCTGGAGAATCTTTCTGGCCACAGGTGATTCCTCACGTTCTATGGCCCTGTCGAAGGCATCCAGCACATCCTGCCCCAAATTGTAATTGGCATCGATAAAGAGATCCCTTACAACCCTGGTAATCTCTTTAACGTTTACCTCCCGCATTTTTTTCTCCTAGACCGTTTTATTTCATTAGCTTCCAGATCTTACCTGATCGATGGCCCGTTTCAGGGCATCTTCGAGAAGGCTGATCGGGGGCCTCTTTATATATTCGGCTTCCATCAGGTGGTCGATCAGCGCTCGCGATTCCCTGATGTCGATTTCCGCTTTTTGGAAGGCTTCCTCCGGCGTCATCTCGATTCTGGCAACGCCATCCTTGATGGCCTGCATGGCAACATCGCGCGCCTCAGCCGGGAAAACCTCCCACTCGCTCATGAGGGGCGTAATGTACTCAGGCGAGATCCCCTTCTTTTCCGCAGTAGCAGCCATGGAATAAGCGGCAGCAATGGCCATTTCATCAGTAATTTTGGCAGCCCGCACCATCAGAGCACCTTTCAGGATGCCCGGAAATCCGAGCGAGTTGTTGACCTGATTCGGAAAATCACCCCGGCCCGTGGCGACAACGTATGCCCCTGCCTCTTTCGCGGCATACGGATAGATTTCCGGAACGGGATTGGCGCAGGCAAAGACGATTGATTTTTTCGCCATGGTGCTTACCCAGGCCGGCTTTATCACATCCGGACCCGGTGTCGAAAGGGCGATCAGGACATCAGCCTCCTTCATGGCTTCCTCAATGGAATTCACCTTTCGTGGATTGGTCTGTTCGCATATCTCCCATTTGCGGTAATAACGTGCATCGGCTTTGATATCTTCCCGGTCTTTGTGCAGGCCGCCCTTCGAATCGCAAACGATGATATTATCAGGATCGGCTCCGGCTTTCAGGATCAGGCGCACGCAGGTTGTATTGGAAGCGCCTGCTCCGAAGAAAGCGACTTTCACTTTGGAAAAGTCTTTCCCGACGACTTTAACAGCATTGATCAGCCCTGCCAGAGTCACGCAAGCTGTCCCCTGGGCATCGTCGTGCCAGACGGGGATGTCGCATTCTTTACGCAGCACATCGAGCACCTTGAAGCAATTCGGCTGCGAGATGTCTTCCAGATTGACCGCACCGAAACTCGGTTCCGCCATCTTTACAAAATCGATGATTTTGTCGGGATCGTGCTCCCCCTCCTTGTTGTAGCTGTTCATACAGAGGGCCACAGCATCAACCCCCCCCAGATACTTCATCAGGAATGCCTTTCCTTCCATAACTCCCAGGCCGCCGGAAGGCGAAACATCCCCGTCTCCCAGGACTCGTGTGGAATCGCTGACCACGGCTACCAGGTTTCCGCGATTGGACAAATCGAACGAAGCATTGTTGTCGTCGCGGATCGAGGTCGAGACTTTGGAGACACCGGGTGTGTACCAGACATTGAACCAGTTGAATCCATAAACGCCTGCTTTTGGAATCGACATCATTTTGCCGCCGTAGAATTTATGGGCGTCATAAGACAGCTCTTTCAGGAAAAGGGTCTGCCCGCGGGCGATCTGCTCTTCTGTGAAATCCTGGGGAAATGCCTCTCTCAAATTGCTGAGTTTAAAATCAATCCTGCTCATTGAAACTCCTTCACTACCGCTGAAATTTATATGGGTTTTTCTGGATTTCCGCATACTTGGAAAGCACAAACCGGGATGGGAAATCCGGTCTAGATATATAATCGAGGGAGTTCGCCTTGAACTCCTTCAGAAGCTCATAGAAAACAGCCCTTCCGGATTCTTTAGGAACAAAACTTCTCTCTTTTTTGTATTCAAAAACAATCTCGGGACCAAAGGCATCTCTGGTTTTTTGGTATTGGTCGGGCTCTCTAAAATACTCGCGTTTGATTTCGACAGTCATCTTGATAATCAGATCAACCCGAACCGTATCGGCAGCAACGGAGCGGGATGCATCCCAGACCTCAATTTCCAGTCCATTCGGAAGGGGGATGGTTTCAATTAATTTCATGCTGCAGATCTTTCTCCTTTTTGGATGCTGTAAGCGGAAACAGAATGTTGAAAATAACATAAACGTTCAAAACCCACAACAAAACAGATAGCCTTTGCTCCTGTTTCCATTTAAGTTCCCTCTTTCGTTTACATGAACCACTTGGAATATCTGGAGCTCCGAATTGGATAACTTGCTGGACTGATAAGCATTATTTTCATTAATAGACGATATGGCTTTTAACGAAAATTCGTGATAGTAACCCCGCATACCATTAAGAAATAGATGATTTTTTTTATCTTCGGCAGTGTAGTTGACTCCCCACCAGGGTTCGAACTGTTCCGAGGCATATGTATTTTAAGACTTATCCAATAATCAAATAAAAGCGTTATTTTCACCTGAATTAGCAAAATTTAATTTTAAAGGCATAAATGCCGAATTTAGTAAAAAGATACTTGGGATAGAGCTTAGTCCCTATCTTATCAGAATAAATGTAAATGGCATTCCGGAAGAGAGGAGCTATAAAAAATGGAGCGGGCATCTGGCGTGCTTCCATTCAACCCTCTTTTCTTTTGCCTGCAAGTTTTTGGACTAATCTAATTGAGATGATGTTCTTCTTCCCGGGTAATTCCGGAAATCTCTGATTTTTTAAGAAGCTGTTTGGACAGAACTCGCTCGTTACCGGATTCAAATGGAGTATGGAATGCATATCAAAGCAGATAACACCTTTTTACCAATTCCCCGCACGGATTCATCTAACCATATCTTTACACCGGAAAGAACGAGGACGAAGATAGCAAAGCTCTTGATTATTCTGCTTATGTTCTTATGCACATTTGCCTGCGCTTACACCGGCAATATACGGAAGATGGACAATACAAGCACTTCGGGTGGAAAGGCACGCTATAATCTTAAATCCGCCGTCGTTGTAACAAACCAGCAAAAAAATGAAACCGTTTCCATGCAAGTAGACATCGCCAGCGTTTCGATGAAGCCTTATCCTGTACTTTACGAAATCATTCAGGAAAAAATGAAACAGGTTTTTTCGAAAGTAGACCTTGTTGATGAAAGCGCATTGATTAAAGACAATTATGACGTATTGATAAATACATCCACCAAAATAGGGACAAACAGGAATGTATTCGAACTGAATTTTTCGGCAACCGGCCTTGAAACAAAAGCTCAGGACGAACTTTTTCGAGCCTCAAACAATCAAAAGGAACAGTATATAATTCCTCCCGCCGCAGCTGCATATGCCTTCTTAACGGGGTTTACATTATTTGTTGCATCTCCAATCACGATTCCTCTTTCAGTCTCGAGTATAGGCGACTATTCCGATGAAACCGTCTCAAAAATGCTGTCGAAAGCCCTCGATGAATCCGTAAGCTCCATGCTGGCCAACCCCATATTGAAAATGTATGCCGAGGGTTACAGATATGACGAGATAGTACAAGCTCTTTCAGCTCCCGTCAGACCAATTCGAAATAACAAAAAATATCAGGAAGAACCAGCTTCTAGCGTAGTTAAATCGGACATTGATGAGCTGCCTTCGCTTAAGTCAAAGCCGAACAAAGACGCCTATGCCATTGTTATCGGCATTGAACAATATCGCCAAAAAATCCCGAAAGCCGATTACGCCGTAGCCGATGCAAAGATAGTTGCTGAGTATCTGACAAAAGTGATGGGGTTTCCGGAAGAAAACATTGTGACCCTGACGAATGATCATGCAACCAAAAGCGATTTTGAGAAATACTTTGAAAAATGGCTCTCCAATAATGCAGAAAAAAATAGCACGGTCTTCATCTACTACTCTGGACACGGTGCGCCGAATTCCAAAACAGGCGATGCCTATCTGGTGCCTTACGATGGAGATCCCACATTTATAGAACAGACAGGCTATCCCCTGAAGAAACTTTATCACTCGCTCAACCAGCTTCAGGCAAAAGAAGTTATCGTAGCGCTGGATTCCTGCTTTTCAGGAGCAGGCGGCAGGTCGGTGCTCGCCAAGGGTGCCCGTCCTTTGGTTATGAATCTCCAGAACAACATGGATCTATCCAGGAATATAACTGTATTAGCGGCTTCATCCGGGGACCAGACCAGCTCCACATATGACGAGAAGGGTCACGGACTCTTCACCTATTTCATGCTCAAGGGAATTAAAAACGAAGATGTTGTCAAGCAGGACGGTTCCATTGCGATCAGCGATCTGTTCAGCTACATGAAACCCCAGGTCGAGCGTATTGCAAGAAAGCAATATAACAATGAGCAGACGCCGCAGTTGATAGGGGCAAAGAAGAACTAAATAGCTCAATTATGTCAGGTTAAGTTGAAGGGGGTTTATCCCGAAATTTTTTAGGATGGGTCGATTTTAATCAAAAACGGGTAGCTTTGGTTAGCTCATCCAGATAATGCCTAGCCGCGAGTAGAGGATGATGCAGGAGCATGCGCGGCCCTGCATACCGCATCACCTGCCGGATGCGTTCCCGCATGACCGGTTTGAAACAATGAGTGGGACACTTGGCACACGTGGGCTTGTCTGTTTGATACTGACACCTGTCCAGGCGTTGCATCGCGTAGACTTGCAACTGTTGACACTCAGCGCACAAGGCGTCGGAGGTGTGATGGTTGCCATGACAGAACAGCGCAATCATCACTTGGATTGTATGCCGTTCACGCTCCAAACGGTCTTGCTTCATCAGATTCTTCTATCCCTCTCACGAGAAGTCATCCCCATATCGAAATTGCAATTTGGGAATGGCGTCGGCCTTACATCGGTCACAAAGATCTGCGAGCGATGGCTGAATTGCCTTGATACTTATCCATTATTTTCTGATCATAATAAGAAGCATCTTAAACCGGGGATTTGCTTTTAAAGAATGCGGTTTATTTGCAGGCATTATGATCATCTCACCTTCTTTAACGGTATGAACTGAACCGGCTATTGTAATATCTGCGACACCGTCAATAACCTGAACAAGCGCATCAAAGGGTGCAGTATGCTCACTTAAACCTTGTCCAGAGTCGAAAGCAAACAAGGTAACCGTTCCAATATTTTTATCTATAACAGTCCGACTTACAACCGATCCGGGCTGATAAGAAACCATATCTCTCAGATTTAAAACTACTCCGATAAGATTATTTTCGTCTGACATTGGATCCTCCTTTGTTTTGTTTAAAATATCAGCGGGCGTGTGCCTTTTGCGATCCGCTGTATGCTGATTTTTGGCAGTTCCTTTGCTTCAGACAATTTTATCATCGAATCGAAAAAATTAAGTAGCCCAAGCTCACCGATCAACAAACCAACCAGGCTTGCCGAAGTAAAAAATGCTGACATACGCCTATCAGAGCCAAAATCATTTAGTAGCAGATCAACTTCATTTAAATCCTCTATGTACTCAAATTGTTCCTGAAATATTGGGTTGCTCTTTTCAACACAATTCCAGGAGAGATACTCAGCCAGCCCCTCATCGATCCAAGGCCGAACTTTCATATTCTTTAGACCATCTCCAAGACATGATGATGATCCGGATTTTTCACGTACAAATAAATGACAAATTTCGTGAGCAAGAATACGGCGCATTCTTATAAGATCACCATTCATCGGATCAGCAAGGGGATTCTGAACAATTATTAGACTCCCCTTGTCATTTGAGAAAGGAGCCATTGCCATGTTTCCAGGAATTCGCCTGCTTAAAGATGAAACAGCCTGGTCATTCGAATGATAAACGCAAATTTCAATTTTGCGTAAACTTTTGAATTTCAAACTATCGCTTGCATAATCAAGTGCATAGGATGCAGCATCAATGATCAGCTCAATATGAGATTTCAATTCATTATCTGCATGCCACAGTCTGAAACCATTACATTCATTGCAAGTGTATTCTTTTGGAATAAATGGAATCGGCATTTTACTCTCTTTTACTCCACCTCGGGCTTCAGCGCGCCTGGTTCGGCTGCTCTCTTTCATATTCGCACTTCTTATCACTCAGTTCTTTGATAAAGGCTGTTATTGCATTGATCAAGTTTTTTGAAATCGGCAACCCTGGGTCACCATAAGATTTCCTTTGCAGTTCCATACCGCCGGGTACGTTCTTCAGGATGTGATTCATCCCTTCTACGAGAAGTAGTCTGGCAAGCTTGTTGGCTTTTGCCAACCGCTCGGCATCTGAGGTGCTCACCTGGATGTCAGTGGTACCCTGCGCGATGAGGGCGGGGACTGTAAGCACCGATAACTCGTGGACAGGGTCGTAGCGAAACCACGAAACCAAATAGGGCTGAACGCTGGGTCTAAACAGAACCATGAGGGGTGGTGGAACTTCGTCTGTCGTGGTGCCTGTTTTGAGAAGCTCAAGTATTCTGTCGCTTTCTGATAGTAGATCGGGTGGTAGGTTCTTCTTCAACTGGGATTCAAGGACTTCAAAAGCAGGGTAACCCGCGCCGGCAATGGAAATGAAACCCTGGGCGCCAAGCCTTCTGCAGACAACAGATCCAATAAGAGCCCCCTCACTGTGTCCGATGATAACGAGTTGAGTAAACCGGCGGTCCTGTAAAAGAATTTTGCCCCACCGTTCTGCATCTTTGATGTAAGTATCGAATCGCAGATCGGCTTCCTTCGGTCCTGCTGCAGCACTTGCTGCAATACCCCGCTTATCGTACCGAAGGGAAGCAATACCTTTTTCCGCGAGGCCTTCAGCAAGCATCTTAAGACTGTTGTTCTTGCCAACCAAAGGGCCATTCCCGTCCCGGTCGGTTGGACCTGAACCGGAAATGATCAGAGCAACCGGCACGGCATGTGGGTCTTCCGGAATCTCGAGTGTTCCGTAAAGTTCTCCGCCATCTGTTTTCAAAACGACTGACTCCGTAGCCTGTGCGGTAAAGACTAATGCAAGGAAAAGAGCTAATGAAAGAATAATGCGTAGCATATGTCCTCTCGATTTTGCCGACCGACACATGAGCAGCACGCTGCAGCAGGTGCGCTCCATGCGAGGTTTCGATTTTTCGTGTCTGTGAGCTTGTTACGCTTATCCCGGCAGTGTCTTGGCAAACCGAATCGTCCTTACTATTGCGATTGTTATGCACAGGAGTAAGGGTACGACTCGAAGTATCGGTGGGATTGGTAAGAAAATCAGACCGATCCCAGACGCTATCATCACGAGAGACCATATGAGCAGTTGTTTGGCACCGTAGTTGTTGATCGCATACCAGTTGTCTTTCGAAGCAAAGGCCTTTTCTATCCTGAAACCATAGACTCCGTTCATAGGGACTTTGCACAGCAGCAAGGGAATGCTGATAGCAATGAACAAAATCCCGGCGAGAATGCTTGGCTCGTATAGGAGTTTTGCAAATGGGATTACCTGCATTTCTCATCCTCTCCATCGAACAATGATTACGTAATTCGCATTTCCCAAAATTGAGGAACAATTACTATCAGTTTTTTAGTGCTATGTCTTCAGGTTTTTGCGAAATATTGAAGAATTTTGCTGAACATTTCCAGTAATACAAGTTCTACATATCCTGGCTTTTCTATTAGGCAGAAACTGTCACGAAAAATCTATGAAATACCGTTTTATTTTCCGGCCTCTTTTACAAGAGAATGGAGGAGCGGTGTGAATTTCCGGGAGGTTCGGGAACTGCTTTAATTTGAAAATATTGCTGCCTCAGGCAGCCCGATGTTCACGGCCGGACTTTTCCAAATAATAGTCGTACTTTCCATCGTAGATGCCCATGTCGCCATGATCGATTTCGAAGACGCGGTTGATCAGGCATCTCAGAAAATGGCGGTCATGACTGACAAGCACAACCGTTCCGGTGAATTTCTGTAATGCAGCAAGGAGCGTTTCGCGGGATTGGATATCGAGATGATTGGTCGGTTCATCAAGGATCAGCAGGTTGATCGGCCGTACCAGCATGGTGGCGAGGACCACTCTGCTTTTTTCACCACCTGACAACTTATCAATGCGTTTGTAAATATCATCTCCATGAAAGAGAAAGGCGGCGCAAAGGTTGCGTAGTGTGCCGAGATTGGCCTGCGGCATGGCATCCTGGACCGTATCGATCACGGTTTTCTGAGGATCGAGTATATCCATGGCATGCTGGCTGAAATAGCCGGGATAAACGTTTGCACCCAGGGTCAATCCGCCTGTTGTCGGCTCCGCCTGACCTGCCAGCACTTTCAAGAAGGTGGATTTACCCGCTCCGTTCACACCGACGACGGCGATTTTCTCCTGTCGTCTGATGATGCCGCTCACGCCGCCAAATACGGATTTCATTTCTCCGTCGGGACGGGGCCAAACCTTCCCGAGTTTCTCTATTTTGATGACATCATCACCGCTGCGCGGCGGTTCGGCAAACTCAAATTGAATGGAACGCTGTTCCGGAGGTATTTCGATTCGTTCAATTTTTTCCAGCTTCTTGACCCGCGACTGCACCTGGGAAGCATGAGAGGCACGTGCCGCGAAACGGGCAATGAATTCCTCCTCTTTGGCCAGCATCTCCTGCTGGCGGCGATAGCTGGCCAAAAGCTGCTCGCGCCGGATTTCCCGTTCCCGCAAATAAAAATCATAATTGCCGCTATACGTGGTGATCGTACAATTGGCTACTTCAATAATGCGGTCGACTACCCGGTTCATGAATTCGCGGTCATGACTGGTCATCAACAGTGCACCCTTGAAGGAGTTTTTCAGCCAGTCTTCCAACCAGATAATCGATTCCACATCCAGGTGGTTGGTGGGCTCATCCAATAACAGCACATCCGGATTGAGGGAGAGAATCTTGGCAAGTGCAATGCGCATTTTCCAGCCCCCGCTGAAAGTCTCAACGGGGTGATAGTAATCATCCGGACCGATTCCCAGGCCTGTCAAAATAATCTGGGCACGGCTTTCCAGATCGTATCCGCCGCGATGTTCGAACTCGGCCTGAATATTTCCGTATCGTTCCAACAGGCTTGCCATTTCGTCCTCTTCCATAGGCAGGCACATAGCCGCTTCCATTTCCTGGATCTGCAAGCCGAGCTGCGTAACAGCTTCGGATGCGGACATTACCTCCTGAAGAGCCGAGTGCCCGGACATTGCGCCAACATCCTGTGAGAAGTAGCCGCAAGCAATATTGCGCGCTTTCGTTATTTCTCCGGCATCAAAGGCTTCCTCTCCCATGATCAGGCGAAAGATGCTAGTCTTGCCTGCGCCGTTCGGGCCGACCAGTCCATTTCGGCTGCCGGGCAATATCTGAAAGCTTGCATTCCGGAAGAGGATTTGCGGACCATGCTGTTTGGCAATGCCGGTGAAGTGAATCATTCATCGTAACCTCAATTAAAGTGGCGCACTGGTAACACATTCAAAGGGGACCTGCAAGATGATTTCTAGAGCCGCTTACCAGGTTGCATTCAGCTTACCGGATTTAACATATTGAATCCGGCAGAGAGCGCAGGCCCCGCTGCTTGCGGCGGGGTAAGCGAGCGAATCATGTTTAAACATCTTCTTCAAGGGTCGGAGATTCGCCGGACCTTGCTCCGGTAAATCTTCATTTTACTTATCATTTCAGCTACGGTATTTTGAATCAGGCAGCTGGAAACTTGTATTAAGCAATTTCCCTTGATTGATCTTCTATACGCGCAGGCACGGGAGGTGGATTATGAAAGACCTATTTTCGATCATTCATTCCAGAAAGAGTGTCCGGAATTTCACAGGTGAATCAGTCAGCCGGGATCAGCTGGACCAAATCATACGGGCGGGAATGGCGGCGCCGACGGCCGTAAATATGCAGCCGTGGTCATTCGTTGCGGTAACCGACCGCAAAACGATGAACGATCTCGCCCGAGGTCTTCCTTATGCCCAGATGCTGACCACAGCCGGAGCGGCAATCATCGTCTGCACCGAAATAGATCTTGCCTTCAATCAGAGCAGGGATTTCGCAATTATTGATGCTTCTCTCGCGAGCGAAAATATCCTGCTGGCCATTGAAGCATTGGGACTCGGCGGCCTGTGGACGGCCGTCTATCCCGATCCGGGGCGGATGCTGCATGTGCGCATGGTACTGGGTATTCCTGAAAAAACTATTCCCCTGTGTGCCATCCCAATCGGCGTTCCGGCAGGAATGCACAATCCTATTGATAAATATAAACAGGAAAAAATCCACTGGGAGCGTTGGTGATTTTTTTTAGGGACTTGACTTTACTAGGAACTGGTATATTTTTCGATTTAAGATTTTCTTTTCTGGACTTGGTACTCGGTAACACCCTTTTATGAATCAACGATCCCTTTCAACACCAAGTTGGAATGAGATTTAATTTTCCGCATATTCTTTGTGGAGGAAGTAATAATGTTGAATGCAGCATCCAGGGGAATGTCC
Source organism: Syntrophaceae bacterium UBA4778 (assembly GCA_002403175.1). The sequence goes on along the minus strand of DHHG01000167.1, from coordinate 1,696 downwards.
TGCCTGTCTAGAAATGAAGCGGTCAAACTCCTCGAAATTATTTCTAGTAGTCTTAATGGCTGTGAATCAAAGCAGGATTTCGAAATTCTGCTTCTGCAATTACAAGGGCTGCTCCCCTTTGACTATGCTTATGCCACTTTATTGACATCCGGAAATTATGATCCATTTGCTGTGACTGATTATGCAAATATCAACTGTTCGGAGGAGTTATACAACGAATACGTATCCAGATACCGTTTTCAAACGGATGTTCTTTTAAAAAAATACCTCACCACCTACCAACTTCAAAGTTGGCCTGATGGATGGAAAAGGTATGATCAAAATAAAGAAATCGTTTCTCTGTATCATGATTTCAAAAAATCAACAGGATATATCTATGGTTCAAGAGCTATCGCCTCCACAAAAAATGAGAGTATATTTTGTTTATCCGGTTTGTCGATGAAACAAAGCAATCGTAACTCCGCGATTATTGAACTCGTAGTACCTTCTTTACATTTGGCTCTTTCACATGTTTTCCATAGCAAACGATTGATTACCGATATCGGTGGACCCATTATTTCCGTTCGGGAAAAGGAGGTATTAAACTGGCTAAAACAGGGGAAGAGCTCTTGGGATATATCTGTAATTTTCGGTATAAGCGAGAGGACGGTCAATTTTCACATTAACAATATCATGAGAAAACTTAATGTCGTAAACAGAACGCAAGCCTTAGCCGTTGCGATCCGTTTGGGTTTGATTGGTATCGATTGAACATCTTGTATTAGCGTCTCTTTAATCCCTCCATATTGGATTCATTCAGTATTACAGTTTGGCTTCGGGGATGCAAACTGGGATAATTCCACAACTGTAAATATTGACAGCTTGCAAATTCTTCTAATTGCATCATGCTGAAAGCCATTGTGCCTCAAAAAAATGACTTCATACAGACTGATCACGGTCACACTTTGGAGTTAAAGCGGGTCCTTTACCAGAGCGGTCCTGCTCGCGAGACACCTTGACTTTACACCCATTTTCAGTCTATAGGGTGGGAACACATAGGGTAAGGTATTTAGATATTTATTTAAATTTTGTTGTTCTGCTTTTTTTGCTCTCTTCATTTTTAAACATAAATACAGGAGGACATTTATGCGGAAACTATTTCTTTATGGTATGGTTGGATTGGTTTTTATTGCCTTTCACGGCCCTTCAGCCTGGCTGGCCTATTTTCTCCAGTTCCCGGGACAGGGACCGGGAGGACTCGATCCGATCTTATTAAATCTCGCTATCTTTACCTCCTGGGGAGCAATTCATAGCATCCTTTCCCGCCACGTCGTAAAAGAATTCATGAAGAACTTGGTCGGTGAGGATTTTGTAAAGCCTGTCTCCGTCATCATCATGGGCATATCGCAATGCTTTATGATTTATTACTGGCAGCCTCTGAACGGCATCGTTTGGCAAACCGAAGGGACGACCTACTGGATTCTTACGGCTATCTACCTCAGCGGGTTCGGCGTGGTCTTTTTGGCCTCTCTCATCCTGAATTATATGGAGGTTTTGGGAGTAGCCAGAATTTTACGCCGCATCAAAGGCCAACCGGAAAAGCCTCCTAAGCTGATTTTGAAAGGCCCCTACAAATACTGTCGGCATCCCGTCTATATCGGAGTCCTTATTGCATTGTGGGTCGGTCCGGTCATGCCTGTTGCCTCATAAATAAATG
>DHHG01000012.1:1250-3723 GCA_002403175.1 Syntrophaceae bacterium UBA4778 | reverse complement strand
TGGGTGAATCTAGGGTCAACAGTGCCGCCCTTGTAAGGACAGGCACCTTGGTTTCTCAGGCAAACAGAACACGTACACATCCTGCCATTGCTTTTTATTTTTTTGAAAGCATTTCTCAGCCTTTCATCGCTGGTTACGAGCGCGCCCATTTCTCCCGCCTGAATGTTGTGAGCGATGTAAAAAGAAAAGTCTGCCAACAGAGACAGGGAACCTGCCTTTTTACCTTTATAAAGTGAACCGTGCGCCTGGGCTGCATCCTCAAATACAACCAGATTATATTTTTGCGCGATTTTATTGATCGCATCCATATCGTTTGGATAGCCCATCAGATGTACAGGCAAGATGATCGAATACGCTTCAGGGTTCTTCTTTACAAGTTCTTCGATCTGATCAGTATTGAGTGTGAACGTTTGGGGATCGATATCGACAAATACCGGAACAAGCCCTGAAAGGACGATGGCATTGGATGTCGCTACATAGGTTACCGGAGAGGTAATGACCTTGCTTCCTCTCTTGATCTTTTTGAACCTATTATCGTACAGGAGGGCATGAAGACCCATAAGCAAGGCGGAGGTTCCGGAATTTACAGCCACGCAGTATCTGTTGGAAACGTATGCGGCCCAGAGATTTTCGAATTCACGGACTTTTTTCCATTCGGATAACCGTCCTGAATCCAGAACTTCACGTATGGCGGATCTTTCCTGCCGGCCGATCCTGATATCGCCGATGCTGACTTTAATCATATTTCTCTCGGCTTCGAAGTGTTTTTACATGCCATAGGATAGTTTTTTTCAGACCTTTTTCCAGATCGGTTTTGGGAACCCATCCATACTGACTTGTTGCAGTACTCTCGATTAATTTTTTGGGCATTCCGTCTGGTTTGTCCGTTCTGAAAACGAGCTTGCCGTTGTATCCGGCGAGTTCCTTAATGAGACAGGCCAACTCACGAATGGAAATATCCCGGCCGGCTCCGGCGTTAACGGCTTCGCCCCCGTTCAGTTTGTTCATCAAGAAAAGACATGCGTCGGCTGCATCTTCGGCGAAAAGGAATTCCCGCCTCTGCTTTCCCGTTCCCCATATTTCCACCTCGGGATCATCATTCATTGCAGCCTTGCAGATCTTGTCAATAAGCGCGGCTATCACATGCGATGCTTCCGGATCAAAGTTATCGCCGGGTCCGTAAAGATTGGGAAAGATAACAGAGAAGAAGTGTGCTCCATATTGTTTATGATATGCCTCTGCCATTTTCATTCCACTGATCTTGGCAATCGCATAAGCCTCGTTGGTATCTTCTGGTTTGCCGGTCAGCAGATATTCTTCTTTCATTGGCTGTCTGCATAGCCGTGGGTAGGTACAGGAACTTGAAACAAATAGGAGTTTTTTTACTCCGTTTTGAAATGCAGCATGGATAAGATTCGATTGCATGAGCAGATTGTCGTAAATAAATTCCGCAGGCCTGCGAATATTGGCCTGAATACCACCGACCCTTGCTGCAACCGCGAAGACATATTCCGGCCTCTCTTTGCGAAAGAAGGATTCTACATCGGATTGTCTCCTCAGATCGAGTGCCCGGCTCGTTTTGAGAAGAAGAGAATTGTATTTCTTTTTCTCAAGTAACCTGACCAGGGCAGCTCCAACCATCCCGGTATGCCCACTAACATAGATTCTGGAATCTTTTCTCAGCTTCATTATCATTCCTATGAAAGTTCTTTCGTACAAGGATTAAAGCCGGCATCGATCAGGGCCTTTTCTTTCTTTGCGACTTCGAGATCGGCCTGGGTCATGATCTCAACCAAACTATCGAAACTGCACTTGGGCTCCCATTGTAATTTCTTTCTGGCCTTGGCGGGATTGCCGCATAGGGCATCTACTTCCGTGGGCCGAAAATATCGGGGGTCGATTTCCAGATAATCTTTCAGATCCAGATCCAATTTGGCAAAGACCAGTTCGGCAAACTCCCGCACGGAATGACTTTCGCCTGTCGCAATCACATAGTCATCAGGAGCATCCTGCTGAAGCATCGTCCACATCGCTTCAACATAATCCCCGGCGTAACCCCAATCTCTTTTGGCTTCGAGATTGCCAAGATAGAGCTTCTTCTGGAGCCCAAGCTTAATGCGTGTCGCTGCCCGGGTTATTTTTCGGGTAACGAACGTTTCTCCGCGACGGGGAGATTCATGATTGAATAGGATGCCATTGCAGGCAAAGATATTATATGCCATTCGATAATTTTTGGCGATGTAATAGGCATAGACCTTGGCTGCCGCATAAGGGCTTTGGGGCTGGAAAACCGTGGTTTCATCCTGCGGTGGAGGTGCCGCACCGAACATCTCACTGGACGATGCCTGATAGAATTTTGTCTTTATGCCGGTTTTACGAATGGCTTCGAGGAGTCGCAATGTCCCGAGTCCGGTAATATCCCCCGTGAACTCGGGCATATCAAAGCTTACCCGGACATGGCTTTGCGCTCCCA
>DHHG01000012.1:0-1078 GCA_002403175.1 Syntrophaceae bacterium UBA4778 | reverse complement strand
GTGATGCCTGTAATAAAGGCCTTCTTCATTTTAATCTCTCCTTACAACGATTGATTCGTATCCATTCGTATGGCTGGAAATAAACTCGCGGATTGTCATTCAATGGAAGGAGCCTGTCAAGTGAATATTGCACAACGCATTTCCTTCCTTACCTATGAAAAGTGGGGTGATGGGGTAATCAGATTCATGAGCTGGAATATTTTTTCAAACCTCAATTCCCAGGAATGCTCATTTCGGGCTCTCTCGTAGCCTGCTTTTCTGATCTCTTCCGCCTTTTCCGGATTAGAAAGCAAATACCGGATTTTTTCCACCAGGTCGTCAACATTCGTATAGGTTACGATTTCTTTGTCCGGTTTGAAAAAGCGCCTTAATTCCGGATGATCTTCAGTTAAGTAAAGACCTCCGCTCATAGGAATTTCAAAATCTCTTCCTTTAAGGCAATATGTGTCTTTATGCCCGATCACGCCACCGAATCCGAGATTGATTTTGCTTCTGGAATAGAGTTTGACCATGTCCTCCAAAGACAGGGGGCCATTCGGCCAGCCAAAACCGAACGCCTCCACGCGAATTCCTCTCTGTTTCAGCTCTTTTATGATTGCAGGCCGATTTCCGTAATATTGCCCGACAAAAGAAACATCGAATATTTTTTCAGCCTCATAGGGGCGGTGCATTTCCGGATTTGCGCCTTCCGGAAGATAGATGGGCAAAGCGCCTTCCACACAATATTTTTTGAGGGAGTCCTCGGTACTGGTCCAGCATATATCGTAAAACCGGCAGATGTCTCTTGCTCCCATGGACAGGCCTTTTCTGACCTTCCCAACAAACAGCTCTTTATCATTTAAAGCCAGATTGACCATCGGTGCCCCGAAACGGCGCATGGATGCGACCGTTTCAGGCGATACTATTTCACCAGATAGATAAGTAAAAATCACGTCGAAGTGCTCTTCCCGGTTCCATATCTCCATTTTTCGGATCAGGTCCTGGTTCATAGCCTGTTTGCGTTCTTCATGCCAACCGGGAATCTGGTGATTGAACTCGCTTGCCCAGTCATAAACGCGGACCCTGCCGAATTTTTCCA
>DHHG01000240.1 GCA_002403175.1 Syntrophaceae bacterium UBA4778 | reverse complement strand
CGTCCATATTTTTTTTATTCGTTCTATAAAAATCATTATGGGGAAAACTCTCCCGTAGATATTTCAATCCATTTCCATGTTTTCCGGACTGTATATTACAATTTATTCGATTTTTTAAGAAAAAAAAGGACGGCCCCAGAGAGAGACCGTCCCTCAAACTGAAGATTTACGCCTCCCGGATCGACGTGGCAATTGTTTTACCGTATTCCACACATGCTTTCAGATCAGTTGGTTTTGGTTGCCATTTGGCTCGGATCCCGGGGCTGGCGACCGGAATCTTGAATCTATTCAAACATTCTTCGATCAGCTTAACCGATTCGCCACTCCAGCCATAGGTTCCGAAGGCGCCCCCGATCTTGTTTTTGAAGCGTAATCCCCTGAGGTCCTCCAGAATGGGGGCGATCGTGGGGAGTACCCCCTGATTCAGGGTTGGAGAGCCAACGATCACTGCTTTCGATTTAAATACCTCTGTTATAACATCATTACGGTCCGAAACGGCTACGTGAAATATTTTGTACGGGATCCCTTCTGAAGCCAATCCTTCCCCGATGGCTTCGGCCATATGTCTTGTACCCTCCCACATCGTATCATAGAGAATAACCGCCGATTTCTCCGGAACCTGGCTTGCCCACTTCTGATACTTTTGGACGATTTGCAGCGCATCCCGGCGCCAGATAATGCCATGACTCGGGCATATCATGTCGACCGGAAGATTTAACGCGAGGAGCTCATCGATTTTTTTAAGGACCAGCTCGCTGAAGGGTGTCAGGATATTGGCATAATACTTAAGCGCTTCTGTATACAATTCCCCCTGATCGACTTCATCATTGAAGCGGAAATCCGTCGCATAATGCTGCCCGAAGGCATCATTGGAAAGGAGGAGATTGTGCCCCGAGACATAGGTGAACATGCTGTCGGGCCAATGAAGCATCGTGGCCTCGATAAAAATCAGATCATTCTTTCCGATATTGATTTTCTCCCCTGTCTTGACCGAGCGGAAATTCCATGGCTGATGATAATGCCCTTCAATGCTTTCCTCGCCACGTTTTGAAACAATTACGGTCGCATTAGGACATTGTCTCATGATGGCAGGGAGGGCACCTGAATGATCCGTTTCCGCATGATTGGCAACGACCATATCTATTCTGGACGGATCAACAATCTGCCTTATATTTTCGATCAACTGTTCCTGGAAAGGCCCCCAAACCGTATCCACCAAAACAATCTTTTCATCAACAATCAAATAGGAATTATAGGTCGACCCACGATGAGTCGACAATTCATGCCCATGAAAATGCCTTAATCCCCAATCAACAACCCCCACCCAGTAAACACCTTTTTTAAGTTCAGCAATCATTGAGAGCTCCTGTCCTGAAATGGTTTGAAGTCTGAAGGATTTTTCCTTCGCCAAATAGATAACTATTCCAATAACAAAGCGAATCACCCATTCAATGCTGTATGGCAAACCCTTCAATGCTATCAACCGAATTGATCTGATAAGTTTAAATTACGGGCACTTACATATCAAAACGGAGCTGGTATATACATTGCTCATACAGAATTGAATCTCAAACAATTGAAAAGCAAGATCTCACAAAATCGGCATGGAGACAATATGATTTCGAATAATAATCAAAGCTATAATGACGATGTGTTATGGAATTTGTGCGATAGCTACGAAAAGTTAACGGGCAGCCGGGCTGCCCTGAACAATTATCTCACGGTAATCTTTCGCAAATGCGCGAGCATGGACCAAGTCCTGATGGAATTGAAAAGCTCCATCCGGAACCTAAAAGCCGACAGTTGATTGCAATTTAGCTTGCTGTAAAATCCGATTCAGTAGCGAGATGCCGATACGTGAAAACTGATTATTTCCGGAGTTTCCGATTGAATTGAGAGCATATTTCAGATGCGGCAGGTTGATAATTGCGACATATCCCCGGCCTTGTTTCATAAATAGAGCAACCAAAGTTATTTCCGTCAAAGCAGTAAAAAGGGCAACCATGAAGGGACTTGCCCGTTTCTGCCGAAACGAGGCGATCTCCCGCCCACACCCCTTTTTCATTTTCCACAATTTTGAGGATATCGAGCCTTCCTTCGTCGTTCCACCTCTTTCTATCGTCCTCACTCACATAGGCGATCAGGTCGGCAAGGCAGCATCGGCCGCAACGTATGCACTCTATTTGTATTGTCATGATCGCTCATTATAGCCCAATCGGCAGAGCCTCCCTGCACTTTATTAAAATGCCTGACGGCCAGCCTCTTTAATCAAAATCAGATACTCATATTTATAGAGATCCTCGATGAAGTGCCTGATAATTTCCTGCTCATCATTCGAGCTCAATCGGGACCTCAGAACCAATTTAATCCTGTCGGTGAATGCAATTTCAATAAAATCGGCCAGTGGACCTCTAATCGTCCTGTACCCGAGCTGTTCGGCTATTTTCTGTAGAGGAGTAAAGGCAAGGGTATATTCATCGTGACCGTAAAGGCCTATCTTCTCCGGATTTCCACAGGACTCGATACGGAGGAATGGAGTCAAATGCTCCGGGACAACTGCCTCACAACTATGTTCGCTCAAAAAGATGTACGGAATGCCGCTACGGCAGACTTTCTCGACCGCTTCCATTGCTCCGAGATTGCAATTGAATGATTCACCTGCGGGCCGGTCCAGCTCATAACGCTGAAAGAAATCAAGAACACATTTCAAAGCTGCATTTCCATCAAGAACAGAATGAGAATCGAAAAATGTCTGCCCGATATTGAGCATAGCCGGAAAATCTCCCAGATTCTCATTGAGAATAGCCAGATCAAACCGCTGCAGCAGTGAAGCATCGATTTCCAGAAAATCCGCATGGATAAACTCGGCCCCGTATTCATGAAGCGTACACCTCTGTTTTTCGAGAAGAACAGGGGAAAGATCGAGCATTGTAGCGCTCAGGCCCGGTTGCATCCCTAAAAAATCTCTCATCAAGTGACCATACCCGCCGCCTATTTCGATAATATGCCTGAAATCCTGGATCGGCATAAAGCGGCCGAGGAAATCATACAGAAGCTGCCCATAGGAGCCGTTTTTGGCAAGGATATTCCGGCACGGGCTCCCCTCAGTCGAAAGCGTATTGCACACTGTGAGTTCCCAGCCCAGTGTTCGCAAACCGTAAAGATGATAATCCCTGGTTGAATGAAAAACCGGTTTCATTTTTTAATCAGTTTGGTTATGCCTTCTGAGTCATTCTGTTCGATCAGCCTTTTGAGCTCAGAAAGAATTTTCATGTAAAGATCAAGAATTTGTTTTTTTTCGGGATTGAACGAAATAATTTCCGCGTAGAGTTTTGGATTGTTTGAGAAGAGCTTGTCAATAATTCCCTTTTTCATCCTGAAGATCGGGGTCGAAAATCTATCGAGTTCCTCGGAATCCGCACCCGACTCCTGCAGTGCCAGACCAAATGCTATTGTGTTCAGGTGATTCAACGCCTGAACCAGCGACATCATATGATCATGTTTCTCGGCGGAAGATATGGTGATACACGCCCCATGCCTTTGAAGGATACCGGTCAACCAGGAAATCCATTTTTCTCCCCTTCCGGGACAGAGAATGACATTCTGTCCGCCAAGAGACGCAACATCAGGGCCGAAGAGGGGGTGAACACCGATCACCTCTGAAATTGATGAACCCAGCATAGCATTTACCGGTTCTGCTTTCAGTGAAGTCATATCCATTAAAAGGTTCCCTTCTTTGATGAAGGGACCAACCTTTTCAATAACGGAAACGGTATCGCTGATCGGCACTGCGACAATCACCACCGGGCAGATCTCCGCCATTTCCGGAAATTGCAGTCCCGACTTGCGCCCCGATACATGAACCGGAAATCCGTCCTTTTCAAAAAAACTGGCGAACCACCTTCCGATACCTCCCGTGCCGCCGATAATTCCAATGGGAAATTTATTTTTATCGTTCATTCTAATCTTTTACCTAATCTAGATCCAGCTCTTGCTTATTGCTCTTTGCCGGAGCAAATGATCCGCTATCGTGATACTCGCCATCGCCTCACAGACCGGGATGACACGAGGAATTACGGAAACATCGTGACGTCCTTTGATTGAAATTTCCTTCGATCTGCCCTCGGTATCGATCGTTTCCTGTTTGATCTCAATAGAGGGAATTGGTTTACAAGCCACCCGAATGACGATAGCTTCACCATTGGTAATACCGGCCAGAATTCCACCTGCATCGTTGGATTTAAAACCTTCCGGGGCAATCGGATCATTACATTCGGACCCGATCATCCGGGAAACCGCAAATCCCGCGCCGATCTCAACCCCCTTCACGGTTCCGATACTCATGAGAGCCTTTGCCAGATCGGCATCCATTTTGTCAAAAACGGGTTCACCAAGTCCTGCGGGACACCCCTGAATGAGAATTTCTACAATGCCTCCCAGCGAATCGCCTTTTTCTTTGGCATCCGCCAGCTTTGCTTCCATCTTGGCCGAAGCATCGGGATCGGGACAATATAGAATATTGTCGTTAATACGGTCCAGGGATAAGCGCCGGGCAACAATGCCTCCCAACTCCATTGTGTATGCGGCAACCCGTATCCCGCTTTGCCCGATTACTTTTTTGGCTATTGCACCGGCGGCTACCCTGCCCGCCGTCTCCCGGCCGGAAGCCCTGCCGCCTCCGCGATGATCCCGGATACCATACTTTTTTGCATAAGTGAAATCTCCGTGACCGGGCCTGAAAATATCGCGTAAATCGTCATAAGCCCGGCTTTGCACGTCCCGGTTATGAATGATCATGCAAATAGGAGTACCCGTCGTCTTTCCTTCAAATATGCCCGATAAGATCTCAACCTGATCAGGTTCTTTGCGGGTGGTAGAGGATACCGCATTTCCCGGGGATCTCCTGTCCAGTTCCGTCTGAATATCCTGGGCAGAAATATCCATTCCGGGAGGACAGCCGTCAACAACGGCACCAAGCGCCGCACCGTGGGATTCCCCCCAGGTAGTCACTTTAAACAAGACACCTATCGTGCTTCCGGACATGATTCTCCCTCAATACTTTGCTGGATAAAATCGCTGATCCGCTCGGCCGCAGCCTCGATGGAAACAGAGGAGGTATCCACTGAAAAATCGGCCAGCTTTTCATAATCGGGCAGCCTTTCCCGGAGCACCTGCTCAATCTCCGCAATCGGATCACCTCCGGTGAGCGACGGGCGCTGCCCCGTACTGTCACAGTCACCAGCCATCCTTGCTGCTATGGTACCTACATCAGCCCGCAACCAGACGAAGACGCCGTGGCGCGCCAGAGCAGCCACATTGCGCTCATCCCGGATCACACCTCCACCAGGAGCAATGACGCATCCCTGCAGGCCGGAGAGGCGATCAATAATCTCTCTTTCCTTATCCCGAAAAAAAGGCCATCCCTTTTCGGCTACGAGTTCCTGGATTGTCTTCCCAGTTTCCTTTTTTATCAGATCATCCGTGTCATAGAAAGGCATTTCGAGCCTTTCCGATATTTTTTTCCCGACACTTGTCTTCCCAGTACAGCGATAACCAATTAAAATGATATTTTTTTTCATTTTGGGACCATTTTTGGACATGGTTGCTCTGCTACTATTCACTTCTGACTAACTTCACAAGATAGTCTCCGGTTAAATCGCTGCGACATTGCGCCTGTCACCTGTTACTTGTCACTCGTCACTGCAGCGTCAGCCGCTTTCACTATTCACCATTCACTATTTACTTTTACTATGTTGTCCAGTTCCTCCCAGAAACGAGGAAACGATTTACTGACACATTCCTTGTTGCGGATTTTCATCCCGGGTACTACAAGTCCAGCAACGGCAAAGCTCATAGCGATCCTGTGGTCGTTGTAAGTTTCAATCTCTGCGCCATGCAGTTCGCACCCGCCGTCGACGATCAAACCATCCGGCGTTTCTTCTGCTGATGCACCAATCTTATGCAGCTCATGGATCATAGCCTCGAGCCGATTGCTTTCCTTTATCCTGAGATGTGCTGCGTTGGTAATTCGGGTTCTCCCCTTACGGAAAGCAGCCATGACGGAAACTGTCGGGACCATATCCGGCATATTTCCCATATCGATAACAAGATCGCCGGAACGCAAAATGCCTCCCTGTAATTCCATCCAGTTATCACCCTGCAAAATGGAACAACCCAAATTCACCAGGATATCCAGGACCCCTCTGTCTCCCTGTTTTGAGTACGCATTGAGGTTAGAAACACGAATTCGTCCTCCGCAAAGGGCCGCCGCCAGGAAGAAATACGATGCGCTGGAAAAGTCCCCTTCGATTTGATAATAAGTTCCTTTGTATTTTTTCCCATTCCTCACAAAATACCGAAGCCCGCTTTCCGATACAACTTCAGCACCGAATCGCTTCATGACCTCAACAGTCATTTCTATATAGGGAGCGGAAACGGTATTTCCCTCCAAAATCAGTTCCAGATCTTTGCGGGCATAGGGCGCGGCAATCAGAAGGGAAGAGACAAACTGGCTGCTTTCGATATCCTTCAACCGGACTTTCCCTCCTTCCAGCCCGTTTGCATGGATGATGATAGGCGGACAGCCGTTTGAATGCTCACTTTTAGCATCAACTCCCAATGTCTGAAGTGCTTCAATAAGGGCGGAAACCGGCCTTTCGCATAATCGGGGTTCTCCCGTCAGGTAATAGCGGCCTTCTCCCAGGGCTGTGAGTGTCGTCAGAAAACGCATGGCCGTTCCGTTGTTCCCAAGATGCAAAGCACCAGATGATTTTGCTGCCCTTCCCGCTGTTCCCTTGATGAGCAATTCCTCTTCGCCTGAATTTTCCGTTTTCCGGATCGATGCGCCTAATTTCGAAAGAGCTTCCATCAGATAGGTTGTGTCTTCCGAAACAAGAATATTACTCAGGCGTGATTCGCCCTCGGCAAGGGATGCAATGATAATGGCCCTTTGCGTATAGCTTTTGGAACCGGGCGCGCAAATCTTTGCCTCAATTCGGCCGGCCGGTTTGATTTCCATTGTGGTCATGACTTCACATCCTGTTTCAAATTTTCAGCGACAACACGACGCATCAGACTGCGCGGCGGTTCAAGATTGGTCCAGAATTTTATCTGCTCCGCCCCCTGATGGACAAACATATCCAGGCCGGAAATGGTCTTGCATCCCGCTTTTCGTGCATCTGCCAGAAGTTTCGTCTCAAGGGGGTTGTAAATCGTATCCATCACCCAGCGGAAGCGGGATAAAATATTCTCATTAACGGGAGAGTCTCCGATCTCCGGATACATCCCGACCGGAGTTACATTAATCAGACAGTCGGCTTCAAGCTCTCCCAATTTTTCGAAAGGAATCATGCGGCAATTGAATGATTCAGCCAGATGCTTCGCCCGTTCTTCCGTCCGGAAAACGATCACGGGTTTGCCTCCTCCCTGAAGAACGGCAAATACGGCAGCCCTCGCCGCACCCCCGGAGCCAAGGATAGCAAATGTTTTTCCGGTAATCATGTAATGCGCCTTCAAGGCCAGACTCAAACCGATCCAGTCCGTATTGGTTCCCGACAGATATCCGTTCCGGTTTATCACTGTGTTGACGGCCCCCATGGCGCGGGCGTTTTCGTCGACGGCATCAAGCAAAGATATAATATCCGTCTTGAACGGAATCGTGATGCTCGCCCCCTTGATGCCAAGCGCCTTCATGCCCTTTACCGCATCGGGAAGATCGCTGACCTCAAAGGGAATATAACAGGCACGGATCCCCATTTCCCGATAAGCGGCATTGTGCATTAACGGAGAAAGGCTGTGGCCTATCGGTCTTCCGAAAATGGCGTAAATATCCTGAATATTACTTTCCATCCTATTTCCTCATTTTCCTTGGAGCAGTTCGAAAATGCTTTTTAATTCCTGAACCGTCATCTGACCGGGAGCGGATTCGGATCCCTTTTCAAGCGAGGCGAAGGTAAAAGGCGCCCCGAAAAGAGGTGCAGCCACCCGGCTTATCCTTCCGGCATCCCCCATGCAAAAGGCAACCACATCGTTGCCTTTCTTGTGGCAATCCGGAATCAGCTTCAAAATCCGCAGATTATCATCCATGGAATCCGCCAAGGTAACAATTTTAATCATATCCCCCCCAGCACGAGCACAAGCCTCTGCTTTATTCCTCAGCAACCGGTCCGAAGGCGTACCGTTGAAATTGTGATATGAAACCAAAAGTTTTGTTCTGGCTCCGGCATCCTTGATGTGACAAGCGATTTCCGAGATAACAGCCTCTCCGGAACTCAGTTCGATATCTACGATATCGACTCCGAGTGAAACGGCCCTTTTCAAAACGGCAATCCTTTCCTCTTCGCTGCCCTTGAAAAAACCGCCCTCCTCCTTTTTACGATTTGTTATCAGGATGGTACCCTCTTTCGACTGAAGCAACGCATCAAGCTTCTCACTGCCGATCCGATCGATTCTCAATTCCACCATATCTGCGAGCGAGAAAGCCTTTTTCATTTTGGCTTTCGCAGCCTGAACATTTTCGGCCATTACGGAAACGCATATCTTCATACCGCATCACCTTTCGGGTACGAGCCAAGGACCTTGGTAAAGGTCGTATGCAGCTTAAGTTCCTGCAGACTGCGCAGAATCTTGATATCCTCCCGATGCCCTTCAAAATCGACAAAGAAGAGATAGCTCCACGGACTCATTTTGGATGGATACGACTCGATCCGGTTCATGTTGATCTCCTCGTTGGCGAGGGTTTCCAGTGCACGGTACAAGGATCCGGGCGCGTGGGTTGTGCTGAAAAGAATGGAGGTCTTGTCATTGCCGGTCGGCCTGTTATTCCCTTTTCCGATTACGATAAAGCGGGTCGTATTGGAAGGATTGTCCTCAATTCCTTCCATAACGATCTTAAGCTGATAAACCGATGCGGCACGTACATTGCCTACCGCTGCTGCTATCTCCGGTTCTTCCCGAACGCGCTGGGCGGCCGCAGCCGTGTTGTCGGCGGCAATCAGTTCGGCACTCGGCAGATGGGTCCGCAACCAGATCCGGCATTGCGCCAATGCCTGCGGATGGGAATAAACGCGCCTGATCCGGGATAAATCCTCCTGCATAGAGAGAAGCGAATGACTGATCCTCAGGAATATTTCCGCCCGGATCTGCAGGGGAGTGGTTACCAGGCGATCCAGTGTCTGCTTGACGGAACCTTCCGACGAATTTTCTATCGGGACAATCCCGCAGTGAACCTTTTCCCGCTCGGTCTCATCAAAAACTTCCGAGATTGAAGGACACGGTTGAAAAGACGCGCTTGCACCGAAATGCGACTGTGCTGCGGCATGGGTAAAGGAAGCCTCCGGACCAAAATAGGCAATGGACAGGGGGGCCTGAAGGGCCCTGGAAACAGAGATAATCTCCCGGAAAATACCATTCAGGGATTCGTCTTCAAGGGGACCCTCGTTGAAGGCCATAATCCCCTCCCTGACCTTTTTTTCCTGGGCAGGATCATAGATCTCACGCCCCTGCGAAGACTTGATTTTTCCTATATCGAGCGAAATAGCGGCCCTCTCATTCAGGAGCCTGACAATTTCCCTATCCTTCTCCCGAATATCTTTTCGAAGCGATTCTATTTGTTTCATGCTCTCAGGCCCTCCAAAGTTTCACGAATCAAAGTATCGGGAACACTTCCATTGACAAACGGTATCCCGATTCTTTTGATCAAGACAAAATGGACCTTATCCCCCTCCTTCTTCTTGTCCATTTTCATTCTGGACAAAACCCCTTCAGGGCTGATGCCATCCGGCAGATGCGAAGGCAATCCGGTTAATTGAATAAGAGACTGTATCCTGCTTCGTTCTGATGCCGACAGGTATTTCAATTTTTCAGAAATCATGGCTGCCCCTACCATTCCAATAGCAACAGCATCCCCATGGGAAATCTGGTACTGCGATTCCGCTTCGATTGCATGCCCGAGGGTATGTCCGAAATTCAGGATACGTCTCAAACCGTGTTCATTCTCATCGATCTCGACAATCCCCTTTTTAATGCGACCCGATTTCGAAATAAAACGCTCAAACAGATCAGGATTCCGATTCGCAAACAAGGCTACCTCTTTCTCCAGTTGAGAAAAGAGTTCCGAATCGTCAATGATCCCGTATTTGATGATTTCCGAAAGTCCTATCCGAAATTCCCGATCAGGAAGCGTTTTCAGAAAATCCATATCGATAAATACTGCCTTCGGCTGATAGAAGGTCCCCAGCAAATTTTTACCCGGGCCGAAATCAATTCCTGTTTTCCCGCCGATAGAGGAATCCACCATGGCCAGCAATGTGGTCGGCATCTGAACATAGGGAATCGATCTCATGTAAATAGACGCGACGAATCCAGCAATGTCTCCAACCACGCCTCCTCCAAGGGCGATCAATCCGCACTTGCGGTCGATGCCGAGTTCAAGGAATTTTCGTACAATTTGCAAAGCCGTGTCAATCGTCTTTGAGGCCTCTCCCGCGGGGAAGGTGATCAAATCCGCTTTCAGTCCGGATCGTTGCAGACCGCCAAGAACCCGTTCTCCATGCAAAGCGGAAACATTTTCATCCGTCAGCACGACATACCGGAAGGCCCAGTTATTCTTTAACATGATCAGCGCAGCGCGATCCAAAATATCGCTTCCGATACAGATATCATAAGAATTGGTCAGCTTCTTATCCAGGTGGACCTTTATTTTTTTCATTATTCCACCTCGATTTCCGATCTCATCGTCTTCTCGAGAATACGCACTTCATCGGCCAATCGATAGAATTTTTCGGGTTTCAGCGATTGCGCGCCATCTGAAAAGGCTCTTTCCGGATCGGGATGAACTTCGATCATGAGTCCGTCCGCTCCGACCGCGACGGCCGCCCGGGAAAGGGGCAGAACATATTTCCAGTTTCCCGCTGCATGGCTCGGATCGACAATCACGGGCAGGTGCGTCAACTCTTTGAGGACGGGAACGGCGCTGATATCGAGGGTGTTTCGTGTAAGCGTTTCGAAAGTCCGGATTCCCCTTTCGCACAGAATGACATTCGGATTGCCCGAAGAAAGGATGTATTCGGCGGACATGAGCAGCTCCTCGATCGTGGTCATCATGCCGCGTTTAAGAACTACAGGCTTTCTGGCCTGCCCTACTTTCTTCAGAAGCGCGAAATTCTGAACATTCCTGGCGCCAATCTGAAGAATATCGGCATATTCCTCCACCAGGTCGACATCGATCGTATTGAGGACCTCGGTGACAACCGGAATCCCGGAACTTTCGCCCGCCTTTTTGAGCAGTTTCAGCCCTTCCTCTTCCATTCCCTGAAAGCTATAGGGGGAGGTTCTGGGCTTGAAAGCACCGGCTCTCAGTATGTGCGCTCCTCCTTTTTTGGCGATATAGGCACATTCCATCAGCTGTTCCTCACTCTCAATCGAGCAGGGACCCGCCATGATTATGAACTGACCGCTTCCAATTTCGACATCGCCCACACGGATAACCGTGTTTCCTGCTGTGACTTCGCGACCGGCGAGTTTGTACGGTTTCAAAATTGGAACCGTTTTCTCGACCCCCGGCAAGTGCTCGGCGGCTTTCAACTGCGCCTTCCCTCTATCATCCCCCAAAGCGCCGATAATCGTCCTCTCAACGCCAAAGGAAGGATGGGGTTTGTATCCTACGGATTCAATCCATTCAATAACATGATCAATCTGTTCCTGGGTCGCATTCCTCTTCATAACAATAATCATTTTAGCCTCCATGCAAAAAGGGCCATGGTTTCGATTCGCCATGGCCCTTAAAAACAAAAAAGCCATGGTTAGCGCTCCGTCTACCCATGGCTTAGTTTTTATTACCTTTCCCTAAGTCCTCCTAACCGATGGGCAGACCGGTGCGTAAAAATAATAATAAAAGCTAAACCAGAAATTAAAGCTTATTGGTCTGTCCATGATTAAAATAATTCCTCTCACGATATGTCTTTCTAAAGATCATGATTCTGCCTGCTTTGTCAAGAGAAAAGATAGATTTTATTTTTGATTTTGCATAGAAGTAGAAAAAGAGAATTTTCTTGTTTCAAGATCATTTGATTTATGTTACAGAATGCAAATAAATTCGCTTTCTTAAATGATCCATGCCTTCATCTGAAAGGAATCGAATATCCGGTAGGCTGTTCAGGAAACTTTTTATCCTCCTTGCCCCAATGAGATAAGACAGAATCGGCCTGCAGAAATTGAACAGGAGAACCATATGTATACTGCGAGCGACTTGAGGAAAGGGCTGCGTCTAAAAATGGACGGGGAGCCTTATGTCATTACCGAATTTAATTTTGTGAAACCGGGCAAAGGCCAGTCCCTTTACCGTTGCAAACTGAAGAACATGATTACCGGCTCCCAGTTTGAGCGCACCTTCCGGGAAGTAGACACCTTTGAACAGGCAGATCTGCAATCCAAGAAGATGCAATTCCTTTACAAGGAAGATAATCAGTACTGCTTCATGGACAACGAAACCTATGAGCAGATTTATATGTCGGAAGATCAAGTCGGCGATAATAAAAATTTCATGATCGACAATATCGAGGTGGAAGTCCTTTTGTTCGAAGATAGACCTATTGATTTAACCCTCCCCAATACGGTTGACCTGAGAGTTGAAAAGGCAGATCCCTGGGCAAAGGGAGATTCGGTTTCCGGTAATTACAAGCCGGTTATTCTCGAAACCGGATACAAGATCCTGGTTCCGCCTTTTGTCGAAGAAGGTGAAAAAATAAAGGTCGATACCAGATCCGGTGAATATCTGACCAGGGTAAAAGACTGATTAAAAACAGCCGCCGGTTTCCAGTTCACGGTTTCTTCCGCCTTTCTATTGCCGCTCACAAACGGCCGTGAAACTGGGAAACGACCTTTGGCTGTATTGACCTATTTAAATGAAAGAAAATGAAATTTTAGCGGGAAAGTTTAAAACTCTTAAAATACGATCCCGGATCATTCAAACGATCCGGGATTTCTTTATAGGCCGCGATTATCTGGAGATCGACACTCCTATCCGCATACCTGCGCCCGCTCCTGAATCCCACATTGATGCCATCCCGACAGAAAGCTGGTTCCTGCATACGTCGCCTGAGTTATGCATGAAACGATTGCTCGCCGCAGGTTATCCCAGAATATTCCAGATCTGTAAGTGCTTCCGCAACGCGGAACGCGGAAACAGGCATCTTCCGGAATTCACGATGCTGGAATGGTATAGATCCGGAATCGATTATTTTGAGTTGATGCGCGAGTGCGAGGATCTTCTGGTGTCCATATCCCAGAACGTATTCGGAGCCGACACGATCCGTTTCCCCGGAAAAGAAATCCAACTATCGCCCCCCTGGGAAAGGATATCGGTCGAAGAGGCTTTCCAGCGATATACATCGGTCCCCATGGAAAAGGCACTGAAAGAAAACACGTTTAATGAAATCATGGCCTTTGAGATAGAACCGAATCTGGGCAGGCTAAAACCGGCTTTCCTTTACGACTACCCTGTTTCCCTTGGAGCACTTGCCCGTAAAAGCAGAAGAGATCCGACCGTCGCGGAAAGATTTGAATTATATATCGACGGGGTGGAACTGGTAAATGCCTTTTCGGAGCTGACGGATCCCGAAGAACAACGAATGCGTTTTTCCCAGGAACAGCGCTATCGCGAGGCTTGCGGGAAAACGGTTTACCCAGATGCGGAAAAATTTCTGAGCTGTCTTCAGGATATGCCCGAATCAGCAGGAGCTGCCTTGGGGGTGGACCGTCTATGCATGATTTTCAGCGACACGGATGAGATCGATCAGGTGGTCGCTTTTACAATGGAAGAATTATGAAGATGGTTCACGGACTCTGCTGTTGCCAAAAGTCCCTTTCGATTTGGCCCAGGATCTCATTTTCCAATGGAGAAGTGGAGCCACCGAGGAGATTCGAACTCCTGACCTAGCGATTACGAATCGCTTGCTCTACCAACTGAGCTACGGTGGCCTGAAAGAGGGTTTTTTATAAATGCAAATGATTGCTTTGTCAAGATTTTATCCTGCTCAAAACAGCTATTCTGATACAGGATATTGACATTCCGGAGAGGTTTCCATACGATCCTTCCCAAGGAGATGTCGAGATGAATACCCGATTCAAAAAGTTCCTTTCCATATCGCCTCTCAAGATCGGTTTGATTATTATCCTTGGAATCGTTTTTCTCTATTTCCTGGATTTTTCATTCTTGAGGTTCATGGAATTAAAAATGTACGATCTCAGGATGGCTTCACGGGGGGATAGAAAACCCGGCGGCGAGGTCGTAATCGCCGCGATCGATGAGAAGAGTTTAAGCGAATTGGGGAGATGGCCCTGGTCCAGGGCGATCATCGCCAATCTCGTAAACACGCTGAAGCAAAACGGCGCAAAAGCAGTAGGCTTTGATGTTGTCTTTTCGGAACCTGATAACCAGGCCTGGCAAAAGAGCCTCGCTGATTTTTCCAGAGAGGCGGCACGGATCGGACTTGCCGAGAAAAGATTATCGATGCTTCTCCAAAACGAGAGCAGAAAAGCCGATATGGATTCCACCCTCGCGGAGGCAATTAAAAAAAGTGACAATATCACCCTGGGATATTTTTTTCATACCGTGAAAGAAAACGCCCCTCACCTGACGGAAGAAGATATACGTCAGGCAGCCGAGAAAATTTCTGTTTCCAAGTATCCGGCCGTTCAATACAGGAGTAAGCCTGATACATCGCGCCTCATTGCCGCCTATGCCGTTGTACCGAACATATCTACCATCTCCGACGCAGCTCAAGGTTCGGGATATTTCAATGCCTTCCCGGATAGCGACGGCGTCCTGAGGTGGGCGCCGCTGGCCATCAGGTTTCGCGATGATCTTTAT
>DHHG01000224.1 GCA_002403175.1 Syntrophaceae bacterium UBA4778 | reverse complement strand
GAAATGCTTGTGCTATACCTCCAAGGCTATCCGATAATTGGCCTTTCCCGTCAGAGAAAATCGATTTGGCTTTTTCCTGGACCTTCGCCTTAGCTTGATCCATGGTTGACCTGCCATTTCCGCCTCTCGGGGTGCTTTCGTTGGACATGGATCTCTCCTTTCCAAAAAATTATCTTACATTTCCCATCATCATATACGCGCAGGAACATGGGTATATTGATAATTTCCTGATTTATGGCTTTGAAAAACCTGAAAAATAGGTACGAAAAACCTTAGATCCGGATTTACTCTTTTCCGATGGGCATATGATAATATTGATTGAAAAGCTCAGGAAGAGTCAGTAAAGATAAATTTGTATGGGAAGCCGTTTGTTGACGTAAGGTGAATTATGAACTCAGATGAATTTCGCGATCTCCGTCCCGGATTAAAAGTAGACATCGTTGTCACGACCGATTACATCAAAGAAATAACGGATGTGCGGCGTGCAGTTATCTATGAAACGGAACACAATAAGATCATCCTCTCTCAGACCAATCCCCCCCTCACTCGTTTTTATCTCAATAGAGGAATGGCTATTACCTATCTTGCCAAAACAGAGGGAGGCTTGATGAGAAGGGTCGGGGTATTCGGAAAAATGACAGATCTCATCAGTTATCGTCTGGCCTCGTCGGAAAAAGTTCATGCAATCACGATGATGTTGAAAAGCGGAGCCGAGCTTCAGAATCTGAGAATGCATTTTCGGGTAAGGCCCAGTTCGGACCAGAATCTTCTTATTTACCTTCGAGAGGAGCGCTTTAATATCATCGATATATCCATAGGAGGAGCCCTCCTTTGCCACGGTGAGGCAAATCCGATCAAGCCGCATACGAGGTTACAATTTTCTATCATTATCGATGGGGAAAAATTCGATACGGAAGCGGATGTTCTAAGAGCCTGGTCGCCTTACATGGGGAAAAAACAGGAAGTGGAGTATGTTTCCATAAAGTTTTTAAAAATGGATAAGAGATTAAATTATCTTCTGGGGGGTAAAATTTTCAACATTCAGCGTGAAGATTCTTAACCTGAATGCGAGTCCAAATATCTCAGAGATAATCGCCCCGATTATATTTGATGACCTCAACCGAAGAGGTTACCATGGCGCTGTTAAGAATTTCCTTGAGCGTTCCATCCGGTAATGTCTCAAGGATCGGGCGGAGTTTTTTGTTTTCGCTCTCCAGTCTTTCAATCAGAGGATAGACTTCCTTCAGGGAAATCGCGGAATCTTCCATTTTCTGTTGGTAATCTTCTAGAAGGCTCAGCAAATTTTCAATCTGTACGACAACTTGCCTATTAGCCATTTCTTGATTTGCTTCGACGGGAATGATCGGAATCTCGATCACGGGAGGAAACTTAATTTCTCCGGCAGAAGTCGACGAAGACAAGCCCTGGGCGCTTTGAAGTACTTCCTGAAAGGAGGCAGACGGGTTCGGCTTTATCCGATTTGCCTTTTCAATAGCTGCGGCATCGGTAATTTCTCTGGAAACAACCTTCATAAAAATTCCTCCAATCAGTCGGATATCTTTCTGTTACCTTCAATATCGGCAGAAAAAGGAGAATCATTAACAAAAAAAAGAACCCTGCTTTGGTGGCCGGCAGGGCATAAGTATCTACAGGTCCTGAAAGGACCTTCAGTTTTTGAAATGGCGGAGAGAGCGGGATTCGAACCCGCGGTACACCTTTTATGGGCGTACAATCGCTTAGCAGGCGATCGCTNNCTCAGCCATCTCTCCGCAAAAAAAATCAATATTATAATTGGCAATCATTCTGAGTTCTGGCTCGTTGTCTTAACCAGCTCTGAACGGATGCTTGGTAATAATCTGGCGGAGGGAGCAGGATTCGAACCCGCGAACCTTTCGGTCAACGGTTTTCAAGACCGCCGCCATAGACCACTCGGCCATCCCTCCATGTAATTTTTAAATTTGAGATTCGAAATCCCAAATCATTTAACTTGCCGGAGTTATCCTGTCAATCCCTTTCATGTATGGTTTTAATGCTTCAGGAATCAGAATGCTCCCGTCATTTTGCTGATAATTTTCCAGAATGGCAACCAGAGTTCTCCCCACAGCAAGACCGGATCCGTTCAATGTATGGACGAATTCAACTTTGGAGTTTTCCTCACGTCGGAACCGGATGCCGGCCCTTCTGGCTTGGAAGTCTTCAAAGTTGCTGCAGGACGATATCTCCCGATAGGTATTCTGACCGGGCAACCAGGCTTCGAGATCGTATGTTTTTGCTGATGAAAAGCCGAGATCCCCCGTACACAGGGCAACGGTTCGATAATGTATCCCCAATCTTTTCAGGATCTCTTCGGCATTCAAGGTCAGTTTTTCCAGCTCATCATATGAGTTTTCAGGTTTGGAAAACTTAACCATCTCAACCTTATTAAACTGATGCTGGCGGATCAAACCGCGAGTGTCTTTCCCGTACGATCCCGCCTCTGCGCGAAAGCATGGAGAATACGCAACATAATATCGCGGGAGATCCTTTTCATTCAGGATTTCACCCTGGTGAATATTGGTAACAGGCACCTCTGCTGTCGGAATCAGATAATAATCCATCCCTTCGATTTTGAAGAGGTCCTCGGCGAATTTCGGCAATTGGCCCGTTCCGGTCATGCTGGTGCTGTTGGCCATGAATGGCGTCAACACTTCGGTATAGCCGTGCACGGTCGTGTGGAGATCCAGCATGAAATTGATGAGAGCTCGTTCCAGCTTCGCCCCCATGGACCAATATAATGTGAATCTTGCTCCGGCAATTTTGGCGCCTCTGGCGAAATCGAGAATGCCCAGGCTCTCTCCGAGTTCCCAATGGGGTTTAGGCGTAAAATCGAATTGCGGTTTCTCTCCCCACATCCTGATAACCGGGTTGTCTTCCGAACCGCTCCCGGTCACAACCGAAGGATGGGGTACATTGGGGACCGTCATTACAAAGGACTGCAGATCCTGCTCCGTTTTTTTCAGCGATTCGTCGAGTTCTTTTATCCGATCGGAAACCTTCCCCATTTCGGCAATCAGATCGGCTGCATCTTCTTTGCGCGCCTTCTTTTGCCCGATTTCTTTGGAAACCCTGTTGCGTTCCCCCCTGAGGTTCTCGACCTCCTGGAGAATGCTCCGCCGCGTAGAATCCAACTGAATGAAATAATCGAAATCGATCTGCTGGCCGCGCTCGCTCATCTTTTTTTTGATGAGATCGATGTTGTCTTTTAGGTATTTGATATCAAGCATTGTTAAGTATCCTTCAAACGGAAGACCTGACTATCATTTCTGGAGCAGGTAAGTCAAACAAAAAAGACCTGCGCAATGGTCGTTTTCAATCCTATTAGATAACTTTAATTTCCAGATACAGGTTTCCTGGTTCCTGCTTGTTTCCCCCTCTTAGGCCCATGCCGGTCAATCGCAAGCGGGTACCGTTTTCAATTCCGGCTGGTATTCTAACCACCAGTTTTTCCACCTGTGTCCCCCGATTAAATGAAAACAGGATCTCCTTGCCGAGGATGGCCTCCTTTCTCGAAATCCTGATTTCATACGAGAGATCCCGTCCTTTTCTGGATTTCAATTGGGATACCGGAGACGATACAAATGTGGAAAGTCCTTTCAATGCCCTCCTGATACCTTTGATGACCTTCAAAAGACCGGCGGCTGCAACCGGTCTGACCATATCCTCCGCCCTTCGGCCGAAATTTCGAATTTCGGGTGAATTTTTATTTCCGAATGTGTATAGCCTGCCCCCGGCCTGATTGCTGAAGTAGATACTACCAAAGAAAATACCCTGCTTTCGGGTGAACAAATCATTGAAGAAAGTTTCGTTGAATCTGAAACCCTGCCTTTGAAACTCCTTCTCCAGCTCGCTGAAAAAATCGGAGCTATGGGGATTTCGAAACATATCCTGAAAGATATCTTCCTTTCTGTATTGGAAACCACCCCCGGATCCAGTATGACCGTGAAAATTATCTTGTCCCAACTGATCGTAATCGCGGCGTTTTTTTTCATCAATGAGAACTGCATAAGCCTCCGCAATTTTTTTAAAATGTTCCTCGGATCTTCGGTTGCCCGGATTTCTGTCCGGATGATATTTTAAAGCGAGCTTGCGGTAAGCTTTCTTGATCTCATCCTCATCTGCAGAACGGGAAATTCCCAGTATTTTATAATAATCTGAATTCATGATCGAGCTGACACTGGTTTATCGTTTCAGGTGATTATCTGAAGAGAAGATAACCACAGTCTTGATGTTTTTACAAGTTGACGTCCTTATTTCCGATCTTTAGCGTCTTAACAAGGTTTTTAGAGAATTTTTAAAATTCTGAAGACCCATTATTTCATATGCATAAAATATCAGAAGGAGGGAGGGTAGCCCGGCAGCCGTTATTGTGAGCAAGTTCACTATCATAGCTCCGCTTCCGGCCATCATGGGTCCTATCATTATCTTGATTGCCCAGCAGCAAACGGTACCGGCAAGCGTGATTGCGAGCGCTTTCATGAATACGCGAATCAACGCCTTTGTTGATTTATGCTCCCGGTATTTTCTGAACCAGATAGAATACAGGATCAAAAACTGTGCAGTCATGCTGATAACGGCAGCCCATGCTATGCCCGATGCTCCCAAAACCTTTGAAAAAAACCAGTACAGAGGCAAACTCAGCACGGCTGTAAACGTGCTCACGATCATGGGCAGCATTGTATTCTGCATAGCGTAAAAACTGCGTGCAATTATCATAACCGCAGAAAAACCGAATGCTCCCAGAAGATAGACCGACAAAATCGGAGCGGTTGCCGCCGTGGACCGTGCGCTGAAATTACCATGCTGAAAAAGCAAACTGATGATCTGGGGAGACAGAACAATCATAATACCCGTTATCGGAATGATGTAAAGGATCAATTGCGTCAGAACGGAATTGAGCAGAGAAGTCATTTTCTCGAACTCCTTCTCTACTGCAAGTCGGGAGATGAACGGAAAAAAAGCAACCCCCGAGGCTTGACCGAAGACAGCGACAACCATCATCATCGTCCGAAGTGCATAATTAAGGCTTGCCGTTCCTCCTTCTCCCAGAAAAGAACCGAAAAATCTGAAAAAGACCTCGTTGGAAAAGGTCAAACCCAATCCTAAAACCAGGGGAACCGTCAATTTAACATACTTGACGAGATCGGGATCGGTCAGATCGAATCTGGGTTTATATTTAATTCCCGCACGGATCGTTCCTGGAATTTGGATGATGAAATTACCGATCAATGCTCCTCCCAGAACCCCCCAGGCAAATCCCTCGACCCCCAGCTTGGGACCAAGGAAGATACCACCAGCAATGATGCCGAGATTATAAATCAGAGGAGCAAGGGCCGGATAGAAAAAACGCTGATTGGCCATTTGGACGGCAGACAGGAAAGCCCCCCAATAAAAAAGAATCTGCGCCGGTAAAATTATCCGGGTTAAGCGAATCGTTATTTCTCTTCTTTCGGGAATGGAAATATTTGCGCCCATGAATCCCAGTAATTCCGGTGTATAGTAAATAGTCAGAGGAATCATAATACAGAAAAGCAGGGAGCCCGTCGTCATCAGGTTAGAAAAGCACCTGGATGCCCCCCGATTATCTTTGGCAAGCATGTATTTCTGGTATATGGGAATGAACGTTACCGAAAGGAAGCCCCCGGCCAGGAAATGATTCAGGATCTCCGGTATCAGGAATGCCGTAACATACGCATCAATCTCGAAACTTGTTCCACCATGAATTGCAATGACCTGCTCCCGGATCAGTCCCATGACGCGACTCAGAAAAACGGAGCCGACCATGATAGCTGTTGCTATCGTGAGCGTTTTCTTAACGGAAGCAGTTTTTGGGGCTGAATGGGTTATTTCTTTTTTCTGATCATTCATGTTCATAACTTGCCTATCCCGAAAAGGATAATCTTCAGAAGGCGATATCGGGGATTCTGGATGCTAACTCCTCTTTTGTCAACCCCGATACATGGACTATCTTCTTTCTTGATTGGTGTCCCGATACTATCCTTATCCTGGATTTGCTGATGCTGAGCTGCTTGGAAAGAAATCGGATGCATTCCTCATTGGCGAGGCCTTCGACGGGAGGGGCCGTGATCTTGATTTTCAGGGTATCATCCTGTATTCCCGCGATCTCACATCGCGAAGATCTGGGCAGAACCTTGATACTGAATGAAATGCCGTCCTCTGATTCTTTTATTGAAAACATCCGGAAATCCGCTTTTTCAACCTTTCATACGGAAGGCGATATCCTGCAGGGTTGCTACCAGGAAATATTGCAAAAATATGATAACCATGATGACGATAATCGGCGAGAAATCGATCCCAAGTTGTCCAAAAGGAAGCCTTTTTCTGATGGGATAGAGAACGGGTTCGGTGACCCGGTAAAGAAATTGAACAATCGGATTGTACGGGTCGGGACTGACCCAGGAAATCAAGGCCCTGACAACAATGACCCACATATAAAGATTAAGGGCAAAGTTGAGAATGGTCGCCAAAGCATGAATGAAATTAGCCGGAATGAACATACGAAACCCCTCCGTAACTGTTTGAAATACTGTGAAAATACTTTCAGGGGCTCTAAAAGTCAAGTTTTTATGTGAATTCCTTTTTCCATCGGCAAATTGGTTCAGCATACTGTGCGGAATCAGCTTGCCAGGATATATCCGGATTCTGTATCCAAAAAAAAAGAGGCGAAGCATGATTGCCCCGCCCCTTCACAGTAGAGATGTGTGGATTACTTTCTTCTTCTGAATCCGATCGCTGAAAGCAATCCTGATCCTATCAAGAGAATCGTTGCAGGCTCCGGAACTGGTGCATTGTCTGACCCAACAGGACCATTCAAATCGCAATGTCTGAACCACTTATCTCCGTCCAGCTTCATATGACCATCATTGTATTCATGATTCTTCCAGGATACCATTCCATCTCGGTCAGAAAAGTCGCAATCCTCATCGAATCGAATATGTTTTTTGCTGTGAAATTCATGTTTACCAAAAAAATCGTCGTGTTTGAATTCATGCATGTAGCGGAATGGCTGTTCTGAAGGCATATGGAAAACGGAATCGTTCTCCTTGCCATACCGATGATCTGCAAACTGCATATACCGCTTGTGATTGTGCTTGAATGTAAACTCATGACCTC
The DNA here is from genome assembly GCA_002403175.1 of Syntrophaceae bacterium UBA4778. The sequence goes on along the minus strand of DHHG01000224.1, from coordinate 716 downwards.
TTTTCTTATCGTGCCCGAATCGAATATCACCATCCTTCCAGATCGGATTTTCAAACCCGCAGGGGGCATCGAGATATCCGTCCGGGGGTGCGAAGCCCGGCTCCAATCCATAACCGGCTTTGAAGGTATGGGTATAAGGGAGCGCACCTGCATTGCCGGCCAATAAGAAAATTAACCCCAATGTACATGCGACCAAACCGAAAACCATTTTCATGTAGGTTCCTCCTCCTGATTTTTTTATATATTTACGGTACTATCCCGAATTGGTGTGAGCAATCAGCTGCTAATCTGATTTGAAAATGAAAATCTGGTAAGGGTATGGTCGTAGAATCGGGTGATAGAACGGGAACTCATGAATACGGATTTTTATTGACAGTTTGAGCAGAATGCGAGAAGAATCATCGAATTACGAATCAGTAATCTGAAAATTTCTGGTCAGAAACGGAATGTCACGGCTGTTCAAAATGCGCACAATGCATCAGGAGGATCTAATCTATGTTGGGGAAAGTAGTTATCGTGGGCGGAGGCAAAATGGGAGAGGTAATCGTAAACGGGATTATTTCCAATCACCTTGCATTGCCGGAAGAAATAACCGTCACCGATATTCTCAGGGAGAGACGCGAATACCTGAAAATGGAATATGGGATAGAATCGATACCAAATAGTGCCGCTGCTGCCAGGAATGCCGATATCCTCATATTGGCGGTTAAGCCCCA
>DHHG01000064.1 GCA_002403175.1 Syntrophaceae bacterium UBA4778 | reverse complement strand
TAAGACACATTCTTACCCGATTATCAGCGATTGTAACTACGCCTTTACATAAATCATGCCGAATGATATATATAGCCATCAATTGATGAAAAAAAATGAAAGAATCCAGTTTCTTATTCCGAGGCATTCGAACGATTTTTCAAAAGAAAAAAACCCGAGTACTTGCTCTTTCAGTTCTTTTTCTGATTGTGGTCATCTTTATGGGGCTGATTTTCCATTCCGGTGAAAAGAAAAAAAAAGACCCTATTTTGAAGATAATACCCGATAATGTCGATCTTCAGATCAGGAATTTCCATTATACGGAAGTGGGAGATGCCAATTGGAAGTGGGAAATTAATGCTGATACGGCTAAATACGTAAAAAAAGAAAACCTCGCTTATTTTGATAATGTCAAAATGAGGATTATTCGTGCAGACGGTAAGATGATTACCATGACTGGAAAATCCGGATGTTTTCATACAGATTCCAAAAATGCAAAAATCTCCGGAGATGTTCTACTCGTAACAGATACCAATGATCGAATGGTGACCGACCATTTGAATTATTCCAATGTGGATAGAACGGTATTCACAGATGAACCTGTCGAATTCAAAAATTCGCAGCTTACAATTAAGGGAAAAGGGATGACTTTTTTGATAAAAGAGGAAAAAATCAAACTGCATGAACGGATCAGCGCGATCTACACGAGACAATAAATGAGAAAAACGCTGGTCATTGTCATCCTGGTAACTCTGATAGGTTTATCCGGGCATTATGCGGAAAGTAAAAATACCCTGAAAGAGATTAAAGCCAAAAAAGGGGGGCAGATTCATATCGTTTCAGACCGCCTGGAAGCATTTAATGAAAAGAAAATGGCTATTTTCAGCGGGAATGTTGTCGCGACGGAAGGTGACAAGGTCATCAATGCCGATCAAATCTACCTTTATTACAAGGACAATGAAAAGGATAGGAAACTCTCGAAGGGCAATTCAGAGTCCGGAGATATCGATAAGATTGAAGCCAAAGGGAAAGTGAAAATCACTCAGGGTACAAAGGTCGTTACCGGAGAAAATGCGGTTTATTTAAACACGGATCAGAAGATCATTGTTACGGGAAATCCGGTTATGAAAGATGGAAATAATTTAATCAAGGGCGAAAAAATAGTTGTCCTTCTGGATGAAGACCGGGGAATTGTCGAGAGTTCCGGAGGCGGCCGGGTTTCAGCCACATTTTATGCAGACGAGAAGAACAAAAAAAATAAATAGAACGAGGCCTCGGGAGCATAGGTTAGGCAATTGTAAATGGGGAATTTAGAAGCGAAAGGCTTATGCAAGATATACGGCGAGAGGCGCGTCGTAAATGGGGTAGATATCGAGATACGGCCGGGAGAGGTGGTCGGTCTTTTGGGGCCGAATGGGGCAGGAAAAACAACAACATTTTACATGATTGTGGGTCTGATTCAGCCGGACAGCGGAGTTATTTATCTGGAAGGCCAGGATATCAGTCGCATGCCGATGTACCGGAGGGCTCGGCTTGGAATTAATTATCTACCCCAGGAAGCATCGATATTTCGTAAGTTGTCGGTAGAAGACAATATAATGGCCATTCTGGAATTTTTGGATATAGATAAGCAGGAGAGGAAAAAACGTCTTCGAGACTTGTTGGGAGAGCTGGATCTGACCGGCATTTCCAAAAGCATGGCTTACTCTCTGTCGGGAGGAGAACGAAGAAGGGTCGAGATTACGCGAGCCTTGGTGACGTCACCGCAATATATTCTCCTTGACGAGCCATTTGCAGGAATTGATCCTCTTGCTGTTGCGGATATTCAAAAAATAATCTATAAACTAAAGCAAAAAGGGATCGGTATTCTGATCTCCGACCATAATGTAAGGGAAACGTTGTCTGTATGCGATAGAGCATACATTGTAAGCGAGGGGAGTATCCTGGTGGAGGGCATTCCGGATTTCATCGCTGGTAGCGAAATAGCAAGAAAATTTTATCTTGGAGAGGATTTCAGCTTTTAGGGCAGGTCCGAAGGGTAGAAAAAAAGAGTATGGCATTCGAGCTTAAGCAGAATTTAAAATTGTCTCAGCAGTTGATTATGACCCCTCAACTGCAGCAGGCGATCAAACTTCTTCAACTGTCAAGACTGGAACTGGTAGATGTCATCCAGCAGGAAATTGAAGAAAACCCGATGCTCGAGGAAGTAGCGCCAAATGAAGAAATTGACGATGGGAAAATAGATCAGGAAGTTGAGACGGATGCAATTAAAGCTTCCGGTCCCAGCGAAGAATTAACAGGTGAGGGCGACGGGAAAGAGGAATTCGACTGGAATAGCTATCTGGAAGATTACGGCCCGATGGGCGTGACCTATTCAAGGGAGGATATAGAAGGCCCTACCTGGGAAAATGTTTTGACAAAAAATGCTTCATTAACCGATCATCTCCTTTGGCAATTGAGTTTGTCACGTTTTACCGAGCTGGAGAGAAAAGTTGGGGAGCAGATTATCGGGAACCTCGACGCAAACGGCTATCTGGCTGCAACCCTGGATGAGATAACGGTGGAGGGGGCTGACAATGATTTTATTGAAACGGTCCTCAGGAAGGTTCAGCAATTCGATCCGCCGGGAGTAGCGGCTCGCGATCTCAAAGAGTGTCTCCTCATTCAATATCGTATCATGGGAAATAATATTCCCCTTGTAGAAACGATCATTTCCGAACATCTGAAAGACCTTGAAACAAAAAATTACCATCAAATCGTCAAAAAATTAAAAGTATCTCTCCATGATGTCATCCAGGCCGTTGCGATCATAAGCAGCATGGATCCAAAACCGGGTCGAATGTATAATGAGGAAAGGGATCAATATATCGTTCCTGATGTTTATGTCTTTAAAATTGGAGATGAATACAAAATCGTAATCAATGAGGATGGTCTGCCCAAACTGAAAATAAGCAATTTTTACAGGGAAATTCTGGGTGGGTCGAATGGCGCCGGTAAGTCCGATAATTGCAAGGATTACATCAAAGAGAGGATTCATTCAGCCACATGGCTGATTAAGAGCATACAGCAGAGGCAACGGACCATATACAGGGTTGCGGAAAGTATTGTTAAGTACCAGAGAGAGTTTTTCGATCACGGGATTAACTACTTGAAACCGATGGTGCTTAGAGATGTGGCAGATGATGTGGAAATGCACGAGTCAACAATCAGCAGGGTTACGACGAACAAGTATATGCATTCGCCAAGGGGCATATTTGAGTTAAAGTACTTCTTTAACAGCGGCATTAATAGAACTTCTGGTGATTCCATTGCTTCGAAAAGTGTTCAGGAAGAAATCAAAAAAATAGTTCAAAGCGAAAATAAAAATCAACCATTCAGCGATAATGAAATCGTCGACATTCTGGGTAAAAGCGGGATCTCCATAGCCAGGAGAACTGTTGCGAAGTACCGGGAAATGATGGGCATTTTGCCGTCATCGAAACGGAAAACTTTTTTTAATCCAGACTGAACTAAGGTGTTGAAGCCGAAGTGATCGTAAACTGTTTGCGATCACCCGTGTTGCTGGCTGTAGCCGGTTAATAAAAACCATGGAGGAAGCTTTATGCAGGTTTCTGTGACGTTCAGAAACACCGATGCGGAAGAGTGGTTCAAGGATTATGTTAATGACAGATTAAGTAAAATCAGAAAGTATATCGACAAGCCTCTTGACGCCCATGTTATTATAACTGTAGAGAAGTTTAGAAATATTGCTGAAGTGAACTTGCTGGCTAAAGGTATCAACATCAACGGGAAAGAGGAGGCCAAGGATATGCAACTGGCCTTCGACAGTGTTATTGATAAAATTGAAAGACAGATAAAAAAGCATAAAGAAAAGACGAGAAATCATAAAGAGAGTGCTGAAAAACGCGAGCCGGTCGTGGTTTATGCGGATGAGTATGATGAAGATCAGGCAGCAAAAGTAGTTGAGACAAGAAAACTGGTCCTGACACCTATGTCTCTGGACGATGCTGTTATGCAATTGGAAGGTAATGGCGGTAAATTTGTTGTCTACAGGGATTCGATGTCGGAGAGGGTTAATGTCCTGTACCGCAAGGAAGATGGGAATTTTGGCTTGATCGAAACGACCAGCTAAACGTAAGTTGACTAAAAGAAAAGGCAGCTTATCCACGAAAGTGGATGGTACCTGACGTAAAATCCGCCCCTGCATCGCAGGGGTGAATTTTTTTGGGATTATGTTCAAATGAATATGATGGATATGTTGAAATCGGAATATATTATCTGCAATCTGAAATCCAAAAACAAAGAAGAAGTTTTGACGGAATTGTCGAACGTATTCCATTTTGAGGGCGAGCAAATCCATTCGGAAGATATCTTGAGGGCCCTTGTTGCAAGAGAGAATTTAGGCAGCACCGGAATAGGAGAGGGCATAGCGATCCCGCACGCTAAAATACACGGACTGAAAAATCCTATGATTTCTTTTGGCCGTAGTATTTCGGGAATTCCGTTTGATTCACTGGACGGAAAGCCTGCTCAGCTTTTTTTTGCAATTCTTGTTCCGGATCATTCTACGGGATTGCATCTGAAATTGCTGGCCAGCTTATCCCGTATGATGAAAGATACTGAATTTAGAACCCAACTTTTGAAAGCAAGATCAGCTGAGGAAATTTGGGGTGAAATTGACCATAAAAATAGAAATCTGAATAGCCAAATATGATCGGTATCTGAAATGGTTTCTAAAACGGTTACCCTCAGAGAGTTACTAGAACAGAAAAGGGATAGACTGGGATTACAATTGTTTTCAGGAAGTGCCGGTCTAGAAACAAAAATCTCCGATCAGCAGGTTGATATTCTGGATATCAACGAAGATTTCTGGAAGCATATCAAAAAAGGAACAATCCTGATTGTCGGAAGAGATCATCTGGGGGATTTTTCCGAGGGGTACTCGTCCGCCGATAATCCCATCTTTAAAGTAATCAAGCGACTCGAAATACCCTGTATTATCTTTTCCAATATTAATTTCCTGCCGAAGCACCTGATTCATTTTTCGGAACAGAACGGCATCCCCTTCTTCATGTCCCAATTTGATCCGTTTCTATTGCGAAGTCGAATTATTGGCATATTGAGGGAGAAAATAGCAGGGATTACGGCAATCCAGGGCGTCTTTGTCCAGGTATTCGGGGTTGGGATTATTATTCAAGGGGAAAGCGGTCTTGGTAAAACAGAATGTGCTCTCGAACTGATCACGAGAGGGCACCGGTTCATATCGGACGATTTGATTGAAATTTACAAAGCAAGAAATATAACGGTCTTCGGCCGAAGCCCCAAAATCTCTCGAAACCTGCTTTATGTAAAGGGCATTGGAATTATTAACACAAAAGATTTATATGGTCCCGGTTCTGTATTAAATGCAGCCAAAGTTGATATGATTGTCGAATTCTTGGAATGGGACAAAGGCATAAATCTTTTAGGAAATGAATTGATATTGAAAAAAATTTTTGATTTAGATATTCCTATAACGAGAATTCCCGTAAGGCCAAATCAGATGACAACCATTATTGAGTTAATTGCAAAAAAATTCCTCTATGAAAACAGTTCAAAACGGAGGAAGAAATATTTCGGAGAATAAGTATCAACGATGAAGAAGAAAAAAATGAAAAATTTACGGGTTGTCATCATTACCGGTCTCTCCGGATCAGGAAAGAGCACGGCATTGCGTGCTCTGGAGGATATTGGTTTTTATTGCGTAGACAATCTTCCTGTTGCATTGCTCCCGAAATTTCTAGAGATGCAGGTCGATGTATCCAGCGAGATATCGAAAATCGGTCTGGTCATGGATTTGCGTGAAAAGCTTTTTCTGGAGAAATATACTACAATTTTTTCCGAATTAAAGGAGTTAGGATATAGAATCGAAATTGTCTTTCTCGATGCCGGGGATGAAATAATCCTTTCCAGATTTAAGGAAACGCGGCGAACGCACCCTCTTTCCGAAAAAGGAAGCATCTTGGAGGGGATTGCTCTCGAGCGGGAGAAATTATCGGAACTGAAATTCATGGCCGATAAGGTAATCGATACATCGTCCTATAATGTGCATCAGTTGAAAGAGACGATTCAGAAATATTTCCTATTATCTTCAATCCAGAAAAAGTTATTGATAAATTTAATTTCCTTTGGGTACCGGTATGGATTACCTCCCGATGCCGATATCGTTCTCGATGTCAGATTCCTTCCCAATCCATATTTTATTGAGGGGTTAAAAGATTTTGACGGGAATGAAAAGAAAGTGGAAAAGTACGTAATGGATCGAGAGGAGAGCAAGACCTTTTTGCAGGAGTTATTTAAGATAATGGAGTTTTTGATTCCCAATTATGAGAAGGAGGGAAAGGCCTATCTCAACATAGCCCTCGGCTGTACGGGTGGAAAGCATCGATCCGTTGTCATGTTGAACAAATTAGGGGAATATCTGTCTGCTAAGGATTACATTATCAATATCAATCACAGGGATATTAAAAGATAGACGCAGTCGTCGGTTGAAAAAGGCTCATTCCCACTCACAAAGAGTTTGCGGAATCTGCCGCCCGGGTAGGTTGGGATTTTACATAGCTCTCCCAAATAACCCCGAAAACTCACTAATGCCGCTCTGGCATTTGCCCAAAAGTCGAGACATCAAAACCAGATTGATTCCATAATTGCCTTACGGAACCTGAATATTCAGTTTCCCCTCAACATTGTCCTTAATCCAATGAGGATCCCACCATTCGATCGGATTGACGAATTTGTTTCCAACCATCATTCCGTAATGCAGATGATCGCCGCCTGCAAAACCGGTCATACCCGTATTGCCGATAATTTCCCCTTTTTTAACAACTTGCCCGGGTTTGACTTTGATGCTGTTCATATGGGCATAATGCGTTGAAATTCCTAAACCGTGGTCAAGTATAACCATATTTCCGTAAATCCCAAGATATCCGGCATAAAGTACGATGCCGTTGTTGGCGGCTTCAACCGGGGCATTCTGAGTCGAAGCCAAATCCACGCCCATATGGGTGCTGGCGCCGATTGCGCTTTTCATGTAGATGTAAGTTCTTTTATCTCCGAAGAGGGCCATGGGGGCGCCATCCTTCATCCTGAGGAAGATGCCTTCCCAGAGTTGCCTGGGTTCTGTTTTCTTGCAGATTTCCTGAATGGCAGCAAAATTCTCGAGGCGCATTTTTTCGTTTACTGCAACAAAAGTTTCCAAATTCGATCGTCCCCTCAACTGCGGTTCGTATTGTTGGAATTCCGGCATTTTTGTATCGAGAAAGGAATCGGCCAGATTGACGCTGTCGGAACGAAACGCTTTTACATTGCGGATAAAGAAGGGGATCGAGGAAACTGCTCTATTGCCGCCTTTATCCTGGGCAATAATGCTCATGCGGGTTGATTTAGAAACTTCAGAAGGAATCGGAAAGAAAACTACATAACAGGGTTTCCCGCCGATACTAATGGAATAGCCTTTGTATAAATCAGAGTCGATCTGAACGCCTGTTAAATCTACATCCTTGGAAATTCTGTATACGGTAAGACAGGTTCCGCCCGGGTTTATATTATGAGCAATACTTAGCTGGGTTATTTGCGGAGGTAAAAGGTCGATACGGGTTTTAATGGAAAGCGTTTTGGTGTTACTGAGCCAGGAATAATCCGTCGCTTTTAGTTCCAATACGGCTTCTCCATCATGCAATTTCAAGTTGCGCGCGAGGATTTCAGTTTTTAACGTTTTGTCCTTAAGCTCTCCCTTGCGGAAGTCATATGAAAAAATTGGATGTTTCTGATTATCCTGATAAATGGCTGCCGATATGGTTCTGATACCAGTTATTTGATCCCTGAAACTAATATCTAAATTTTTTTGCAGACCGATCGCATCAACGGATTGCGACAAGCTGATTTCAGGTTTTTCCCATTCTAAAAAGGTTCGGGAAAGCCACCATGCGGCAATCGCTACTGCAATAATTGCCGTAAATAAAATCAAATACATCGGGTTGAATTTTTTCATGCTGTTCCTCTGCTTAATTTTTAAGCCTTCCCCCGCCAAGAGAAAGGCTCTATTTATTTTTCTTAGATATCATTCAAGGTCCGCTTCATGACTACTAAAATGTTGTGGTAATTTCAAGTAATATTCTAAAACCCAAGCCGGTAAACACTTCTGGATTAAATATCGTCATTAGCTCGTTTGCCTCCAAGCTTCTGCGTAGGCTTCCAAAGATCAGAACTGCAATTCCAAATGCGACTGCAATTATCAATGGATTCCCCGAATCCAAATTCCTTGACCTTCATTTTAAGACTTGTTATATTCGCAAAAAATGAGAGGTTTCGAGATCTTGGAGAGCCTTGCCGGGATTTTTTTTTCGTCTTTTATTATTGCCGTTTCAGGGGCCTTGATGCCCGGGCCATTGCTAACTGTAACTATCAGCGAAAGTGCCAGAAGAGGATTTTGGGCGGGTCCCATGATTATTGCAGGGCATGCAATTCTTGAAATTCTTCTTTTAGCCACGATCACCTTCGGATTGGCAGAATTCATTACGCGGCCGGCCGTGATTGGCGCTATCGGTATTCTGGGAGGCTTGATCCTTCTGTGGTTCTCACTGCTGATGCTGAAGAGTTTGAAGAGCCTGAAGGTGGATATGGAAGCATCCGGCAGCTATACAGAAAATCCCTTTCTGGCTGGTATTCTGATGAGTCTGGCAAATCCATATTGGACTATCTGGTGGGCAACGATCGGCCTCGGTTATGTTATTATATCAATGAAGTTCGGGATCATCGGCCTGGCTCTTTTTTTCACCGGGCATATCCTTGCGGACTTAATATGGTACAGTTCCATATCGCTCATGATATCGCGAGGAAAGCGCTTCATAAGCGATAGCATCTACCGCGGTGTGGTAGCAGTTTGCGCCATGCTTTTGCTTGTTTTTGGATCTTATTTCGGAATCTCCGGAATAGCCCGTTTTCTGTGATCAGCCGATCAATTCCTTATATAAAGAGGACAATGCTAAATGCTGAAAGGTAAGAAAATTTTACTCGGAGTAACTGGAGGAATAGCAGCGTACAAATCCGCCGAACTGACCAGAGGCTTGATAAAGCGTGGTGCAGAAGTCAAAGTAATCATGACAAAAAATGCGGCTGAATTCATTACGCCCCTTACACTGCAGACACTTTCCGGCAATCCGGTCTATATGGATATGTTTTCTCTTTTGGAATGGTCGGAAATAGGCCATATTTCCTTGGCCGAGTATCCTGATTTAATTCTCATTGCGCCGGCTACAGCCAACGTGATTGGAAAAGTGGCATCGGGACTTGCAGACGACCTTCTCACGACCACAATCATGGCCTCGAAAGCGCCGGTGCTCTTTTGTCCGGCTATGAACGCCAATATGTATGAAAATCGGATCGTTCAGGATAATATGAAAAAACTGACCTCTCTTGGGTATCTTTTCATGCAGCCCGATACGGGCCAACTGGCATGTAAGATTGAAGGTCAGGGAAGATTGCCTGATCCGGATCAAATCTTGGAAATGGCTGAATATGTATTAACTGAAAAGGATCTCGCAGAGGAAAAAATACTGATTACGGCAGGTCCGACACGCGAGCCTTTCGATCCGGTTCGCTTTATATCCAATTATTCATCAGGAAAGATGGGTTATGCGTTGGCGCGGGCAGCCCATATGCGAGGAGCGAACGTGACTTTGATCAGCGGCCCGACCTCTTTGGAACCGCCATGCGGCGTCAATCTGATCCATGTTTCGAGTGCGATTGAAATGAGAAAGGCTGTTTTAGACTATCTGGAAAGCGCCGGAATTGTCATTAAAGCAGCAGCTGTGGCCGATTACCGTCCGGCATCGAAAGCAGAATCGAAAATAAAGAAGAGGGACGGCAATCTTCAGATCGAGCTGGAAAGAAACCCCGATATTATTGCCGAGATCGGAAAAAACAAGGGTGATAGAATCTTGATCGGATTTGCCATGGAAACCGATGATCTGATCTCGAATGCCAAAAAGAAACTTATGGAAAAGAATATGGATCTCATTGTCGCCAATGATTTAAATACGGCGGGAGCCGGTTTTCAAGGGGATACCAATTGCGTTAAATTGATTGGACGCGATGGGGCCATCGAAGACGTGCCCCTGATGGAAAAGATCGAGGTTGCCAACCGCATTCTCAACAGGATCAAAATGATCAGATCGGAAAGGATATCATGAATCGTCAGAGCGATGACGCAGTAGTGCGACAGGATCTACTCGAGATAGTCAGATCGCTGAAATCGTACTTACAAGACGATCGGGAACAGAATCGTTCCAGAAAGAGCAGCAGCCGTTTTTATATGAGAAGCACGTCAACCCAAACAAACAACACAATCCAATGCCAGGATACACCTCCCGTGTCTTTTGAATCGCTCGAAGATATTCGCAAAGATCTTGAAAATTGCAAAGGTTGTCCCCTGTGCGAAGGCAGAAAAAATATTGTATTTGGGGAAGGGAATCCGAATGCCCGGCTCCTCTTTGTTGGAGAAGGGCCCGGGGAGGAGGAGGACAAGCAGGGGCGCCCATTTGTCGGCAGGGCAGGGCAACTGCTCGATAAGATCATTGTGGCGATGGGAATGAAAAGAGAAGACGTCTACATTGCCAATGTCGTCAAATGTCGTCCTCCCAAAAACCGCGCCCCCAAGCCGGAAGAGGTTGAGGCTTGTACCCCCTTTCTGGAGAGACAGATCAAGGCGATCCGTCCGAAGGTTATCTGCGCACTCGGTTCATCTGCAGCGCAACACCTTTTAAAAACCGATGTTCCCGTTTCCGTGCTGCGGGGCAGATTTCATGATCGCAACGGAATTCCGGTCATGGTAACGTATCATCCGGCTTACCTCTTGAGAAATCCTGCTGCCAAAAAGCAGGTCTGGGAAGATATGAAAAAAATCATGGAGATCTTATGAATGAACGGATCATGAGAGGGTTCATATCAATTTTTCTCCCGTTCCTATTCATTGCCGTGGGATCTTCTTGTTTCAGCAGCGAATCCGGAAATGTTTTCGATGTCATTACGGTCGATGCAGTTATTACTCCTCCCATCGCATCCTATATTGAAAAAAACATTGCTGAAGCGCAAACATCGGGCGCCAGGGGATTGATTATTCTTTTGGATACGCCGGGTGGTCTGGATCCCTCCATGCGTCAGATTGTTAAATCCATTATGAATGCATCCGTGCCTGTCATCGTTTATGTCCATCCGACAGGCGCCAGGGCGGCATCAGCTGGAGCTATCATTACTATATCCGCTCATATAGCTGCCATGTCACCCGGAACGAATATCGGGGCGGCGCATCCGGTTTCAATAGGTGTCGGCAAGCTCGATGAAACGATGACCAGAAAGGTGGAAAATGATGCGGCTGCGTATGGGATTAGCATTGCGCAAAAAAAAGGAAGAAATGCCGAATGGATCGAAAAAGCGATTCGTAAAAGCGAATCCACAACGGCCGATGAGGCTTTAAAGCTCCAAGCCATCGATTATGTAGCTTCCGATATTGAAAATCTCCTGAGGCAGATGGATGGGCGCAAAATAGCCCTGCCGAATGGAGAAGTCACATTTCATACCAAAGATGCTCAGATTAAATATAAGAAAATGGGGACCAGGGAATCGATTCTGAAGACGATTACCGATCCGAATATCGCCTATATTCTTCTGCTGATCGGGCTTGCCGGTCTTTATTTTGAATTCTCTACGCCGGGCGCAATCATTCCAGGTGTTATCGGAGGCATTTGTTTGATCCTTTCTTTTTTTGCCCTTCAGACATTATCGGTTAATTTTGCCGGCGTCCTCCTTATTCTATTTGCAGTTATTCTGTTCATTGCCGAGATCAAGGTAATAAGCCACGGTATTCTTACCGTAGGAGGGATCATCTCTCTCGTCCTCGGATCACTCATGCTCTATGATTATCCGGATGCATCCATTCGGGTGTCCTTTGAAGTCCTTGTTCCCACAATCATTGTCATTTCGCTCTTTTTTGTTTCGGTTATATCGCTAGCAGTCAGGGCTCAGAAACAGAAACCGACAACCGGATCGGAAGGCATGATAGGCATGACAGGCATGACGGTTACTCCCATTCAGGCAAGCGGAACCGTCATGGTACAGGGAGAATATTGGAATGCAGTAAGCAAATCCTTTATTGAAAAGGATAAACGTGTAAAGATTATCTCTGTTAATGGCCTTGTTCTGGAGGTTGTAGAATACAAATAGGGAGGAACCCATGAGCTATTTCTTAATCGTTATCATTGTCCTGGTTTTTATGTTTCTCGCTTCTGCTTTAAGGGTCCTGAACGAATATGAGCGTGCTGTTATCTTCCGTCTGGGGAGAATTATTCACACCAAAGGGCCTGGTCTTATCATCCTGATTCCAGTTGTCGACAAAATGGTTAAGGTCGATATGAGAACAGTTGCAATGGATGTTCCCTCCCAGGATGTTATCACACGAGACAATGTTTCCATCAAGGTGAGCGCGGTCATCTATTTCAGGGTAGTCGATTCGAATCGGGCGATTACCGAAGTTGAGAACTTCCTCTATGCAACTTCGCAGCTCTCGCAGACGACGCTTCGCAGTGTTTGCGGGCAAGTTGAACTGGATGAAATTCTTTCAGAGCGGGAGAAGATTAATCTTAATATCCAGGGTATTCTCGACCGCAGCACCGAACCCTGGGGAATTAAGGTAACCCTGGTCGAAGTCAAGAATATCGATCTGCCGGAAGAGATGAAGCGCGCAATTGCAAAACAGGCCGAGGCTGAGCGGGAGAGGCGGGCAAAGATTATCAATGCGGAGGGAGAATTCCAGGCTGCTCAGAAATTGGCCGATGCAGCCGCCGTTATTGCAGATCAGCCGATTGCATTACAGCTGCGGTATTTGCAGAGTTTGACAGTTATAGCGGCGGAAAATAATTCCACCACAGTTTTCCCCCTGCCTATCGATCTATTTAAGCCTTTTCTTAAAATAGCCGACAAATTAGAGAAATAAAGGAGAGCAAAACGTGCAATCGAAGGAAAAAAGGCGCATTCTGATCGGCGGATTGATTACGATTACGCTCGGAGTTCTGATTCTGCTGAACAGTCTGGGGTTGTATGGATTTAACAAAAGCTGGCCGATCTTGCTCCTATCCATATCTTTGGGCACTTTGCTACAAAATTGGAGAGATCGGGTAGGATGGTTCCTGGCCTTCATTGCTTTTATCTTCCTGATTAAGGAGAATTTCTATGCCAAGCTGGAAGCGTTTACGACCTATGGCGTTCCTTTGCTTCTGATCATTATCGGATCGTTCGTTGTCATGAGGGGAATGAAAAAATAACGGGGCGGATGAGAGACAGTGAAGAAAAGCGAGCAAAATGGGAAAGAGAATCAGATTCTGGTCCTGTGTGATTTTGACGGGACTGTCAGTCATGTGGATGTCGGTCATCAAATTCTGAAAAATTTTTCGGAAGATCGCTGGGAAACCATTGACCGCGATTACTGTGCCGGTAATATCGGATCCATGGAGGCCTATACCAGAATTGCGGAGATCATCCGAGCATCTGAGCAGGAATTCATTGAATATCTTTCCCAAATCACAAGACTTGATCCTGCTTTTCCTGAATTCTACGACTATTGTATGGGAAATGGTTTTGAATTGAAAATTGTTTCAGACGGCCTGGATTTTTATATCGGGCATATCCTCGCCAAATGCAGGATGGAACGCATTCCTTTCTTTTCCAATCGCCTGACCTTTAAAAAAGAACGGGAAATTTCAATCGAGTTCCCTTTGCATAATCCCGAATGCAGCAGATGCGGAACCTGCAAAAAAACGATTCTCGAAAGTCATCGCAGTGAATACGGAACCATTATTTATATCGGAGATGGTTATTCGGATTTTTGCCCTTCGAGGTATGCTGATCTCGTTTTCGGGAAAGACATCCTCTGTAGGTACTGTCGCGAGGAGAATGTGTCCTGTGTTCCATATCGCGATTTCACGGATATTTTGAGCTTTATGGAGAAGCGATCATTTTTATCAACTCCTAAAAAGGCTATGGATATTGGCTAAAAAGACCTCACTCAATCTCCAGGAGCACGGTCCGATAAAAAAATGGGTTATTGAGGAACGCCCTCGGGAGATGCTCATTGAAAAAGGACCTGCTGCCCTTTCAACGGCCAAGCTTCTGGCGATCATTTTGAGGACCGGATGCAAAGGGGTCAATGCAGAAGAACTTGGAAGGCGGATTTACAACTACTTCGGATCACTGAGATCCATGGATTCCGCATCGGTTCAGGAGATATGCCGGATAGAAGGAATCGGTCACGCTAAAGCAGCTCAGATCATGGCTGCGCTGGAGTTGGGGAAGCGCCTGATCGGAGAGCCTTCCAGAAAGGCAGCCAGGATAAGGTGTGCTGATGATGCTATTCATTATGTATCCGAGCGATTCGGTCCATATCTTCGGGATATAAATAAAGAATACTTTTACATCATTCTCCTCGATATCAAAAATAAACCCGTCCATGATATCGAGATCAGCAAGGGAAGCGTAAATGCGAGTATTGTCGATGTTCGCGAAATCATCAAGGAAGCTACTCTGAAGACTGCCTCGGGGATAATTCTTATCCATAATCATCCCTCTGGAGAAACAGAGCCATCCGAAGAGGATATTAAACTAACCCGAAATCTCGTAAGCTCCTGTGAGCTGATAAGCGTGAAAATTCTGGATCACATCATCATAGGGAAGGAAAGGGAAGACTACTACAGTTTTGCCAAATCGGGACTTCTTTAGAAGAATATATGACTTTCTGGTGCCTATTCCTTGATTTTTTTTCAGAAGTATTAATCTGAATCTTCTCTCCTATAAATTGATCTAATCTTCTCTGAGTCCCTGAATGTAATGATCTGTTAGGCGATAGGCTTCATCATCGGAATACTGGATAGGCGGGTGCTTCATAAAAAATGAGGAAGGAGAATAGAGGACTCCGCCTTTTCCCCTTTCGATTGCGATTTTACAGCAGCGGACAGCATCAATAACCACCCCTGCGGAATTTGGAGAGTCTTCTACGGAGAGGCGCAATTCTAGATTCATCGGTACATCTCCGAAAAGTTTTCCTTCCATTCTCAAGAAAGCAATCTTATTGTCTTTCTGCCATGGGACCCAATCGCTGGGTCCGATATGGATATTCTCGAATTGGAGTCTTTGGCTGGCCTGAGACTGCAATGCTTCGGTTTTGGATTCTTTCTTTGAAGCGAGACGCGTTCGATCGAGCATATTCAGAAAATCGGTATTCCCTCCAATATTGAGCTGATAGGTTCTTTCCAGTTTTACGCCCCTTTTTTTAAATAGATTGGTCAGTACGCGATGAATAATCGTCGCCCCAATCTGAGATTTGATATCGTCCCCGATAATAGGTAAGTTTTGATTCTCGAAGCGTCTGGCCCAATCGGGATTGCTTGCGATAAATACCGGTATATTGTTTATGAATCCAATTCCTGCTTTCAGCGCACATTCAGCATAAAAGAAAGAGGCCTGTTCCGATCCGACCGGAAGATAATTAAGAAGCATGTCCGCACGCGATTCGCGCAGGGCATTAACGATAGATTCCTGATCGGGCTCGCTTTCACTGGAAAGGAGAAAGGTGAGCTTTTCATCAAAGGTCGTCATGTGAGGCGCAATGCCGTCCAGCACCTTCCCCATGAGTACCTTGACTCCTTTGTGCTCAACCTTATTATGAAAAATCTGAGTACAGTTTGGACATTGAAAGATGGCTTCGGAAATGTCTTTTCCTACTTTCCGCTGATCGATATCAAATGCCGCTACGACTTCAATATCATAAGGTTTGTAGCCTCCGATATCCCAGTGCATAAGACCGATGGATTCATTTTCATTTCTGGATTTGTAGAATTCGATTCCCTGAAGGAGAGCTGAGGCGCAGTTGCCTAATCCTGCGATTGCGATTCTTATTTTCCCCATAGGAAGAAAACCCCTTTCAAAAAGTGAAGAATCAAGCAAGTAAAAGGAGAATCAAGGCAATCCGAAAGTGTATTTAACTATAGTAGGAATTTTTGAAGAATTCAAATGTTAATTGAAGTATGAGCAGCTTTTTCTGAAAAAAATACAAATGAATATTTTGTATTTTGATTTGGGATCCGAAAAAATCAGCGCTTTGCATAATTTTCATTAATCCAGCTGAGATATTCGCCACTTTTGATCCGGTTAATCCAGGAGATATGTTCAATATACCATCGAATGGTTTTTTCTAAACCGGAGGCAAATGATTCCCGGGGAGACCAGTGTAATTCTGTATGAATCTTCTGGAAATCGATGGCATAGCGGCGATCATGGCCTGGACGGTCTTTTACAAAGGTGATCAGATTCCTTCTCGAAAAATTCTTTTCAGGACGCATCTCATCCAGTATGTCGCAAATCATTTCCACAACGGCGATGTTCTCCATTTCGGCATGCCCCCCAACATTGAAGGTCTCACCGGGTCTGCAATGCTTCATAATGGTCCAGATAGCTTCGCAATGATCTTCTACATAGAGCCAGTCACGAATATTTTTCCCATCTCCGTAAACAGGCAAAGGTTTTCCTTCTAAGGCGTTCAGAATAATGAGGGGGATGAGTTTTTCCGGAAATTGATAAGGGCCGTAATTGTTCGAGCAGTTCGAAATTGTACTCGGAAGCCCATAGGTTTCGTAGTAGGCGCGCACGAGATGATCAGACGAGGCCTTCGAGGCGGAATAGGGACTATTCGGGTTGTAGGGGGTAGTTTCCAAAAAGTATCCTTCAGTACCAAGAGTACCATAGACCTCATCCGTACTGACGTGATGAAAAAGGACCAAGTCCTTGGCATGTGCTCGACAAATTTCCAGGAGATTGAAAGTTCCAACTATATTGGTTTGTATAAAGGTTCCGGGAGATAGAATGGAGCGGTCGACGTGGGATTCCGCTGCAAAATGGCAGACTGCATCGACAGAATATGCTGAGAATATCTCGTCCATTCTATCTCGGTCGCATATATCTGCGCGGCAGAAGATATAACGATCAGGATATTCGTTTTCAATTCCTTCGAGATTTTCAGGATTTCCGGCATAAGTTAATTTGTCTACATTAATTATCCGGCCTTTGAAATCGGATTGGTCCAGAAGAAAACGTATAAAATTGCTGCCAATGAACCCGCAGCCTCCAGTAATCAACATGTTTTGGATGGTCATTTCTCCTCAGCTTCCTTTCTATCCCACAACCTAACTTGTATAACATCTTAGATTATAGTCTTGCAATGAATTATTAAATTTGTAAATGTTAATAGAGTTCTCAAGGAGACCTTAAAACTGCTTATCCGCAATAGACTGTGAGGATGCGCTTGCTGCTGTATTCAAATATAACTATCAACTAAACGAACGGAGAACAGAATGAAAGCCGTTAATCTTTGCCCTGCTAAAACATTGCACCCAGGAGATACCCTGCATGGATTTTATGTATTGAGAGCAGAGGAACTACCCGATATTCGGGTTACAGTCTATGAGCTTGAGCACGAACAAACGGGGGCAAAGTTACTCCACCTGCACTGTGATGATCGGGAGAATCTTTTTTCTGTGGGATTTCGTACACCGCCTTCCGATTCGACAGGTGTGCCGCATATTCTTGAACACTCCGTATTGGCCGGCTCTGCTGCCTATCCGGTCAAGGATGCTTTCAATGAACTGGCAAAGGGGACCCTTCAGACGTTTATCAATGCCTTCACTTTTCCGGACAAGACGGTATATCCTGTCGCCAGTCAAGTGAAAGCCGATTTTTTCAATCTTACGCGTGTATACTGCGATCTGGTATTCAAACCGCGTCTGTCCAGAGAAACGTTTTACCAGGAGGGGCATCATCTGGAGCTGGAAGATCCCGATGATGCAAAAAGCGGATTGACCGTTTCCGGAATTGTTTTTAACGAAATGCGAGGCGCCTATTCATCTCCGGATTCCCTCATGTATAAATACCTTCAGGAAAGCCTTTATCCGGATACTCCATACGCCCACGATTCCGGGGGAGATCCGCGTGTGATACCCACGCTGACCTATGATCAGCTGAAAGCTTTCCATCAGGCATACTATTCTCCTTCCAATGCATACTTTTTTATCTATGGAGATATTCCGACCAAAGAGCATCTGGCTTTTCTCGAAGAGGTCCTTTCCGGTTTCGAGCGAATCGACATAGAAACCGGTATTGCCGGGCAACCGAGGGCAGATCATCCGGCGCGAATTCACGGATATTTCCCGGTTGCCATGGATGAATCTCTCAATCGTAAAACCGCGATCAATATTGCTTGGATGATGGCGGAAAGCACAGATTACGAAACTGTTTTGATCCTGGAGGTCCTTTCGGAAGCTCTGATCGGAAGCGCGGCAGGACCGTTGCGAAAGGCGCTGATTGATTCGGCTCTGGGCGAAGATCTATCGCCGGTAACCGGCTTTGTTTCAGATTTAAAGCAGACGATGTTCGCTATTGGTTTGCGCGGTTCAGATCCTGAGCACACAGATCAGGTTGTTAGCATCGTGATTGAGACTCTGAAAAGGTTGGCCGAAAAGGGGATAGAGAGGAATATTATTGAAGGCGCTTTGCACCAGATTGAATTCAGCGGAAAAGAAATCGTCAGAAGAACTATGCCTTATGCCATCACGCTGATGCAGAGGGCTTATACGACCTGGCTTTACGACGGGGATCCTTTAATCGTGCTGAATTTTCCCAAGAGCATCGAGGATATCAGGCAGAGATGGGCTCTCGAACCCGATTTGTTCAAAAACGCCATTCAGGAATGGTTTCTCGAAAACAACCACCGTGTTATATCGGTGGTCGAACCCAATAAGTCTTTAACGGAGGAGCGGGAGACCGAATTCAGGGGGAAAATGGCGAAGCTCAAGGCCACACTGAATGCAAGTGATATCAAAAAAATCCAGGAAGATGTCCAACATCTTCGGTTGTTGCAGTCAGAACCTGATTCTCCAAAGGCACTGGCGACTTTGCCGGAATTGAAGAGAGAGGATATTCCCAGGGAAATCGAAATCATTCCTACGGAAAAACTGATGTTGCAGGGAATTCCCGTGCTGAAGCATGAGATCTTTGCCAATGGAATAGTATATCTTGAGTTGGCCTTTGATATCTCGGATATATCAGAGGAGTATCAATCCTATCTTCCGATCATGGGGAAACTCATGGCCGGAATGGGGGCGGCCGGATTGGGTTATGAAGAAATTGCAAAGCGGATTGCTTTAAGAACAGGGGGAATCGGCTGTCATCTGAATGCTGGAATGAAAATAGATGGACAGGAACACTGGCAAAAAATGATCTTCAGTTTACGGGTGCTTCATCGGAATATCCCAGAGGCCGTTAAAATAGCAAAAGATTTAATCAGTGAGGCCGATTTTGGTGACCGGTCGCGCATGCGCGATTTGCTTCTGGAAGCCAGAAACCGCTTACGCGCTGCTGTAATACCTTCAGGCCATCTCTTTGCTAAACGGACCGCCGCAGCGGGTTTCAATATTCCGGCATATCGGGATGAACAATGGAATGGACGGGAGCAGCTTAGTCTCCTTACGGAGATTTGCAGTCGAATGGCTGATGGTGATTATAATAGTATTCTTGAAAAGATATCCTACCTTTATAAACATGTTTTTCAAAAAAGCCGGATGCTGATCAACATGACAGGGGATGCGGATGGGCTCTCTTTGCTTTATGAAGAAACAGCTCGAATGCTCAGCTCAGTACAGGAAGGTAATGGAATTGGGTCCATTCAGAAACCCAAATTGAATCAAATTACCAGCGGTGTTTCGATTCCCGCAGAAGTATGCTATGTCGCAAAGGTCGTTCCTGCAGCATTTTACAAAAATGAAAAATCGGCAGCTCTTTTCGTGTTGTCAAGGCTACTTTCAAATAATTATCTGTATAATCGTATTCGAGTGCAGGGGGGCGCCTATGGCGGTATGTCGCAATATGATCCGAGCAATGGATTATTTTCGTTTCTGTCCTATCGCGATCCGAATCTGATAGAAACGTTGAAAGTATATGAGAGCGCATCGGATTATGTAGAAAAAGGTGTTATTGATACACGAGAGCTTGAAAAAGCTGTGATCGGCGCGATTGGACAGCTGGATAGGCCGATCGATCCGGCGGGAAAAGGGTATGCTGCCATGATCCGGTATTTTTCAGGATTGACAGACGATTTACGGTGGGAATTCAGAAACAGACTTCTCGAAACGACCCCAGAAGCCATAAACGAAGCGGCCAATATCTACTTAAAACCCGATACTTCTTCGGGGATAGCTGCTTATGCTCCGCATGATAGACTTCAAAAGGCAAACGATTCTTTACAAAGGAAATTAAAAATAGAGAATTTACCGTGAAAAGATTTAGAGCTTGTCTGTAAATAAGGTTGCCCAAGATAGCGCCCGGATTTGCGTTAGATTTTTTCGGCTCGATTGAGCAAACCCGCAGTCGTAGCAACGCTACGTCGAGGATTTTGCGATTGAGACACGGGGAAAAGATGACGTGAAGACGGGATGCGAGATGGAAAGGTTATCTACGGACAAGCTCTTAATTGAATAAAAGGCGGAAATGCCTGAAATGCATGCCCAGTAAATCTACCAATGAGAGGTGAGTCCCTTATCCCTTCTGTACCACCAATTGGGCATCAGCCGATAGAGAAGTCTGGAAAATGGACTGATATATTCCTTGTTCCTTCGATCAAGCTGACATGCCTGAATGATTGTCTCCTCAATTTCTTTTTTTGTACTGAACTCATTGAATATTTTATAGGCGCTATTAAATAGAGGGCTGTACATGTTTTTCTTTTCAATATAACGATGGACGCTTCGGATGGTATGAGGGCCTTCAGGTGAACCGTCTATCCTCTCCAGAATGTTTTTATTCGTTTCGATTGGATTCCCATTGTACATTTCATAAAACAATTTGCCGTAACGATAATTTTTGCTGGCTTCAGATGAAATCGTTACATACAGATCACCTACTCCGGCCTGACTATGAAAAGCCTGAAAATCACCCCCCAGAAGCATTGATATGGACCTGATTTCAACGCCGGATCGAGCAAATAGGGTTCCCGGCAAAGAATTGCCAAGGTTCAGGGAATCTGTTACACCCTTAATATTCGCCACAATGTTCTTGAGAGCTCCGCAGGCTTCTGAGCCGATCATATCACGATTGTAATAAGACGAGAGTTCCCGACGATTGCATTTGAGGAGCTCGGTTTTTATCATTTTCGCTGTCTTACTTGATCCTGCGATAGTCAGACATACAGGTTTCCCAAGCGCGATATCGATATCGAAAAAAGGTCCTCCCATGCATACGACATCGAATTTATGCATTAAATTATACAAATATATGTTTATCAGTTGTGATGGAGTAATGAGCTCCTTGGTCTTATCATCGGAGGAGAGACCCTTAATCGGAGAAATAATGCAAGTGTTCTTCTTTTTGCGCGCGATAAATGGTTTGACGAAATTGAGGATCTCCGGAAGGCCGCTCATAGTGATGGCGAGCAGAATAAAATCATTTTCCTTGATAATCCATTCCAGATCGTTTGTGGCAAAAACGGAGTTGGCGAGACGAGGAACACATTCCTTTCCGCCGAGTTTGGAAGCCATATCGTCTGTCAAATGCTTGGGATTAATATGATGGTTATTGATTTCCTTACAGAGATTCATATCGTGATAGTACATCGAAACCTTCTTGCCGTCTCTGCCGAATTTATACGCAAAAGAGGTGCCGAGCCTTCCCGGCCCGATAATGGCTATCTTAGATGTGTCCAATGATTTACCTTCGTAAGTGTATAATGGGAAGGGAGTATAGGTAAATTAAGTTTCATAGTCAAACAAAAAAGGTCGAAGTATTGAGTCATGTTGGACTGAATCCCTGCTCAAAGATCCTAATGAGCTAGTGAATTGAGTCAGATGGAATGGTTTTCCCCATGAGCTCCTTGAGAACATTTCAAAAATATATGTTACCTTGAGAGGAATTACAAAATGTGTTATCAATTACTGCATTTTCTTTGGTTTAGATAATAAATACTAAAAGAATTAAATCTTTTGATTTCAGTTGAAGGTCATCGTCCCGGTCAAACAGATGAGGTTCGTTTGGTATAAATTTTTCTCGAGAGGTTCGTGACCAGGACAAAATGATTGATTCTTATAACAGAGATATAAATTATCTCAGGGTGTCCATTACAGATAGATGCAATCTGCGTTGCAGGTATTGCATGCCGAAAGAAGGTGTCTCTCTTATCGGACATGATGACATTCTCAGATATGAGGAAATATTGCGCGTTGTTAATGCCGCGATTGATTTAGGACTGGTCAAGGTAAGGGTGACAGGAGGAGAGCCGCTGATCAGAAGGGGTGTGCTAGAATTTCTAAGGAAATTAACTGCATTTAGTCAAATTCAGGAAGTGACTCTTACTACCAATGGTATACTGCTGGAAGAAACAGCAGAGGAATTATGGAATACTGGAATAAAAAGATTAAATGTAAGTCTCGATTCTCTTGATTCCGATAAATACGCCCAAATTACAGGGGGGGGGGGACTCCAGAAAGTTCTAAGAGGTATTCGTAAGGCTCAGCGAGTAGGTTTCGAACCGATTAAAATAAACGTTGTTGTAATAAAAGATATCAATGATAATGAAATATTGGATTTTGCAGACCTAACCCTTAAGGAACCTTATCAGGTCAGATTTATTGAATTGATGTCTCTGGGATACACCGCGTCCGGGGAGTCGGCTTATGTCTCCAATGAGAATGTCATGCAAAAAATAAAATCAAAATACGGACTGGTACCTATGGAAAGCAGGGGAGCCAGCGACGGACCGGCAGATGTTTATCGAATTAAAGGGGCCACTGGTGAAATAGGATTCATCAGCTCGGGAGATACACATCTTTGCACGACTTGTAACCGCATAAGATTGACTGCTGATGGATATCTGCGGGCATGTTTGCTCTCTGATCAGGAAACGGATATCAGATCGGTTTTGCGTTCAGGATGCAGCGATTCAGAACTGAAAAGAATCATCAGCATGGCTATAAAAAATAAATCCCGGGACCGAGCATCAGCGCATGAGAGGAACATAAAAAAATGTGTTAAACCTATGAATGCTATTGGTGGATAAACATTTGGGGGATCCTTGGATCATTATCGCAATAGACGTTCTTTAATTTACCGCAATGAAATATCGGCATCGCGTTATATTGACCAAAGGGAAAAAAGTTTATTGATGCATCTTCTTTCACCTCGCCATGGTGAAAGGATCTTGAATATAGTAAGCAGCAACAATAATTTTCATCTTTTTCTGAAAGCGCAGGGATACCAGGTTACGATTTTTGATCTGGAAGGTAAATCTTCTAAAATCCAATCGCCTCGGGCAGAGCTTCCATTTTCCGATAATGAATTCGATATTGTTACTCTTATTTCTTCACTTGAAGTTACAGCCGATCCACAAAAGGTGATAGCGGAAGCATGTCGTGTCAGCCGGGGAAGTGTATTTCTCGGCGTTTTAAACCGTCACTCGTTTGCAGGATTACATGAAAGAATTCGGCATCTAGCGGATTCAGATGTCAAAAGAGGGCATTTGTTCAGCATAGGGCAGTTGAAGCGAATGATCAGGAACGCCCTTGGAGGGAATGCAGAAATACGCTGGGGGAGTGTTATTTTTTTACCCCATACCTGTTATTCTTTTGCGGGAATTGTTGAAGAAAATATTCCAGTCTACAAGAATCCCTTCGGAGCATTTTTAGGCCTCTCATTTTCAGTAGCTTTCCGATACCGCACTATTCAAGAGAGAATCTCACCTTTCAAACTAAGGCTAAAAAGTCCGGAAATCCAGGGCACAGTCCGGCTGATGAACAAAGGCTGTGCTCCTCAGTTGCCTTCACATTCAGAGCCCGAGAAGCACTTCTAATCCAATAAAATTTCATAAAGAAAAAGAAAGAGCTCTTCCTCGCATTTCATATTAGGAACAGAGTCTTTTAGTTAAACTCCCCGATTCTGAAACAACAAGGAAAGCAATTTTACCGCGGCCAATAGCTAAACTTTGAATAAAAAAAGGGATGCGTTTGGCGCATCCCTTTTTTTTTATAACTTATATCGAACTACTCTTTTTAGATTTCGAAGATCACTTCTGCGGAATTCTCATTGAGTAGAAGGACCTGTAAACGAAAATCAAGGCAATTAAGAAGAAAATACCACCGACGATTGTTGCTGAACCCTTCATGCTCGGGGAAATGGCGATTTCCATGGCCAGGAGTCCGAACAAGGTGGTGAATTTAATGATCGGGTTCAGGGCGACCGAGGATGTATCTTTGAAGGGATCACCAACGGTATCGCCGACGACTGCCGCTGCATGCAGAGGCGTGCCCTTCTCTTTCAAGTCGACTTCGACAACCTTCTTGGCATTATCCCAGCATCCACCGGCATTGGCCATAAAGAATGCCTGGAAGA
>DHHG01000270.1 GCA_002403175.1 Syntrophaceae bacterium UBA4778 | reverse complement strand
TATGAAAAGACATTCAAAATTCTCCTTGCAGAAGACAATGTAATCAATCAAAAACTCCTGAAAGCCATACTGGCAAAGGCCGGATACCCTGTTGATATCGTGAGCAACGGGCGCGAAGCTATTGATAAATTCGTGATTGCATCTCAGGCCTATGATCTGGTATTTATGGACATCCAAATGCCCGAAATAGATGGAATAGAGACAACTAAAATCCTCAGGCAAAAGGGATTCAGCAATCCTATTGTTGCCCTCACAGCCAGTGTATTGCAGGAAGATCGGGAGATTTGCCTGAAAGCCGGAATGAATGATTTCCTTCCGAAACCGGTCAATCAGGATGGGGTCTTAAGCATGGTGCAAAAATGGTGTTGATGAGGGTAATATGAATATTAAAAAAGCAGCAGATAATCTGGGTTTAGATGAAAGTGAGTATATTGAGATCGTACAGTTGTTTGTTAAAGTCAGCAACGAGGATCTCCAAACTTTAAAATCAGCCATTGAGGCGAAAAATGCCACTCTCGTATTTGAGACAAGTCATTCAATTAAAGGAGCAGCTATCAATTTAGGTTTTCAGGAAATTGCCGAAATCGCGAAAAAGATGGAATCGAATGCCCGTCGGAATTGCCTGGACGGTTCCAACCGGAACTACAACCTTCTCAAATGTCAAATTAAATCTCTGGCATCGAGGATATGACACAGAACCAGCAGGAATATAGATGAACAAAGTTCTCGTTGTTGACAACAATCCGGTCCTCCTGAATCTGATGCACAGTTTTTTAAGCAGGCAGGGCTATGAGGTTGTTACTGCCGAAGATGGCCTTTCCGTCCTGCAGATTCTGAAAAGATTTAAACCAGATGTGATATTCCTTGATCTGGTCATGCCGAACATCGACGGAGAAAAGCTCTGTCGCATCATACGCGGCACGCCCGGTATGGATCGGGTAAAAATCGTAATTTTAAGCGGTCTGGCTGCCGAATTGGAAATAAACATTTCCGATTGGGGAGTAAATGCCTGTATGGCAAAAGCCCCGTTTTCTGTTATGTCCAAAAGTATCCTGACCCTTCTTGATCGCCTGGAACAAAATGATAACCATGTCGAATCTGAAGTTCTGGGAGTTGAGGACATTTTCCCTCGCGAGATCACAACGGAGTTGCTGTCGGTTAAAAAACACCTGGAAGTCATTCTTTCAAGCATCTCGGAAGGGATTCTGGAAACCACAGCGGATGCGAAAGTAGTTTTCACCAATCCCGAAGCTGTCTCCATTATTGGACAAGCCGAAGTGAAGCTGTTGGGTTCCGATTTACTTGAGATCTTTCGAGACGCCGATATCCCGAGAATCCTGAGACTTTTCAAAAAAGGTGAAAAATCGTCAACCGGAACTCCCGATGAATTCGTTTTGGTAAATGGGAAAGAAGTATCCGTTTATATAACGCCAATCATCGGGGAAAATGACAAGTTCATCATCGTTTTAACCGATATCAGTGCAAGAAAACGTCTCGAAGCGGATCTCAGACAGGCTCATAAACTGGAAGCGATTGGAACCCTGGCAGGGGGAATAGCACATGATTTCAACAACCTGCTGATGGGAATTCAGGGGCGTACGTCGTTGCTGCTGATGAACATCGATTCTCTGCACCCGCATGTGGAACACCTCAAGGCGATAGAAGACATCGTGAGGAGTGGATCGGATCTGACGAGGCAACTGCTCGGTTTTGCACGGGGAGGAAAGTACGAAGTCAAGCCGGTCGATCTCAACGAGGTCATTCAGAAGAGTGCCGATCTATTCGGACGGACAAAAAAGGAAATAGCCATTCACTGCCGGTGCCTGCCTGATTTATGGTCTGTTGAAGTTGATCGGGGACAGATCGAGCAGGCTTTACTGAATCTTTGTATTAATGCCTGGCAGGCCATGCCGGGAGGAGGAGACCTCATTTTTGAAACGCAAAACGAATATGTCAATGAGGCCATGGCAAAATCCTATGAAGCGAAACCCGGGAAATATGTCAAGATAACCGTCCAGGATACCGGGGTTGGCATGGATGAGAGAACCCGGCTCCGGATATTCGAGCCCTTTTTCACAACAAAGGAAATGGGCAGAGGAACTGGCCTGGGTTTGGCCTCCGTTTACGGTATCATAAAAGGACATAATGGAATCATTACTGTCGAGAGTGAATTAGGAAATGGTTCGACGTTCAGCATCTACCTTCCCGCTACAGACAAATTAGTTATTAAAGAAAACAAGACTTCAGAGGAACTTTATTTAGGTAAGGAAACAATCCTGCTGGTCGATGATGAAGAAGTTATAACCGATGTCAGTCGGGAGATTCTGGAGACTCTCGGGTACAGTGTTCTGATCGCCGGAAGCGGAAAAGAGGCGATCGAAATTTACGAAAAGAAAAAAGATCAGATCGATCTAGTCATATTGGATATGATTATGCCTCAGATGAGCGGCGGAGAAACGTTTGATATCTTGAAAGCCATGAATTCTGATATCAAAGTTATCTTATCGAGCGGATATAGCCTTAAAGGTCAAGCTGCCAAAATCATTGAACGCGGCTGCCAGGCATTTCTGCAAAAACCCTTCAGCATCAAAGATCTTTCCAAGAAAGTCCGTTCTGTTTTAGACAGAGTAGAATTATAAACCTCTCCAGATTGCCTCTTTGTCGGTTTTCAATCTTTTGATTGCATTCGTTTTATAGTTAGAGTTAAATACAAGATCAGGCACTTCTTTCGGCTTCGGCTGCCTTGGACACTCAAAGGAAATCAAACTTCTTCATGAGAGGTCACATGCCTGAAAGACACCCTGGTGAATTCGAGTCAGGAGCAAAAGACGTAAAGCCATCCTTGCCGGCTCCGTCACAAACTGATTTGCGATCAAAACCGGCCGGTGCATTTGTAATCATAGCAGTTAAAATTGCCGCCTGGCTGAATCTTGTTTTTTGTTGGATGGGATCTTTTTATGTCTTCCGGGAAATGGGTGTGCAACTCATAGAGGAAGAAGGCTTTCTCGACTACTCAGAAAAGATTATTAGTCCATTTGGCGTTACATTGAGCATGGGGCTGTTTCTGCAGGGTGTTTTCGGATGCATCTTTTTTCTTTTGCTTGCGTCCATAGCGGAAAATATAATGGCCATGAGAATTAAAATCGAAGAGAAGGGGTCTGAGTTTCGAAATTCCTTATGAAAAAAAATTTTTTTATCATTCCATTCCTGATTATTCTAACTGGCTGTGTCTCTCTCGGTAAATATGAGGACCTCAGTAAAAGGGCGACTGATCTTGAGCGGCAATCCGCCCAGATGAAACAAAGAAGCCAGGTACTTGAAAATGAGAATGCACGTTTGCGGAACGGCAATGACAAACTCCTTTCAGAAATTTCTCAACTTAAAAAAGGGGCCGAATTTTATTTCGGCATGGGAATGGATTCTTATCGGCTCGAAAATTACGATCTGGCATTAGAGCAGTTTGAAAAAGTTTCGGACAGATATCCAACAGATCCATTGGCCCTTTCCGCCAATCAGAAGATAGTTGAAATAAAGGGATTATCATTTGCCAATTACCAGAAGGCGATGAAAACGCTTGAGGGAATCAGAGACAGCAAAGCCAAGGCTGATTTCCTGGAAAAAGAAATGTGCGATAAATATTTTACCGGCTCCGATCTCGAAAAGCTCTTGCATAAAAGGGATCTGTATCTCTCCGAATTGAAATCGCATGATGACATAAACAAACACCTGTGCATCGAGGATGATCCGACACAATCAACCCGCTTTTATCGGACGACGCGGTTGGTTACACAGCACGTGGGTGATGACAAGAGCTTTTACATAGAATTCTATATCGCTCAAAATTACTCCGGCAGGAGAAATATCCGTTTAAAAACTCGCTACACCGGAAATAAATGGATAAGTTACGATTCAGTTGTTCTCAAAGGCGAAGGCATACAAATTGAACTTATTTGCAAATATCCGGACAAGCTGTCCAATATGAATAATGAGCGGATTCATGAATGGTCGGATAGCGATATCGATGACGAAAAAGTCCTCAAACTCTCCAAAAGCAATTCCGTTTCTGTGCGCTTCAATGGAGGATACAAATACACCATTTTCCTGGATGATGAACAGCTACTGAATTTACGGGAGATTGTGCGAAAGTATCAGAGCCTGAAATAAAGAAGGTTCGGGTACAGATGGCGACCATGATGGATCATAGGGCTTTTCCAATAACCTCTTTCATGATCTCAGTGGTCCCGCCGCCGATGCTCAAAACGCGCGAGTCACGGTACATGCGTTCAACGGGATATTCCCGGGCAAAGCCATACCCGCCATGAATCTGTACGGCGTCAAAGACAACCTTGTTGCAAACCTCGCAGGCAAAATTCTTCGACATGGAGACCTCCTTGGACGCATCGAGCTTGGCATCCAGCATTGCCGCCACGCGATAGTTGAACTGCTTGGCTGCCTCCACCTTGGTGGCCATATCGACCAGTTTGTGTCTTATTGCCTGAAAATCGAAAATCGGCTGGCCAAAGGCTTCCCTGACCTTGGCGTATTTTATGGATTCCTCCAGGGCTGCCTCGGCCGTCGCATGCGCGGCCACGGAAAGTGTGAGACGTTCGCTCTGAAAATTCACCATGATTCCCTTGAAGCCGTCTCCTTCCTTACCGAGCAAATTCTCAACAGGTACATGGCAATCCTCAAAGCTGAGCTCCGCGGTGTCACTGCACTTCCAGCCCATCTTCTTTATTTTCTTGCCGACTTTGAATCCGGGGGTAGAGGAATCGATGACGAGCAGACTTACCCCTTTGCATCCGGGGCCGCCTGTCCTTACTGCTGTTGTGACGTAGTTTGCCCTGGTCCCGCTCGTGATGAATGTTTTTGCGCCGTTAACGATATAGTAATCGCCATCCCGCACGGCGCGGGTTTTGATGTTGGCCACATCCGACCCGGCGTTCGGCTCGGTGATGCCAAGCGCGAATATTTTATCTCCGGCCAGACAGGGAACCAGAAATCTGCGTTTCTGCTCATCCGTTCCCAGACCGACAATCTGATGCGTGGAAATCGTATGGCTGTTAAGGCCGCAGAGCAGACCCGATGACCCGCCCTTTGTAATCTCTTCGACATAAACCACGAACATGAACTTGTCGCCGGGAATGCCGCCGTATTCTTCCGGATAATCCAGGCCAAAATAACCCTGATCAGCCGCTTTCTTATATAATTCGATGGGGAAAATTTCCTTCTCTTCCCATTCTTCCATGTAAGGCTTGATTTGTTTTTCGACGAACTTTCTGACGCTGTCCCGAAAAATATTATGCTCTTCGCTGAAGTATTCCTGAAACATGCTTCTCTCCTGAAAGAGGGGTAAAAGAAAGCTCTGGGTAATTTTTAGGTCGCCCCCTGATGTACTTTTCCAGATATGATGTCGGACTTAACAATCCCGGACTTGACCGGCAGACCTTTCATAAGATCTTCCTTAGCCTTTTTAATCTTCATCAGGGAGGGCAGGAATGATCCAATGTCCCAAGCGGGACAAGTCTAGCATTTGAGGGGGACTTGAGATTCAAGGGCCATGCCCTGAAAAGCCCGTTGCTCCCTGGCACTTTCTCAGTGAGCTTCATCCCAGTTTTTCCCTGAACAGATACCGACTTCAAGCGGTACCTTCAGTTCGATCACCTCTTCCATTTCCTTCTTGATCAACTGGAGAGCCTGCGTCTTCTCACCGAGAGGGACTTCAAAAACAAGCTCGTCATGAACCTGCATTATCATGATCGTGGACAGGGACATAGATTTCAGTTTGCGTGAGATATTGATCATCGCCGCCTTGATCAGATCAGCAGCTGTGCCCTGGATCGGTGTGTTGACGGCTGTTCGCTCTGCAAATTGCCGGACTGCGAAATTACTGTCCTTGATCTCAGGCAAGTAGCGGCGCCGGTTGAACATGGTACTGACGTAACCATTTTCTCTGGCCTGTTTCAGGATGCCATCTATGAAGTTCTTGACGCCTTTGAATTCCTCGAAATAGCGATCGATAAAGGTCTTGGCCTGCTGCTGAGAAACGCCCAGTTCCTTGGAAAGCCCGAATGGGCTCATCCCGTAAATGATCCCGAAATTGATGACCTTGGCCTGTCGCCTCATGTCGGGGGTAACCATGCCCGGAAAGACTCGGAAAATATCGGCAGCCGTCCTGGTGTGGATGTCTTCTCCCGACCGGAAGAACTCGATCAGGGCTGAATCACCGGAGAGGTGAGCCAGAATACGAAGCTCGATCTGCGAATAATCCGCCGATACGATCTCGGTTCCTTCCGGCGCGACAAAGGCCTGCCTGATTCGCTTTCCCTCAATGCCCCGGATGGGAATATTCTGAAGATTCGGATCGCTGCTCGAAAGCCGTCCCGTTGCCGTTATCGTCTGATTATACGTCGTATGTATCCGACCGGTTTCCGGATTAATCATCGCCGGAAGCGCATCGACATACGTCGATTTCAGTTTGGCGATACTTCGGTACGAGAGAATTTCCGCCGGCAGCTCATAATTCTGAGCCAAGGCCGTCAGAACATCTACATTGGTCGAATAGCCGTTCTTTGTTTTCCTTCCCTTAACCAGTCCCAATTTTTCAAAGAGGATATACTGAAGCTGCTTGGGTGAATTGATATTAAAGCGCTCTCCAGCCAATCCGTAAATCTTGTCTTCTGAAAGGGAGAGTAATTTTTCATACTCTCTGGACATTTCAGACAGGATATCCCGATCGACCAGAACCCCTTTCTGTTCCATACCGGCCAGAACCTCTATCAGAGGCATCTCTATCTTTGAGTAGAGTTCATGAAAGCCGCCATCCTGGATTTTAGAAATAAGAACGTTCGCGAGTTTTAAAATGATATCGGCCCGCGGACAGGAAAAGGACATCACTTTAACTGGAGAAAACAGATTGAGTTGTGTTTTTTTTGCTCCGGTCCCCGTCAGATCCGTTATGGGCGCCAGTTCCACATTAAGATGATCTCTGGCGGTTTCGGAAAGATCATGATTCCTTTTGGATGGGTTCAGAACATACGAGGCCACCATGGTGTCGCAGCCAAGCCCTCGCAGTTGAATCCCTTTTCTGGACAATACCACCATTGCGGTCTTGAGATCGTGACCGTGTTTCGTTATCACTTCGCTCGCCATGAAGGGAGCGATTTTCTCCAAAACATAATCGGATTCAAGGCGACCCGCCTCATGATGGCCCAGCGGGATATAGTACGCTTTTCCTCCATTGCTGCAGATGGAAAGCCCGATGATTTCCGCCAGCATCGGCACATTTGAATCGAGTTCCAGACAAAAGGCAAAGGCATCCTGTTTCCCAAGTTCATCCAGAACAGAATCTATTCCAGCTTCCGTATCGATCACCGAATAGTCGCCTGCGGTTGGCTCCGGCCGGATATTCAAATCCTGAATGAGGGAAGAGAACTCAAATTCTCTATACAGATCGCGCAGCTTCTCCCGGTCCGGTTCCGAATAGCGGGCCTCCTCCAGATTAAAATCGATCTGCAGATCGGTTCGCAAGGTGGCCAGGTCGCGGCTCAGCCTTGCCAGCTCGGCATTTTTTTCCAGCGATTCGCGGATGCGAGCGCTCTTGACCTTCGAAACATTTTCAAGAACTCCCTCAATCGAACCGAACTCACCGATCAGATTGAGTGCTGTTTTCTCGCCAACACCAGGCACTCCGGGAATATTGTCTGATGCATCCCCCATCAATCCTAGAATATCCGCGACTTGCCCCGGAGAGACACCGAAACGTTCTCTAACTCCTTTGACATCGTATGTCTTGTCTTTCATAGTATCGATCATAACAACATCGTCGGTAACGAGCTGCATGAGATCCTTGTCCCCGGAGACAAGCAGGGTCTTCACTCCTTCCCTCTCGCATTGTTTGGCAATGGACCCGATAATATCGTCCGCCTCCATCCCCTCCATTTCCAGAACCGGAATGCAAAAGGCACGGACGATTTCTTTAATGTATGGAATCTGCGGAACAAGGGAGTCGGGCATGGCGGGCCGGTGCGCTTTATAATGCTCGTAAGCCTCCGATCGGAAAGTCGGTCCTTTTGAATCGAAAACCACAACCACATAATCAGGATTCCAATCGCGAAAGAGCTTCGTCAGCATATTTACGAATCCGTATATCGCATTAGTCGGGAAACCTTTTGAATTGGATAGCTGCCGAATCGCATAATACGCCCTGTAGACGTAATTGCTTCCGTCAATCAGAAAGAGGGTTGGTTTTGAATTTGTTTTTTCCATAATCCAATTAATGAAGTACTCGCGCGCAAGTTTTCAGAGCCACGGCAAACCCCAGCCTGCCTACAACTCGAAGCTCGCGTTAATCTTAAAGGTCCTGGTAGCCCGCAAGCTCAGTATATCATCTATTCCTGTTCTTCGTCTGATCTCCTCAATGGACCTTTGCAATTCCTCTTCGGAAGGTGCGATGAAAGTGAACCAAATGTTGTATTCGTGGCTTCTCCGGTAATTATGCGTCACCCCCGGATAGGCATTCACGATTCCCACGAAATCAGCAATCCGCTCTTCGGGAACCCGCGCAGCACAAAGTGAACTCACAAATCCCAGTTTGCGCAGATCAAAAACCGCCCCGATCCGGCGAATGATTTTTTCGTCCTGAAGCGCCTTGATCCTTTGCAAGACCTCGTCTTCTTCGATACCGACCCGTTCTCCGATCTTCTTAAAGGGCTCTTCCTCGATCGGAAAATCGGTCTGCAGCAGATTTAGAATTTTGCGATCAATATCATCCATGTTTCTCATCCTCAGTGACAGGTCACAAGTGACAAGTAACGAGCTTTCTTTTAAAGATCGTCACCGTCAACTGGAAACTGTGGCGTTAGCCACTATAAACTGTTCACTTCTGACTAAATTCACAAGTTAGTCTCGGGTTAAATCGCTACGACATTGCGCCTGTCACTTGTTACTTGTCACTCGTCACTGCAGCGTAGCCGCTATTTACTATTCACTATTATCCCGGCTTCCCGGCCGGTATGCACACAGTGGCTCTTCCGCCAAAAAATCTCCCGTCAACTCATAAGCACGAGCCCGGCATCCGCCGCATACTTTGATAAATTCGCATCTCCCACATTTGCCTTTATATTGATTCAGATCCCGCAGTGCTTTGAACTGCAGCGAATCGGCCCAGATATCCCGAAAGGATCGTTCTTTGATCTGACCGCAATCCAACTCCAGATAACCACAGGGCTGCACCTGACCGGTATGCGAAATGAAGCAAAACGAGCTTCCGCCGAGACATCCACGCGTCATGGCAGCCAACCCCCCATGACCCTGCCCTTCTGCCTTTGAGACCGCACTACCGGAATCCTTTTTCTTCTGGTGATAAATCCTGAAGTAATGCGGCGCACAAGTCGCCTTTAGCTGTATCGGGCAACTCAGGCTTTTTTTATAAAACCAGTTCAGCGTCTTTTCATAGTCGTCAGGGGATATTTCCTGGTCCGCCAGATCCTTGCCGCGGCCCGTTGGAACGAGCAGAAAGATATGGTGGGCGGCTGCACCCAGATCAATCGCGAGTTGCATAAGATCCTCGATCTGATCGATATTGGCCTT
>DHHG01000165.1 GCA_002403175.1 Syntrophaceae bacterium UBA4778 | reverse complement strand
CTTTAGTTCAGATCTAGCATATCCTCGGTACCAGTTCACCGGTGGGCAGATCAATCACCCGCTCGCCGCCGATCACGGTTTTCAGGATGACACGTCCTTTGCTGTTCGCCTGCACTTCCCTGACTTCCCCAATGATGGCAGCGTTGACTCCGTATTCGTGGGTCTTCATGGCTGATAGAACTTTTTGGGCATCATCTGCCGGGCAAAAGACCACCATTTTTCCTTCATTCGCCAGAAAAATCGGATCGAACCCCATGATCTCGCAGATGCCCCGAACTTTTTCATCCACAGGGATATCCCGCTCTGAGACTAACATCTCGACACCCGCGCCTTTGCTCATTTCCGCCAATATGGCTCCGAGCCCGCCCCGTGTTGCATCGCGCATACAATGAATTCGAGAACTGGCGTTCAGAATGGAATCAATCAAACCGTTCAGGGGTGCGGAATCCGAAACTACTTCTGAATCGAGGCCGAGCGATTCGCGCACGCTGAGAATGGCGGCGCCGTGATCGCCGATCGTGCCATTCACGATGATGGCATCGCCGGGGCTGATGCTCGATACGGAGAGATTTCCCGGATATTCGATCAATCCGATTCCCGAAGTGGTGATGAAGATGCCGTCTCCCGAGCCACGGGGAACGACCTTCGTATCGCCGGTTACGATCCGGACTCCCGCTTTCCGGGCGGCTTCCGACATGGAGTTAACAATCTTTTCGAGATCGCTCATGCTGAAACCCTCTTCAAGAATGAATCCGGCGCTTAGAAACAGCGGTCTTCCTCCGCATACGGCAAGATCATTGACTGTGCCATGAACGGCAAGAGAACCGATATCTCCGCCGGGAAAGAAAACAGGGCTCACCACGTAAGAATCCGTGGTAAAGCAGAACCTGCAACCGTTCACATCAAAAACGGCGCTGTCTTCCAGCCGGTCCAGCTGCGGATTAGAAAAAAATCGCAGAAAAAGATTCGATATCAATTCGCCTGTCAGCAACCCTCCCCCGCCGTGCTCCAAGAGTATTTTTTCGTGCTTCATTCCATCCTCTCTTTCAATCTCTAGAAACAGTGCTCTAATTCATTTCAGAATGCGTTTCGAAATCATTCTTTTTTTCTAACTTTCGCGGCAGCGATGACAGCCTGACCCAACGCAATCCCGCCGTCGTTTGTCGGCACATCGCAGTGCGTAAATACCTCAAATCCACTCCGGTTCAGGATTTCCAGGCATCCCTCAAGAAGCAGCCTGTTCTGGAAACAACCGCCGCTCAAGACAACTCTATTAAAACCCGTTTCTTTCCGAATCTCTTCCGCCATGGCTGCAATAGCGTTGGTCAATGTAAGATGAAACGAACCGGCCAGAACCTCCCTGTCCATTCCTTTCA
Organism: Syntrophaceae bacterium UBA4778; assembly: GCA_002403175.1. The sequence continues at coordinate 9,295 of DHHG01000165.1, read as the reverse complement.
CGGCGTTCTCCGCAATCGCCCGAACGGTCTCATCCAGATCAAGAAGGTGCATTCCATCCCTTTGCCCAATTGTGAAAGGGAAAATATCACCGGTTTTTCTTGCAATTGCTTCCAGCTCCATGGCGGCCTGCCCCTCAAAGGATACTGAGCTGCGCAGACCCAAAAGGGCGGCGATTCCATCAAACAGGCGCCCGATTCCCGAAGTCAAAGGGCTGTTGATCCGCCTGGCAATAATGTTTTCCATCAAGGCCATCCGCTTCTCATCTGAGACAAGATTCAGCTTCCGGGCGATCTCCGGCCACGATTCGCCGTATGCATCTCTCAAGAGGCTGACGGCGATTCGCCAGGGTTCGTGAACGGCCTTCTCTCCTCCCGGCAAAACGAAATATTTGAGATGACCCATCCGCCTGAAATTCGCTTCATCGGCGACCAGAAACTCTCCCCCCCAGGCCTGCTCGTCGCTGCCGTAGCCGGTCCCATCGAGAGCAATACCGATGACCTCCCCGGAAATCCGATTCTCAGCCATGCAGCTCACAATATGGGCGTGGTGGTGCTGAACGGGAATGATTTGAACATCGGACAGATCCGCCGCAACCTTGGTAGGATAATAGCCGGGATGCAGGTCGCAGGCAATTACTCCCGGATTGCTTTCGGTGATCCGCTTCATGACTGCGATCGTCTCATGGAAGAAGTCCCGGGCCTGCGGTGTTTCCAGATCCCCGATGTGGGGGCTCAGAAAGGCATACCTTCCCTTCAAGACGCACAAGCTCCCCTTCAGTTGCGGACCAAGGGCGAGGACATCAGGATACTCTCCGCCCAGCAGAATCGGTTTGGGGGCGAAACCGCGCGAACGTCGGGTGATCCGTGTTTTTCCGGCTGCCGCGAAGGCAATGGAATCGTCGCAACGGACCAGGATGTCGCGGTCATGGACCAGATAGTAATCGGCAATACCTCTCAGCCGTTCCACTGCCTCGCTGTTCCCGATGCAGATCGGCTCATCGACCTGGTTACCGCTCGTCATGACCAGCGCAAGGAGTGGCCCGTCTAGAAGCAGATGATGCAGTGGTGTATAAGGGAGCATGATTCCGAGCTGTCCGAGACCGGGGGCCACCAAAGCCGAAATCAGATCGGTTTCCCTCTTCTGTACAAGAACGATCGGCCGCTGGGGGGACAGGAGAAGCTTTTCCTCTTCCATCCCGATTTGTGCAATCTTTTGTGCCTGGTCGAGGTCTTTGACCATGACCGCCAGGGGCTTTTCTTCCCGGAATTTGCGTTGCCGTAATCTTTGCACGGCTGAGTCATTGCCCGCATCAACCGCCAAATGAAACCCGCCCAACCCTTTCACGGCAAAGATGCTTCCTGCCGCGATCAGCTCTATGGCTTTTCCGAGTGGATCTTCCGTGGCGACTGGGTTTCCATCCTTGTCCAGCAGTTGGAGGCGCGGCCCGCATTCGGGGCAGGCATTCGGCTCGGCGTGAAACCGCCTGTCTGCGGGATTTTCATACTCGGCGGCGCATTCCGGACACATCGGAAATGCCGACATGGAGGTATACCGGCGATCGTATGGAATATCCTTGATAATGGTCAATCTCGGACCACAGTTGGTGCAGTTGATGAACGGATAGCGATATCGCCGGTCGGCAGGATCGAACAGCTCCCGTCGGCAATCGGGACAGGTCGCCATGTCAGGGGGGATATGCACATCGCCGTGCCCCCCGAGATGGCTCTCGACAATTCGAAAGACCTTCTCCCCTACCCCGGGGATTTCCGCTTCAGAAATCCCGGATAGATCAGCCATGGGAGGCAAGAGGGCTTTGGAGTCAGCCAGGAATAATTCGATTGCGGCCTCAGACCCTTCGACCTCAACCAGGACTCCATCGGGACGATTACAGACAAAGCCACTGAGACCGTGTTTCACGGCCATGCGAAAGATAAACGGGCGGAATCCGACTCCCTGGACAACGCCAGAGAAAAGAAAACGTTTTCTCTTATTCACGGCTTTATTTTTTTTTGAATGCAGCAATACGATCCTTCAGCCATCCGAACCATTGTTCCAGACCTGCAAGTGTCCTGCAGGATACTTCAAAGATACGGATATCTTTATTCAGTCCGAGTGCGGCTCCTCGTGCCTTATCGACATCGAAATCAACATAGGGAAGAAGATCCGTTTTATTGATAAGCAGGACGGAAGACTCCTGGAACATGAGCGGATATTTGCCCGGCTTGTCGGAACCTTCCGGCGTACTAAGGATCATGATCTTATCGTTTTCCCCAACCTTGAATTCGGCAGGGCAAACCAGGTTTCCGACATTTTCCACAATCATCAGATCGAGCTGATTCAGATCAAAAGCAGGAAGGGATTCCCGAACCATATTGGCGTCTATGTGACAGCCGCCTCCGGTATTGATCTGCACGACCGGAATCCCCAGTTTGGCGACGCGGTCCGCATCGTATGTATCCTGGATATCCCCTTCGATAACACCGATCCTGTATTCTTCCCGAAGCGCCTGGATCGTTCTCTCCACCAGCGTCGTCTTGCCTGCCCCCGGAGAACTCATGAGGTTCATCACATAAATTCCATGTTTGTCAAATAGAGCCCTGTTCTCGGCTGCAATCCTGTCATTGGCATCCAGTACATTTTTGACAACGGTGATCTTCAAATCGGTCCTCCAGAATAATAAGGGTTCAAGGGGTCTAGGATCCTAGGGGTCGAGGGGGGAAAAATCTCAAAAATTTTTATCCCTGGAACCCTTAATAATATTTAAAATACGTCGCACAAGTCCCCTCGCTCGATACCATGCACGGGCCGACGGGGTTGATGGGGGTACAAAATTTCCGGAACAGGGGACACTCGTGCGGGGTTTTGAGTCCGCGCAGCACATCGCCGCATCCACAACCCGACTGCTCCGCTGAGCGAAATTCCGGAAGTTCGAATTTCAGGGTAGCATCAAATCCGGCATACTCGTCACGAAATGCGAGCCCGCTGTCCGGAATTGCTCCGATTCCACGCCATTCGGCTGTTTCCGGCCGGAACACCGTTTCCAGCAGGGCCTTCGCCTTCGGATTTCCGCCGGGGCTGACTCCCCTTCCGTACTGAATGGCAACTTCCACTCGCTCCTCGGCGATCTGTTTGAGAATCATCCAGATCCCCTGCAGGATATCGATCGGTTCGAATCCGGCAATCACTGCGGCCATTCCCGCAGCTGGGATCATTCCGTATGCATCGGACCCGATAATGGTACTGACGTGACCGGGACATAGGAACCCGTCTATTTTAATACTCTGATCGGTTATCAGGGCATGCAGGGCGGGCGGGACGGTCTTGTGCACGGAAAATACGGAAAGGTTTTTTATTCCCCTACGGGCGGCGACCCGAACGGAAGCCGCAATGGTCGGAGATGTCGTTTCAAAACCGATGCCCATCATAATAATCTCTTTACCCGGATGGGCCTCGGCGATTTCGATACATTCGTCTGCAGAGGAAATAACGCGGATATCGGCTCCGGAAGCACGCTTTTTCTGTAAACTGTCTCCACCGGTACCGGGTACCCGAAGCATATCCCCGAAGGTTGCGAAAATGGAATCTTTCCGGGAGGCAAGCCAGAGCGCCTTGTCTACATCTCCGGCGGATGTCACACACACGGGACACCCCGGTCCGGATATCAATCGGATACTATCCGGAAGGAGTTTCCTGATTCCGAAGCGGCCGATAGCGAATGTATGACTCCCGCAAATCTCCATAATGGATACGGATCTTCCGATCCGTTTTGCGGTTTTTTCAATCAGGGTTATCAGCTTGCCAGCTAATTCCGGATCTCTGTACTCATCAATAAATTTCATTGGCAATTAATTCTTTCAGGAAAGCGAGCTTTTCCTCGGCATCTGCCACATCGATTTTATGGATAGCAAACCCGGCATGGCTGATGACATAGTCACCCACATTCACCTGCTCATCCAGAATATCCAGAGATACCTCCCGCCTGGTGCCGCTGATATCAATGACAGCATAGTTGTCCTGATCAATGGAAATGATTTTTCCGGGAAATCCAATACACATTTTTTTCTCCCATCGGCGCCGCTCTCCCCGGCGCCCGTTTGTCCTCTCAAATGAAGAGCCATTATATCACAAAAATGGATTCATTTGTCCTGCGTTCAATCGACATCGAGGTCCAGAATTTTCAACTCTTCTGTACCTCCTGTCAGAATCACCTCTTCACCGTGGCACTTCGGGCATTGCGCATCATATGCGCCTTGTATTTCCATATCCACATTGCAGGTGAAGCAGTGAATCACAGCGGGAAGAACATCGAAAATCAACTCTGCGTCTTGCGATTTGGAACCCTTGGATTGCACCTCGAATGCGAACTGAAGCGCTTTCGGTTCAATACAGGACAAACGTCCATAGCTGAGGTGGATCGAATTGACATGCGAGAATCGGTACCTTACTTCATATTCCTCTACAATCTTCAGAATCGATTCTGCCAGAGAAAGTTCATGCATTTATTTTCTCTCCAGCCGGACATTCAGCAATTCCAGTTCTTTTATTAGCAGGGATTCCATCCGTTCTATTTTTCCACTCAGAAGAGGTGTCAGCTCCAGGCCCATATCCTGATAATTTTGAGGAACCACGCACAGGAAAACGGTTTCCGGTAATTCGTCCATGAGTTCGGCCTTGAACAGAACATCGGGAAAGGATACCTCGTGGGCGGATGTAGGTGGAGGCAACCGGGTTTCCAGCTCTTCCTGGGTAAATCGATATATCGATCCGGGTTCATCATTCAGCTTGATCGTATCTATCACGATCAGATGTTCGCATCCGCAGACGATATCGAGAAGCGCATTGCTCAGGGTTCCCCCATCAATGAAGCTGACCCCTTCGGGCACCTTATAACGCTCCTCAATCCACCTGATGAAATGTACCCCAAACCCTTCATCCTGAAGAAGGATATTTCCCACCCCAAGGATGGTCAAATAATTTTTAGCCATAAAAATATCTTATTCCAAAATTAAGAGCTTCTCATTGCATTGCAGCAGTTATGAAAGAGAAAAGGGGAGCCCATACGGATATCTCCCCTTTCCCGTATCAAGTTTTATGTTTCCTTCAATGCTTTTTCTTAAACAGCCTTCCGCCTACCATGGAAGAGAGCGTCCCCTGTTTTAGTACGGCGTCATACCAGAATGCCATATAGATATGCACCACAATGAACAGGATAAACAACCAGGTAAAGATATGATGAATGTAACGAACACCTGCCAACCCACCCAGGCTGGTTTCAACCGGTTTCAGTATGGCATAAGCCTTCGCGGTAAGACCCGCGTGGTATCCGCCACCCATCAGGATCAGCCCGGTAACCACAATCACTAGGACCATAAACATAAGCCCCGAATAGGCGAGAGACTGCATCGGTCCATAAAGCTTATCATGCGGAGGTGATTTTTTCGTAATCAAAAGATAAAATTTTATCTGCGCAATCGTATTTCCGATATTCATCCAGGCGAAGAAATCCTTCCAGTCTTTATGAAATTTCGAAAAGAAGGCCAGATAAACTCTCCAGATAAAGAGAAAAACGAGAAACACCCCGAACAGGATATGAATAAAACGGATATCTCCCATCAAAAATTTATCTACCGTTTCACCCGAATAAACAACAAAGGGATCAGCAATATAGAAGCCGGTCGCAATCAGGATAAAGATAGATAGCGCCATGAACCAGTGATTAAGTCTCATGGCTACCGACCATTCCTGAACGGCTACAATTTTTTCCATGGTCGCCTCCTTAAGCCACTTTGAACTTCCTTATCTCATTGGTCGTGGGATCGATAATGTGGACGGCGCATGCCATGCACGGATCGAATGAATGGATCGTCCTGATGATTTCAAGGGGCTGATCCACTTTCGCCAGCTTCGTACCGATCAGCGATTCCTCGTAAGGTCCGCGTTGTCCTGATTTATCGCGCGGCGAGCAGTTCCATGTTGAAGGAACAACTGCCTGATAATTAGAGATGACCTTGTTCTCGATCCTTACCCAATGCCCAAGAGCACCACGTGGAGGTTCGGTCATTCCACGGCCCTGAGCCGGCTTACCGGGTACATCGCAACGGGTCCAGCTTCTCGTATCGCCATTTTTGATATTCGCAACCAGCTCGTTCACCCAGCCTTCCGTCCGGTCTGCGACAAGTTTCGTTTCCAGTGCGCGCGCTGCTGTTCTGCCGAGTGTGGAGAAAAGAACCGTCGGGGGGAGACCGGTCTTCTTCAGCAGCCCATCTACCAGGTCCTTCATGGGCTTGTATCCCTGGGCATAACCGACAACGAAACGCGCCAGAGGTCCGACTTCGAATGGCTGCTGATCATATCTGGGCGCCTTGCACCAGGTGTACTTTTCATTTCCCTTCAGGTTTCCGTTTTTGTCATAACCGGTATAGTTGGGTTCCGTCGTTCCTTTGTAAGGATGCTGCGGTTCCGTTCCCTTGTACCAGGCATGGGTCACTTCTTCCGTAATCTTCGCCTCATCGAGCTTCTGCGGTTTGGCCAGATCACGGCCTACCACAATGCCTCTCGGGAAGAGGAGATTATGCCAGTCGTCATCCAGAGGGAATCCTCCGTAAGACATATAATTTTTGACGCCGCCCCCGATTCCCTTCAGGCCCTCATCCTTGTAATAGGTTGCAGCCAGGAGAACATCGGGCAGATAGGCTGTTTCCACAAAGTTGCTCATTTCCTTGAGGCGGAAAATGAACTGCCCCAGCCGCTCGGCATCGAGCATATCCGAAACAGATGTGACACCGCCGACTACGAGGGATTGCGGATGCGGATTCTTCCCGCCAAAAATCGCCATCATCTGGGCGCCTACTTTGGAAATTGCAAGGGCGTCGAGATAGTGCGACAGTATAATCAGATTGGCTTCGGCCGGAAGCTTATAGGAAGGATTTCCCCAGTAAGCATTCGCAAAGGGTCCGAGGCGTCCCGATTTAACGAATTTGGTGATTCTCTGCTGCACGGCCTTGTAGTGTGTTTCCGAACAGTTATAGGGATTCGGTGAATAGGCCTTTGCCATTTCAACCGCCTTCTTCGGATCGGCCGACAATGCGCTGACCACGTCAACCCAGTCGAGTCCATGCAGATGATAAAAATGCATGATGTGGTCGGTTATATAAAGAGACGCATTGATCAGATTGCGGACGATTCTGGCATTGGGTGGCGGCTTTACACCAAACGCATCTTCCACCGCCAAAATGCTGGCTTCATAATGAACAAAGGTACAGACACCGCAGAAGCGCTGGACGATCAATCCGGCATCGCGCGGGTCGCGCCCTTTCAGAATAGTTTCAATTCCGCGCCAGAGAGTAATGCTGCTCCAGGCATCCTTGATCGTATTGGTGTCATCGACTTCGACTTCTATTCTTAAATGTCCTTCAATCCTGGTAATCGGATCTACAATTATTCTCTTGGCCATAAACTATTCCTCCTCATCATTCCGGTGTCTCACACCGCTCATTACCGCATGTGCGGCAACACCGGCCACAGTTACTCCGGTCAGAACGGCGCCGATCTTATCGACGGTGTGCTCTCCGCCACCGATGGTTTTAGCCTCAATCGGTTTTTCCAGCGGAGCCATCGTATCCCAGAATGCGGGTTCCGTGCATCCGATACATCCATGCCCGCCCATAACCGGCCAGGACACGCCATCATTGAATCTTACCTTGCTACAATTTGCATATGTATAAGGCCCTTTGCAACCGACCTTGTACAGGCACCACCCCTTTTTGGCTCCTTCATCGCCCCACTCCGCAACAAATTCACCTGCATCATAATGCGGGCGTCTTTCGCAGAAATCGTGGATCCGTTTTCCATACGCCCAAAGCGGTCTTCCGAGGGCATCCAGTGTCGGGGGGGCACCGAACATAATCTGATGCAGGATCGTCCCGGTAAAATTGACGGCATTGGGGGGGCAACCTGCGATATTGATGGTTTTAATTCCAAGGGCTTTACTGATTCCAACTGCATCTGTCGGATTGGGTTTGGCAGCCTGGACATTACCGAAGGCGGAGCAGGAGCCGATGCAGATTACGGCTGCCGCTTTGGCTGTAACTTCCCTGGCCACCTCGATGCCCGTTTTTGCCTTTGGCCCCAGGGTGAGATATTTCCCATCCAGTCCACGGGGAAGCGCGCCTTCGATTACGCATACGAACTTGCCGCTGAAATCGCGGATGGCTTTTTCCAGACACTGCTCTGCCTGATATCCGGCTGCGGCCATCAGAGTCTCATGATATTCCAGAGAAATAGTCTCCAGAAGAATATCATCCACATTCGGGTATGAGGACCTTAAAAAGGCCTCGCTGCAACCGGTACACTCGGCAAAGTGCAGCCACACGACAGGTATGCGGCTGAAGTTTTCGGCTGCCCTGGCGACCATCGGCTTGAATACTGGCGGGAGCATCAATGCCGCCGTCATTACAGATGTCCATTTGAGGAAATCTCTTCGGCTCACACCGCGGTCTTTCAAAGCGGTTGCGAGATCTTCACGCGGCTCCGGCATCTCCCTCTCGACTGCATCCAAATTAGCCTTGCAGCGCTCCATCAGTTCCTTGTATTGCTTGCTTATATTCTTTTTGTACTCAAGATCACTTACTCCCATACATTCCCCTTTCTACCAATGGGTTACAGGCCGATCCTTAAAAGGACCAAATAAAATTAAATTATCTATCCAAAAATTAGATCTGCTTGACTTCCTCGATCGATGCCAAGAGCCCATAACTCGCGCTTAGGCTACCCATGACATATGCTTCTCAAGGCATAACACAACCTCTACGCTGAGTAAACAGAAATTCACACTCTTAAATCGATAAAGATCCGTAAAGTCGGCTCGGTCGTTAGACGAACGCGCCTTTTCACTTTTGCTCCCGCTGCTTTCTTTGCAGGGAGCCAGCCGGGCGGCTTACGCGATCTGCGGGGGGAAAGAGACGGGAGGACATTCCATGGAGAACCCGCCGGGTCCTATTAAAATGTCTCAGACAAATAAAATGGTACTCAATGAACGATTTCCTTCCTGTTTGCGCCTGTGCCTTTTCTGACACATGGCTTTCGATCCTATATATGATCAATGGATAGTTGTCAACAACATAAAATAAGCCTGTCTTTCCTTACAAAATACGAATTTCAGGCCCCTTCATTTCTATATTTCTGTACCCGGCCGAATGGAAGAGAAAGTAAACGGAATCAAGATCGATGTAATCAAATCCGCCTGCTCCCGCCGCGAGGTAGATTGCGGTAGACAGCCCGAGCATCGTCTCTGTC
>DHHG01000019.1 GCA_002403175.1 Syntrophaceae bacterium UBA4778 | reverse complement strand
GGAGGAGACTGATTGTATTGCCGGCGCACGGCGATTGAAAGCTACATTAAAAAGTACAACGAACTCCTGGCAGCCTCAACTTATTTTAAGAAGGGTACATTCAACTATTATAACGCGAACACCATTGCGAAAAGTCTTGCCGACAATGGTTTCTTCGATGCCAAGCATACGGTAAATTTGAATGCAGAGGAGAAGCTGGAAATCACGAGCCAAAAACAGCTTGAGGAGTTGATTGCGAAAGAGAAGGAAGGCATCACGAATGATAAAGAACTCTAAACTCGGCCGCGATATCTCAAACACTTACTCCGATCACAAAGACACGCCCAAAATGGATCGAATTATTTGAAACGGCGTTGGATGATTTAACAGGATTAATTAGTCCCAAGAGGATCATTTACTGCGAAGGCAAAGATCGGCCCGGAAATAACGGGCAAGAAAATGGTTTTGATGCAAAGGTTTTTAACAATATATTTTCCGAAAAATACCATGACACCCTGTTCGTTTCAAGCGCTGGAAATACCGAATTAGACCAGCGCAGTGAAATAGCGCTGGCTATTTTAACTAAGGTTTTTTCAGAGCTGGAGATTCTTGTGCTTAAAGACAGGGATTTTTCCTCTGGAAAATCCACTTTGGAGCATGACAGACAAATTTATTTGCAGAACAACCCCAGCAACCACAGGGTTTTAAAAAGGTGGGAAATTGAAAACTATCTTTTCGACAAAGAGGTTCTGAAAAAATACTGCAGTAATAACAATTTAAATTTTAGCGAAGCAGACTACGATCAATTCGTAACAGATTTGGAAAATCAGAATGTAAAAGATGAAACAGGCAGAATTAAAAAATATTGCGGCATTTCTACGAGTATCAATGCGGAACAATTTAAACTGACTCTATCAAAACAATTACGCAGGACATGCAGGTATATTCCGATTTAGAAAAATGTATATTTCACAGGGAGTAAAAGGGCCTACACTTGGCTTGAAAGAGTCCGGAAGATAAACCTGCCCGGCTCCTCAGCCACGCGATAATGCTGTACTTCAAATCGTAATTGTTAAGTGCCAAGACATCGTAGACAAAAAAACGTGCCACAACATCGTGGACAGTGCTCTTTGAAAACCGAATAGTAGCCATATAAATCATGAGTACCAATTACTATTAGGAGGTACTCATGACGGAAGAAGAAAATCAGTACAAAAGGGTTCAAGCTGTTCGACGTTACCTCAACGGGCGAGAGCCCCGAATCGATCTGTGCATCATTTGGCTGTTCAAGATCGTGGCTTTATAAGTGGGTTGACCGCTTCACAGAAAATAACGATGCCTGGAACGAAAGCCAGTCAAAACGCCCCTTGCATATCTCCCGCTGTACGGCAAAGGAGATAGAAGAAATGGTCAAATTGATTCGCCTCGATCTTTACAATAAAGGGCGGTTTTGTGGCGCGCAGGCCATTTACTGGGAGCTGGAAGACCTCGCAGTCAAGCCTTTGCCTTCGCTTCGGACAATCAATCGTATTCTCAGCCGCAACTCATTGACCCACCGTCGAACAGGCAAGTACGAAGCCAAAGGTACGAAATACCCCAAACTGCCGTGTTTATCCCCTAATCAGACTCATCAGGCAGACTGGGTAGGGCCTTGTTACCTCAAAGGCGCATTTCGCTTCTACAGCCTTAATGTTGTCGATTTGGCAACCGCCCGCTGTGGATTGTACCCTTCGCGCAGCTACAATGGACAAAGCGTTCTGAACGGTTTCTGGGAGCTTTGGAAGCGTTTGGGTATTCCTGTGAATCTCCAGATCGACAATGCTTTGTCGTTTTTTGGCAGCCATAAGCATCCTAGAGGAATGGGGCCTCTGATTCGACTGTGTCTGCATCACGGTGTTGAACCTTGGTTTATCCCCTTGTCAGAGCCATGGCGAAACGGAGTCATTGAGAAATTCAACGACCACTACCAGGATAAGTTTTTGAACAAGGTTCATATGACAACAGAGGACGAGCTTGCTGCCGGATCATTTGACTTTGAGCAACGACACAACAGCACTTATCGCTACAGCAAACTCAAAGGAAAAACACCCTTGAAAACGCTTGCAGCTTTAAAAACAAAGCTCCGGTTCCCCATGCATGATCAGGCGCCACGTCATCCTTTGGAAAAGCCAAAAAAGGGCCGCTACCATGTCGTTCGGCTTATCCGAAGCGATCTGAGGCTCAACATCTTTGGCGAGCTGTTTGCTGTGCCATCCGACCTGATGTACGAATATGTGGTGGCTACTATCGATGTCAAAGAACAAAAATTGAAACTCTACCTGGACGATGTTCAGGTAGATGAGTTATATTACAGATTACATTAAATTATTTGAGTGTCCACGATGTCCTGGCACAAAATACTGTCCACGATGTTGTGGCACTCAACACGTAATCATTAACAATATCGTCTGCCTCATTGCTTTATGCGTAGGTATTTCAGGTCAGGATTAAATTTGAAAATGTCTGTCAAGTCGAGTACAGGTTGGGAGCACTTTAGCTGTCTGGATGCGTCGATAATGAACTTTCTTTATATTCCAGATGGGCATCAAACCGTTATAGAAGATAACCCATCTCCGTTAAGCGTGACACCTTCGAAGCAAATCTTTAACCTGCTTAAAGTGAACCTAAAATTATCAACCATTCTTTCCAGGATGGCCCAGGTTCAATCGAATCACCCTCTCGTAACCCTTGCCTCATGAGAACTACTCTCGACCAAACCTGAGGGATCTGGTGAGAGTTGTAGTAATAGAATTATAGTTTATAGTTTAAATAAAGGCATCCTCCAGGAGAAAAGAATGCTTCCCATGGCCCCAGGGGTAGACCCGGACAATATTCAGTCGGGGGGCTTGGGTCCCATATATGACCACTTTGCCTTTATATCCCGCATACCTTGAATCGATTTTACCTACTTATCCTCAATGAATATTTTAATTGGAACAAAGGATTACTGGATAGGAATGTGTCAGGCAAATTAATTCAACAGTTACATTTTCTGCTT
>DHHG01000290.1 GCA_002403175.1 Syntrophaceae bacterium UBA4778 | reverse complement strand
TCGCTGCCGAAGTTCCTTGCAGGAAAGGGCCACGACGTCAGAGTCGTTATGCCTCGATACGACGGAATAGACTCGGTACAATGCGGCCTCACCCCGCTGGTCGGTCCACTCGGCGTGCCCATGGGGGATATGGGTGAACTCTGGTGTGCCGTCTTTCGGGGGAATTATCCAGGGACTGATATCCCCGTTTATTTTATTGAACATGAACATTTCTTCAAAAGAAAAGGGATTTATAACAGTGAAAACGGGCGGTCTTACACGGATAATGACCGGCGCTTTATCTTTCTGTCCCGGGCAAGCCTCCAGTTGTGTAAAATACTGGATTTTAAGCCGGCTGTCATCAGCGTCCATGACTGGCACACTGCCTCCATCCCTGTACTTCTTAATACGGTATACCGGGATGACTCTTTCTTTGCCCGCACGGCAACAGTTCTTACCATCCACAACATGCAGCACCAGGGTGTTTTTCCCAGAAGAGTTATGGATATCCTCGGAGTTGGCGACGAACACTTCAACGTCGAAGAACTGGAATTCTTCGGTAACGTCAATCTCATGAAAGGAGGCATCGTTCATGCATCCCTCCTGGCCACAGTAAGCCCTACCTATGCAATGGAGATCCAGACCCCCGAATTCGGTTGCGGCCTTGAGGGAGTGATCAACAAGAGGCACTCTGACCTTCACGGAGTCCTCAATGGTGTCGATTACGATGAGTGGAATCCGGAGACGGACCCTTTCATCGCGGCGCACTACTCTGAACACGACCTTCCCGGCAAAGCTCTCTGTAAACAGGATCTCCAACGGGAATTCGGACTCACGGAAAATGCGGGGGTGCCCGTCATCGGCCTTGTTTCCAGACTGGTGAAACAGAAAGGGATTGACATACTCGCCGGGGCGATTCACCGTCTGCTCCGTCTCAATATTCAGTGTGTCCTTCTTGGCGCGGGTGAAGAATGGGCCCACTCTTTTTTCGGCGATCTCCCCCGCCGTTACCCTGGAAAGTTCGGGTGTCACATCGGGTATAACAACATGCTTGCCCATAAGATCGAGGCAGGCGCAGACTTTTTCCTCATGCCGTCGCGATTCGAGCCCTGCGGCATGAACCAGATGTTCAGCCTGCGATATGGAACGCTGCCTATCGTCAGCGCAACAGGGGGATTGAACGACACGGTGACAAACTTTAGTGAAGAGACCCTGGAAGGTACGGGATTTAAGTTCCGTGACCTCACGCCTGATTCTCTTTTTAATACCGTGGAATGGGCTGTCCGTATGTTTTACACCCGAAAAGATCTAATAGAAATGATTATCAAAAGAGCTATGACCATGAGATTCACATGGGACGATGCCGCAGATCAGTATGAAAAAGTGTTTTTTGCCGCGGTGAGGGGCCGCCTAAGTGAGGATGAGTTCCGGCAGAGGTTTGGTGAGATCCTTACCAGAGGAATTCAAACCCGGAGCGCCGGGAATTTCATAACGGTGCGGGGGGCGGAGGAGCATCGAGTATCTGTGTTTGAGGAAGTCTGAGGACGAAAATCATGGGAACGCCGAACCCATAGATGAGAACGAGGCTGGAGGATGTTATATGCAAATCTATGACATCACACTCTTCGCGTGTTACCAATTCGGATTTGCAAGTTAATCGTGCGTGTGACATAGTGATTGGTAAACAGATGAATATGCGATGATGGCATCAGAATACAGCGATTGCATACGATGAATTTAGCCATATTTACAGATCTTGACGGCAGCTTGCTCAATTATGAAGACTATTCTTTTGAAGGGGCGCGATCCTCTCTTGCAAGAATACAAGAGTTTGGAATTCCTCTCATTTTTACCACCAGCAAGACACGGACTGAGGTAGAGCTGTTACAGGAAGAAATGGGAATCATGGAGCCCTTTATCGTAGAGAACGGCGCCGCCATTTTTTTCCCTTTAGGATACCGGGGATGGGACATGAAAATCGGTGCTGTAATGCCGCCGTATAATCTGATCCGGCTTGGCAAACCGTATTCCGAAATACGGCGCTTTCTGGAAGGGGTAAAAATGTCGTTCGGGCTACGGGGTTTTGGTGATCTGACCATTAAGGAAATCGCCGAACTTGCCGGTATGCCTGAAGAAAAAGCGAAACTGGCAAAAGAAAGAGAATTTACGGAGCCGTTTCTCATGGAGAAAAAAAGAAATATTGATCATCTCCAGGATTTGGCCTTCCATGAAGATATTAAAATCACCAGGGGAGGAAGATTTTATCATTTTATAGGAGCGGGTCAGGACAAAGGGGAGGCGGTGAAAATCACGAAAGTTATTTTCCGGCAACGCACGGAGGAGGATATCATATTCGTAGGTATAGGGGACAGCGCCAATGACCTGCCCATGCTTGAGAATGTTGATATACCCGTATTAATTCCACATCCTGACGGGAGCTACGAAAAAATAGATTTTGCGAATCTCACAAGGGCCGCGTATCCGGGCAGCACAGGCTGGAGCGAGGCCATAGAGAGGATATTGGATGACTTCGAGAGAAATCATACGTGAGATATTTGCGCAGGCGCTGAACGCGGTTCGACCTGCAAGCCTGATCAAAGATGCTCTAACACTGGAGAAGGATGTCCTCCGGATCGATAACCATGCATTCGTTCTCCGGAACTATGGCGGCGTCCATATTTTCGGCAGCGGAAAGGCTTCTCTTCCCATGACCGAGGCTGTCAATAGCCTTCTTGGCGATTCAATAAAAAGCGGATGCATCATTTCCAGTTACGGAGGGGGTGCCTGTGGCAGGATCGAGGTTTTTGAGAGTTCCCATCCCGTCCCGACGGGAAAAAGCGTAAAGGCCGCTGAGATTCTTATGGCAAAACTTTCCGATCTCTCACCGAATGATTTTTTCCTTTACCTCTTGTCAGGCGGCAGTTCCTCACTGGTGGAAAAACCGATTCCTCCGGTAACACTTGCCGAATTTCAGGATGTGACAAAGCTCCTCCTTGGGTGCGGTGCGCCGATCGAGGACATGAATGTCGTGAGAAAACACCTCTCCCTGGCAAAAGGCGGTCGTCTGGGGCAATTGACGAAGGCTGCCGGAGTGGTGCTTGTCATATCCGACGTTGTCGGGGATGACCTTGAGACAATCGGTTCTGCTCCTCTGTTTTGTGACAGGTCAACCTATCGGGATGCCTTCGATATTTTCATGAAGTACGATTTGTGGAGTAAAATACCATCAAATGTGTTGACAGTTATCGAACAGGGTATCGCCGGAATAATCGAAGAAACTCCGAAAGAGCCGAACCCGCGGATTGAACATTTCATTATCGGAAGCAACTTGAAAGGATTGATGAGGGGAAGGGATAGGGGAAAAGAATTGGGAATCGATACCCATATTATCACTTCACGGCTCAGGGGGGAGTCACGAGAGGTTGCAAAAGTGATTGTATCCATCGGCGAAGAGAATGCGGCGACGGGAAATCCTTTTTCTCGTCCCGTCTGCCTTCTGTTCGGCGGTGAAACGACGGTGACACTCCGGGGGAGCGGCCGGGGTGGGAGAAACCAGGAGATGTGCC
>DHHG01000271.1 GCA_002403175.1 Syntrophaceae bacterium UBA4778 | reverse complement strand
CGGATAGGCGCGCCATGAATGCGCCACGGTCGCCGGACCTCAGATCGATTGCCAGATCAAAACCGGGATCCCGCAGCTCTTTCAGAAAACGAAGTTGGGACATGATCCTGCTGAAAAAACCGCCCCTGTATTTTTTAATTTCAAAAATACCGGCTAAAAACCGCTCATCCCGTAGGAATTCTCCAAAGCCCTCCCGTGTCATCAAGTATAGTTTGGATTCCGGGAGGCACTCTTTGAAGGCCCGTATAGTCGGCTGCATCCAGACGACATCGCCGATATCTCCCAACTGAATCAGAAGGATTTTGCCGATTCCTTTAAGGTTGGTAATGTCTTTTTTCATTTTTCCATTTATCCAAAAGAATTTCGAGATTATTATCTGTACGGCTATTCTGTCAACCTTTATTCCGAAACGTTCATTTTGATTGAAAACTTCACTGTGACTGTGTTAATAAAGATCGATTTAAATAGATGGATTAGAAATCTGAACCCTTCCGTCTTTGATAAGATAAGGTGCTTCTGAAATAATTCCTGTTCCTTCCCAGCCTCGTCGGATAAATGATATTGAGTGAGTCGAAATGGTTTAGAAATACCGAAGAGGCCTGCCGATTGGCACCGGACCGAATGGCCTGTTTTTAGGAGTATCTGGAAACCAAGTTTTATTTAATCAACGCTTGACCCCAACATCCGGATCCTTGGTCCGATTGATATCCGGGTCTGAAGTCAAATTCTATCTTGAAAGGGAAGAATAATGAAAGAAGTTGTCATAGTAAGCGGCGCAAGAACTGCTTTCGGCGAGTTCGGCGGTTCATTGAAAGGTATATCGGTTGTTGATATGGGCGCATTGGTCATGAAGGAAGCCGTGAAGCGGGCGGGTTTGAGGCCGGCTGTCTCTACGGAAGTAAAGGGATGCTGTCCTGATGCCCTCGGCGATATTGATATGACCGAGCTTCAAAAAAAATCTTATGATTATGACCAGTCTCTGACACCGGTCTATATCGATGAAGTTGTCTTTGGAACTGCCCTGACCTCCGGCATGGGACAGAATCCTCCCCGACAGTCGGCTATTTATGCCGGTCTGCCCGAAGAAACCAACGTATTTACGGTTGGAAAGGTCTGTGCATCGGGAATGAAAGCGATCGCTTGCGCGGCGCAGATCATCAAGGCGGAAGATGCCGATATCGTCATCGCAGGCGGTATGGAAAACATGAGCAACGTTCCCTTTGGATTGAATAACGGCCGCTGGGGATATCGGATGAACATGCCCTATGGGCAAATAACGGACCTGATGGTGCATGACGGCCTGTGGGAAATCTTTAACAAGTACCACATGGGACACACGGCTGAAAACATTGCTGCGAAATACGGTATCTCGAGAGAAGATCAGGATAAGCTGGCATACGAGAGCCATCAGCGCGCGCTGGCTGCCAATGCCAATGGTACGGTTGCCGATGAGATCGTTCCCGTGGTCATCCCCCAGAAGAAGGGTGCCCCGATCATTTTCAACGTTGATGAGCGTCCAAAAAACACCCCCCTCGAGAAACTGGCCCAGTTGGCACCGGTCTTCAAGAAGGACGGAACGATTACCGCAGCAAACGCATCGGGTATCAACGATGGCGCCTGCGCTGTCCTGATGATGAGCGCGGACAAAGCCAAGGAGCTGGGGCTGAAACCTATCGCCAAGATTTTGGGATATGCTTCCGGCGGCGTCGATCCGGCATTCATGGGTTTGGGACCGATCCCGGCGACCCGCAAGCTTTTCAAAAAGCTCGGCCTGACCATGAAGGATATGGATCTGCTCGAGCTCAATGAGGCTTTTGCCGCTCAGGCTTTGGGCTGCATTAGAGAACTCGATGTAGATATGGCTAAATGCAATATTAACGGCGGAGCCATTGCAATCGGTCATCCGATCGGATGCAGCGGTGCCCGGATTACCTATACACTGGCCATGCAGATGAAGAAGAGAGGCGCCAAGCTCGGTCTTGCCTCACTTTGTATCGGCGGTGGACAGGGCATGTCCATGATTCTTGAAAGCATGTAATTTTTTCTTAACCGAGGGGCGGGGGCATTATACCCGCCCCTCTTGCATTTTATCCGCCCCTTCCAAAAAAGCGGAACACTTCAGAAACCATTTGGAAAACTTAAGCACTCAGGAAAGTTCATTTGAGAATCGAACGGAGGAGAAATTGGAATACAAGAATCTGATCTTTGCGGTTGAAGACAACGGGCTTGCCATGATCACCTTTAACCGACCCAAAGCCCTGAACGCAATGAACTTGGAAACCATGCACGAGCTCAACCACGTGGTGAACCGGATCAAAAAAGACGAGACCATCAAGGCTGTAATTCTGACCGGTGCGGGAGACAAAGCGTTCGTGGCCGGCGCGGATATACCGGGTATGATAGGCCTCAGTCCGAAAGACGCTTTGGCCTTCGTGGAACTGGCACATGATACTCTGCGGTTGCTGGAAACATTGCCGATTCCTTCTATTGCGGCCATCAACGGTTTTGCTCTGGGTGGCGGGACGGAGATCTCCATGGCCTGCGATATGCGCTTCGCTTCGGAGAAGGCCCGTTTCGGGCAACCGGAGCTCCTGATCGGTCTTATACCCGGCTGGGGTGGGACACAGCGGCTGTCGAGGCTGGTGGGTCTGGGCCGGGCAAAAGAGATTATTCTCGGTTGCGAGCAGGTTACCGCTCAAAGGGCATATGAGATCGGTTTGGTCAATCGGCTATACCCGGCGGACCAGCTTCTGGAGGAGACTAAAGCGTTTGCGAAAAAGCTCACCACCATGCCTCCCTTCGCGATGAAAATGGCCAAGCACTCGTTGAATTTCGGTATTGATCTGGATCTGGACCATGCCAACCGGCTGGAAATGGAGTGCTGTGCACAGTGCTTCAGTACGGACGATCTGAAGGAAGGAATGCAGGCATTCCTGGAAAAGAGAAATCCCGTATTTACAGGTAAATAATATAATGGGGCGGAGTTCTGTTAGATCTCTGCCGCTCGGAATCAGAAGCTCTCCTCGAGAAAGGATTTCAGATGAATTTTGAATTAACAGAAGAACAAAAAATGGTCAGAGATCAGGTTGCAAGATTTGCCGAAACGGAAATCAAGCCGATTGCCGCAGAGCTGGATCGTACCCACAGACATCCCGAAGAGATTTGCCGAAAGCTGGGTTCCATGGGAATTATGGGAGTATCCGTTTCTACCGAATATAAGGGCGCGGGTATGGATAACGTCACCTATGTTCTGGCGTTGATAGCCATATCAAAGGCTTGCGCCGGTACAGGGGCGATTGTCTCCGTAAATAATACTCTCTATGGCTTTCCTGTAAAAATGTATGGGACTCACGAACAGAAACTGAAATATCTCTCCCCTGTTGCCGGGGGATTGGTCGAAGGTTGTTATGCGCTTACAGAAGCAGGAGCCGGTTCGGATGCTGCCTCTTTGTCCTGTCGCGCCGAATTGAAGGGAGATAAATTCATTGTCAACGGGACCAAACGCTTCATTACCAATGGAGCGGTTGCGAATTACTGTGTCCTCGCCGCAACGACCGATCCGGGCAAGGGATACAAAGGCATCATAAACCTGATCGTTGATTTAAAGAATACTCCCGGTTTCTCCATCGGAAAAATCGAAGAGAAAATGGGAATCAATGCATCGACCACTGCGGAGCTGATTTTTGAGGATGCTGAAATTCCTGCGGAAAACCTGCTGGGCGAACCGGGACATGGATTTCGCCAAATGCTTTCCAGTCTTGATGCGGGGCGTATCGGAATCGGGGCCCAGGCGTGCGGTATAGGAAGGGCTGCGCTGGAAGATGCTTTGAATTACGCAAAAGAGCGGGTTCAATTCGGAAAGCCCATCTCCAGTTTTCAGGCGATCCAGTTCAAACTGGCGGATATGGCAACAGAACTGGATGCGGCTGAGATGCTGCTCCTGAAGGCAGCATGGCTGGAAGATAATGATATGAATTATGAAAAAGAAGCCGCTATGGCAAAGATGTATGCATCCGATGTAGCGATGCGGGCGTCCATTGAAGGCGTGCAGGTCTTTGGCGGCTATGGTTACAGCAAGGAATATCCTGCGGAAAGGCATATGCGGGATGCAAAAATTTGCCAGATTTACGAAGGCACCAACGAAATCATGCGCGTGGTGATTGCCCGAAAACTGCTCGGGGAAAGGTAAGGCAAGGAAATCAGCGCCGAAACTGACTTGCCCGGCTGTTCTCATTCATTTATAATCAAACTGGATCGCAGAAGATTAATAATTATCAGGGTTATTTAAGCCCTTGAAATGAACTGAAGCTGACAGGAGATAACATGCATCCCG
>DHHG01000339.1 GCA_002403175.1 Syntrophaceae bacterium UBA4778 | reverse complement strand
ATCCGTTATTTTTGGAAAATTCTAAAATGATCCAATGAATACGTCCGAGATCCTGAAGCTGAAACAACAATCCGGAAATAAAACGGCCGGCAATGGAGGATCGATTAGATACCACACATGCCGGCCCTTTCAAATCAAAATCTGATTTTGAATTCTCAATAAAAAAATATGCTTCGGTTATGGATGTGAAACTCTTCTCAAAGTCGGAAATTCATATTGCTGTTTTGGAAAACGCACAATCCTCCGCTCTGAATTCTCGCTGTTTTTAGTATTCAGTTCTGAGGAATTCTCTTTCCCCTGGACCAGCATGACAAGGTCCTGTACGACCTCATTTATTCTCTTCGCCTGGGCGCTCATCTCCTCGGCAGCTGCGGCCGACTCTTCTGCATTAGCGGCATTTTGCTGAGTTACCTGGTCTATATTCGAAATGGCCTGATTAATCTGAGTAATGCCGGATGATTGCTCTTTGGATGCGACTGCAATCTCTTCCACCATGCTACTGACATTTCTGGCGATCTCCACATTTTCGGTAAAAGCCTCCTGTGTCAGACGGGTCAGATTACTGCTCTCCTTGACCATAGAAATCGTATTTTCAATCATCTGCGCGGTATTGTGTGCTGCATCCGCCGAGCGGATGGCCAGATTTCTTACCTCTTCGGCGACCACGGAAAATCCGGCACCAGCCTCACCGGCCCTCGCCGCTTCCACTGCTGCATTGAGCGCCAGAAGATTGGTCTGGAAAGCGATATCGTCTATTGACCGAATGATCCTTCCCGTCTCTTCGCTGCTTTTAGTGACCTTCTGAATGGAAACAACCATATTATCCATGTGGTTTTTGACCTTGTTTATAATGCTCATTACCGTACTCATCAGGGCTTTCGCATGTGCTGCATTATCGGCGTTGCCATGGGTCATAGAGGCTATTTCCTCCAGCGAGGAAGAGGTCTCCTCGAGTTCCGAGGCCTGAGTCGATACTCCGTCTGCCTGGCTCTGACTGGATTGAGAGACATGGGCTGAAGAGGAACTGATCTCCTGAGCAGATTGTGACAGATCGTCTATATGGTGTTGCAGCTTGTTTATCAATGATCTCCCCAGAATGATATAATTTGCGATCATGACAATTCCGGCGAAGACTGCAATAGGGAGACAAACAAAGGGGTTGTTCAGTCCTCCAAGTTTGGCGCCCGTATAAGCGCTCATGATAGCTGTGGCAGTCCCCGGCATCATCCAGAGGAAAAGCTTGTAAGTCAGGTTCTTACCGAATACGACTCTCAGCAGGTTAACGGTTAGAACGTAATCAACCACTACAAAACAAAAAAATAAGAAGAATATCTGTCATGGTTCCCATAGTGCCCGGTCTCCTTTTTTGTCTAAGCTCCTTTTTATATTCGGTATTTCAGAAGAAAATCTTTAACCTGGGCTAAATTTTCTGTCGGGTAAAGAGCGGAGATGTGTGCTGCATGGCCTACAGATCGTTTCAGAATCCCGAAGCCAGACCAAGCTGTACAGTCCGGCTTTGTTTGGCAGGTTACTAGAACAGCCCTCAATTTTTCTGATTGCAAACTTCCGTTCTGCTATATAAAAACATGGATCGAGAGTTACTTTTTTGCCGCCCTCGATCCGGAAATCGGTTGCACACCTCGCAGACCTCTGAAGAACCGTCTGCCTTAAAGCACGAGTGTGGATATTCGCTGCAAGCTCTCCCACATAAAACGAGGGCCTGGGAAAATGATAGTGCCGATGCATGTGAAAATATGGTGACATTTCCATGAGAAACATAAATCAAAACGAAAAAGGCCTGTACTGGGGATGGTATATAGTAGCAGCGGCTTTCGTGTGCATGGGAATAAGCCATGGTTCGCGGTATTGTTTTGCCATTTTTGTGGATCCCATAGCTTCTGATTTACAATGGTCTCGCTCAACGATATCCATGGCAGCCACAATTGCTATTTTGTCCTATAGTGTCGGCGGTATCCTGTCCGGGCGCCTGCTGGACCGAATGGCACCCAAATGGTTGATTACAATTGGCTCTGCGATTCTGGGCATGTCTTTTATTCTAACGTCATTGGTACAGACTCCTTTCCAGTTCAATTTTATGTACGGAATCTTTTCCGGATTGGGAGGATCATTTTTTGGCGTTGTCGTCTGCAGTGCTTACATCAGCAAGTGGTTCGTGAGGAAAAGGGGATCGGCGATCGGCATCGCAACGATGGGAATCGGTGTGTTCACGATGATTTTGCCTTTTGTCGTAGGCCCCTTCGTAAAACATTATGGGTGGAGGATGGGGTTTATTATTCTGGGAATCCTAATTCTTGTTTTTGGGATATCTATGGCGCATTTTGCCATGGGCCGGACCAAACCCTCGGATTACGGATTGTTGCCGGATGGGGATCTCGCTGATGCGGAAGATGATATTCGCCGGAATATTCGGAACTCAGAAGAGAAGGATAGGTATATGGAGAACAGTTCTGCAGTATCCTATCTTCGTGATAGCGGTTTCTGGATACTTACCTTTTGCTTCAGTATTGCGGTAACCGCAGAAATGCTCGCTTTCGTCCATCAGGTCGCTTTTGCAGTTGATAACGGGATAGAACGGATAATGGCCGATGCCTCTCTCAGTATTGTTGGGTTTTCGAGTATTGCAGGCAGGTACTTCTTCGGCTGGATCAGCGATAAAATGCGGAATGCCAAATATTCGGCCTGCATGGGATTTGCGATGATGGCTCTCGGTATTCTTCTCTTTTTTCAGTTCCGTACAGTTTACGGGTTGTATGGGTATGCCTTGATGTTTGGGTTCGGTTACGGATCGATTTCGACCATGATGCCCTATCTACTGGCTGAACGCTACGGCAGTGCGATACTGGGAACGATATACGGCCTGTTGACCTTCTTTGTCGTGTCTGCTTCCAGTCTCGGGCCTTTGCTGGGGGGGTACATATATGATCAAACGGGCACATACGATCTTGCATGGCAGATCAATTTTTTATTGCTTATTGCAGTTACTTTCATAATGGCCACCCTGAATAAAAAGCCGCAATACGCAATGACCTCAGGGGATTGATCCGAACCGTTCCATAAACATGTGCTACTCGCTTAATAAGTATCCAGGGTAACCTCATTCAATTCTGAATCAGAATAATACTGGACAGTCCATTAACTTATCCTGTAGTGAGTACATCAAAAATTTCAGAGGAATCGTAATGCCTAAATATAAGATGATCATTGAATACGACGGGACCGGATTCAGAGGATGGCAAACTCAAACAAATGCCCGAAGCATCCAAGGAACCCTGATCGAAACGGCCGGACATGTTCTTGGTTGCAAAGTGGATATTCAGGGCTCAGGCCGCACCGATGCCGGAGTTCACGCCCTGGGGCAGGTTGCTCATCTGGAGACCGGATATAAATTCCATACCCGAAAAACAATGGAGAAGATGAATGACGAGCTGCCTTCCAGTATCAATATCCTAAACCTGGAAGAGGCAAGGCCCGATTTCCATGCCCGGCATCATGCAAAAGGCCGAAGTTATCTCTATATCCTTTCTCAAAAGAGGACCGCTTTTGGAAAACGATATGTCTGGTGGGTAAAAGATTCCTTGGATATGAAGAAAATGAAAGAAGTGATGCCTTTGTTTCAGGGTTTTCACGATTTCTCTTCATTTGCCGACAAAAGAATTGAAAAAAACGCTTCACCCCTGGTCCAGCTCGAATCCGCCGTCCTGATGCAATTCGGCCAGCTCCTGGTTTTTCGTTTTATCGGATCTCATTTCCTTTGGAAGATGATCCGGCGCTTGGTCGGCGTTACAGTCGAAGTGGGCAGAGGCAAAATGAAGATTAAAGACATCGAACGAATGTTCAAATCTTTGTCCGAAGAGCCTGCTAGGTTTACGGCTCCTCCGTCCGGTTTATTTCTGGAACAGGTGCTGTATGAGGGGGATTCGTGGCGTCCGCTTCAGCTACCTTTCTGGCCCAATCTCGGAATTAGGGAATGAATTTTTGATATTCCTCTGCTTTTCCTTCACCTTCAAATGGCGAGAAGAATCGTGAATATTCGGGAATGGATCATTGTTTACGAATCACCAGACTTCCAACTGAATAACCGGCGCCGAAAGAGCAGATTACACCGAGATCCCCTTTTTGCAGATCGGCGTTGTACAGGTGAAAGGCTATGATTGATCCGGCGCCTGCCGTGTTGGCGTACCGGTCGACAATAGTTGGGGTAATGTCATCGTTCTGTGGACCTTCACCGAGAAGGTATTTTATCACCAGCTTGTTCATATTGATATTGGCCTGGTGAAGCCAGAAACGTTTTATTTCTTTTGCCGTTATCCCTAAGCTCGCCAGGTGATTTTTAATATGAGTCGCGGCAGTTGGACTGACCTCCTCGAAAACCTTTTTCCCGGCCTGATGGAACAGCTTATCCCACCCATAGGGATCAACATCGGTTGCACGCGATGTATACCCGAAATTAGAGCGAATATTTTTCGAGTACGTTGTCATCGCTTTTATACCTAGAACCTCGTAGCTGTTTGAGCTAGTACAGGTTTCAGCCCGCTCCATGATAATCGCCGTGCTGGCGTCGCCAAAAATGAAGTGCGAATCGCGGTCGCAATGGTTCACCTGCGGTGTGAGCAGTTCCGGATTAACGGCTAATACACATTTTGCGCTACCGGCCATCAGGCATTCATAGGCCCGGTGAAGTCCAAATGTTGCTGCGGAGCACGCCATCGTCGTGTCAAAGCCAAAGCCGGTAATCCCCAATTGATTCTGCACTTCAACGGCAATAGCAGGATAGGGGCGCTGTGTAAAGGTGCTGGCAACGATAACAGCATCGATATCTGCGCCGGTTTTCCCGGCAGCTGCCATTGCCTCACGAGCCGCAAAGACTGCGATTTCCGCCTGATTGCTTAGATCATCCTCCCCTCTTTCAGGAAATTTCGGCCGCATGCGGTTAATATCGAGCATGCCTTCTTTGTCATAGACATATCTGGATTGAATCCCGGACGCCTTCTCAATGAACCTTACCGAGGAAAGGGGCTTTGCATCCATTTCCCCTGCTGCGATCTCGGCAGAATGCTCCAGATTGAATTTTTCGGCATAGCCGTTGTAGCTGGTAACCAGCTCCTCATTTGAAACGGAATTCGGTGGGGTCCAGAGTCCGGAGCCGCTGATGACGATTTTGGGGGATGAATTCATCGTAAAATCTTCCTTCTTTTAAAAATAGCGCCACTTGGGCGAAAGAAACGTATGGGAAAGTGTCTTTCCTGTCAAGCTATAAAATGAGGAGAAATTATAAGCAAGGAAATTAAGGAGTCGCGGTTGGGACATATCTGCTTGAGCGGCTCTTTTTAATGATGGTAAACAGATTTCCTAAATTTTCTTTTTTCATTAGCCGAAAACTCATGACTTACTTTTTAACATGTGGTAGTTCAGTAAAGTTTACATAACAAGTACAAATATCAATTTTCTGTCAAAAGCACCGAATCCGGAGGGATCAAATTCATGACGAATGAGGCAAACAAGATCATCTATTCCATGATCGGAGTGAGTAAAACATATAACCAGAAAATGGTTATCAAAGATATTTCTTTATCTTATTTCTATGGAGCCAAGATCGGGGTATTGGGCCTGAACGGGGCCGGGAAGAGCACGCTTTTGAAAATTATGGCCGGTGTGGATCAGGCATTTAATGGAAAGACGATTCTTTCTCCCGGCTTTACGATCGGATATCTTGAGCAGGAACCCTTAATCAATGAAACCAAAACGGTTCGAGAGGTCGTGGAAGAGGGCGTCAAAGAAACGGTCGATCTCATGAACGAGTACAACCGGATCAATGAACAATTCGCCGAGCCCATGTCCGATGACGAGATGAACTCCCTGATTGAGCGTCAGGGGAAGGTCCAGGAAGAGCTGGATGCCCTGAATGCCTGGGATCTCGATGCCCGGCTGGAAATGGCGATGGACGCCCTTCGCTGTCCGCCCGGAGAAACTCCCGTCAATGTGCTCTCGGGAGGTGAAAGACGCCGAGTTGCCCTGTGTAGGCTCCTTCTCAAAAAACCCGATATCCTCCTTCTGGATGAACCGACGAACCACCTCGATGCGGAGTCTGTTGCGTGGCTCGAACATCACCTCCAGCGTTATGAAGGAACCGTTATCGCTGTGACGCACGACCGTTATTTTCTCGACAATGTCGCCGGTTGGATTCTGGAACTCGACAAGGGGCAGGGTATCCCCTGGAAGGGGAATTATTCCTCGTGGCTGGATCAGAAGCAACAGCGGTTGAAGAAGGAAGAGAAGACCGAGTCGGAGCGGCAGAAGACCCTCCAGCGGGAGTTGGATTGGATTCGAATGTCTCCCAAAGGCAGACACGCCAAATCAAAAGCGAGGATCAACGCCTATGAAGCGCTCCTCGGGCAGGAAGGGGAAAAGCGTGCCGCCGACCTGGAGATCTTCATTCCCCCCGGACCGAGGTTGGGCAAGTTCGCTATCGAGATAGAGAATGTCACAAAGAGCTACGGAGATAGAATCCTGATGGAAGGCTTGAGCTTCTCGCTGCCTCCTGGCGGCATTGTAGGGATTGTCGGGCCGAACGGAGCCGGCAAAACGACGCTTTTCCGGATGATCACCGGGCAGGAAACACCTGATTCGGGTATGGTCCGCATAGGGGATACGGTCAAGATTGCCTATGTCGATCAGAGCCGTGATGCCCTGAATCCCGAAAAGACAATCTGGGAGACGATTTCTGATGGGCAGGAGATGATCCAGTTAGGGAACAAGCTCATCAACTCGCGAGCCTATGTTGCGCGATTCAATCTCTCCGGTGCGGATCAGCAGAAGAAGGTAAGCAACATTTCCGGGGGCGAGCGCAACAGGGTTCACCTTGCACGGATGCTCAAGGAAGGAGCCAACGTCCTCCTTCTGGACGAACCGACGAATGATCTGGATGTTAATACCATGCGTGCCCTGGAAGAGGCCCTGGATAATTTTGCAGGCTGTGCCATGGTTATCAGCCATGACCGATGGTTCCTCGACAGAATCGCTACTCACATCCTTGCTTTTGAGGATGAGAGTCGTATATGCTGGTACGATGGTAATTATTCCGAATATGAGGCGGACCGAAAGGTACGGCTTGGAGCAGAAGCAAGCCAGCCCCATCGTCTCAAATACCGGCGCCTGGTCAGGGATTAAATAACAGTGAATTGTACGTCCTTAAAATGGGCAAGTGGCCTTTCAAGAGCTCTTGCCCTGAAATTTGCGATGAAAAATCTGGCTTTATTAAGACCGGCCCATTCGGCAAGGTAGCTGCAAAATAATAACTTCCCATACGAGCCTTCCCTGTCATCCTGCTTTTCGAACAGGAAATGTTTACACTTGCCCATATCCCAATACTTTAAGCTATTTTGAGCACTTACAATTAATTATCTTGCTCGATCCGGAATCGGTATGTAAACTTATTTTACAGGGAACAGATATTGTCAATCACCCATGTCAAAAAAGAATTGCAATATCCAGCACTTATCGTCCTGGTCTTTTTCTTGCTAAAGCTCTTATGTATTCTGAAAAAGTGAAGGTATCGTCATCTGAAACTGACTTTCAGAGAAGGAGGTACCCAATGGAGATCAGTTCTTATTGGAGTAACAGCAGAGAAAATCAGGAACAGCGCAAGCCGGAGCAGATTGCAAGCCCTGTAAACCAGAACCGAAGTGCATGGATGACTGCCCTTTCTGTTTTGCTTCTCTCTACGTTGGACAGTTTTCTCACTCTTCATTTAATGAATCATGGCGCAATTGAAGCCAATCCTTTTATGGCTCTTGTCATGACTATGGGGATCCCCTTCTTTTTCGTTTTTAAATTTGCGCTTACAGGTAGCTGTCTTGCATGCTTTCTGATTTTTGAAAACGCCTATTTTTTTCATCGGTCTGTTCGTGTTAAAGCCATCCTGCCTGCAATCCTGTGTATATATGGTATAGTCATCATTTATGAATTGCACTTGATAGTCCTGATATAAAAGATCCCAACATTAACGCGGCAGGGATGATTCCAGGGATTCTCAATATTATATGTTTGGGTCGAACTGCTTTGGCTTGTTCCGGATCGACGCATCGAAAATGCTCTGATCGGAATTATTCGGTATTGTACATGGTCTGCACGAGGCGGGTTACCCGTATAAAAATTATTCAAATACTTGTTCCAGTAATTTGATTGTATTCGGATAAATATCCGTATTTTCACTTGCCCTTGGACCGGCTACATTGAGGACGTTGATTGTATTTTCATAAATCCAATCTCGAATGTTTTTTGCTGAATCGAAGCAGGAATGGGTGCTCAGGTCAATGTGAATCCATGGTCTGTTATATCGTTTGGCAATTTCCCTGGTGAGTGCCGAGCCGCCGGAAAGAGGACCATCTGAAACGATCAAGGTGCCATCCGAATGAATTACATTTTTTTCTGTTCTCTTCGGATAGGATTCTGTTGACATTTCCTGAAGGTTATATGTTTCCGGAAGGGGGCCATCTTCCGTTCTGCGTCCTTTCGGAAGCCATCCACCGTGTGGAATACCGTTCCTGATTGCGTAATCGAGTGCAGCTCTATCGGCCCCCGTTTGCCCCCCTGAAATAATTTTTTTTATCAGCTTTTTTCCCATGGTCCGGCTCCCTTTTGTTAATCCGTCCGGGCATCTTCCATGATCCGTTTTGAGCCAAAATCTATTGGCTGTGATGATGTTTTTCATCCGGGAAATTGGGTTGATCTGCGAAATTTTGAATCGAATCCTAATACAATTTGGAATGTACTAACAACTGATTTTATGGCGGGGCGTTCTTGAGATGCGGAATTCGCCTTGCAAAAAGTTGAGGCGTATGGCTTCATGAAAAACATGATGTATTTACCAGAGATTTGCGACGAAAGGATGATGCATGCATATCTACATGATTGATATCTGGGGACCGTGCGAAAATGCTGAAGAGGTGCAACAACTGCGCAAGGGCGCTCCCTCCGATGAGGCCATTGTTTTTGCACCGACCAAGGATATTGCCAACCAGTTGTGTTACCTGGTTTCTACGAGAGAGAAACAATTCAAGCCCAATTACCAGGAAATAGATACGTTTGTTTATCCGATTTCTTGTATTCTGCAGACGAATTTGATGCCGGTTACCTTTTCAGATGATATTGTAAGAACGTTGCTGAAAGAGCCCATGATGGCTCCCCTGAAAGTGCCTGACACCCAGAAAGAGCCGGGAGTTCTTTTCTTTGCCCAGATTACGGATGAAACGGATGATGTTGAAAAAAAATTAAAAGCCGAATTTTGGGTATATGACCGGGATGAACAGGCGGCGCGAGATCCGGCCGCGAGGTATGGCGAATCCTGCGGTCTCTTCGATCTAGGCAGGGAAAGCATCCGGATAGAACTCGTACCGATGAAAAGGTCCTGTGTTTTCTGGAACGTGAAAAAAGAGATAAATAAAAGTACTTAAATGAAAAAGCCCTCGCCGGGGGTAGGGAAGAGGGGATGCGAGAGCTCTTTCAACTTTTTTATATATAGAAGGTTTACACCTGTTTAACGCTTTTGGTTGTTCCGCATGGTCCACGCGCTTTGGTAAAGTCTTCCCACGCCGAGCATGATTCCAAGGAGAAAGAGCCCGAACATGAACGACGGAGCGGTATTGCATATCTTGTCGATCCAGTATCCCAGGTAGAGAAAGAGAAAAGAGGAGAGCACGATTGTAAATCCCCACGCGCTCAGAATGAGGATATTCGCGTATTCCGTCATTTTTTGTCTTGCCAATAACATGGTTGCTACCTTTTCCCTTCTCCTTCTTAGGAGATTAAAGAATCTTTTATTTTACTCTAACGGGCTATGAAGGGCTTTCAATCCTGTTTTCTGACCAAAATGGCAGCTGTCTTCACCTGCAAAGGTTTTATATACAACTCAGCCGACCAGACCTTTGATGACATTAACAACGGGATTCGTGAAGAGAGCAATCAACACGGTATAGAGGGCAAAGGCACCCATTGCTTCGGACATGTACAGACTGCTATATTTGGTTCTCAGCGATATAATGATGAGTCCCCCTATAATCAGGGCGCCCAGATGAAAATATGGAAAATTCCCGCCGTCAGTGGCCGCATATTCGGCAAAACCGAAGGTGGCCGTTAAGAATGTGACAAAGCACGCCAGCGCTACAGTGGTCAATGTTCTTTTCATTATTCAATACCCCTTTCGTTTCTATTCGTGTTGCTTTCGTCAGGATTTGATCTTATGTAATGAAAAGAGTGTGCCAGCTTTGATGGATTTGGTCTGTCTTTTTAAGGTCTTGTAAATACAGGATAAATTGTTTGGAAGGTTTTTTCTGGAAATAGATTTGCAATTATTTGGTGAACGAAACGTTCAATGATAGAAAGAAATGTTCATCCGAAAGGATGATACAGAGAACCTGAGAGGTCCGGATTTTGGACCTTTTTAGGATGGAATTACCTCTACTTGAAAATTGATCCAGCAGCGAGAGTATTCCGCAGCTTGCTGCTGGCAATCTTCAATCAAGAAAGCCGGATCATCCTGGGATGCACAAGCCGTTGGTAATCTGCAAAGGGGAGTTTGATCAGTTCCGTATGGGTTCCCGCACTGAAAGCGATCTCTTCATCCTCTTTCAAGGTTTGATCAATGTAAACTTCCATCCCGTAGAGATTCCCGAATGGGGGCATGGCGCCGATCTCGCATTCCGGGAACAATTCCTGAAAATCTTCTTCCTTGGCCAACTCCACTTTATGCATGCCGGTTTCCTTTTTCAGGTAATCGAAATCGACCTGCCGGCTCGCAGGGAGAATGACCATGGCCATCTTGCCATCCATTTTCACCATTACGGTTTTCGCCAATTGTTTCCCATGGATGTGAACACGTGCGGCCACTTCCTGGGCGGTATAGGTTGGTGAGTGGAAAATCGAAACGTATTTGATCCCGTTTGAATCCAGATACTCCTTTAATTTTCTGACAGGCATAAGCGTCCTCCCCCGGAAAGTTTTATTCTAAATTAACATAGACAGATCTTTGGGAACATCAGTCCGGGGATGAATTAAAGCGAGTAAAAGGCAAGGATCAATTTCGAACGGGTCCTTCTTACAGTCCTGACTGAGTTTGTCTCCTTATTTAGGGGATTGTAGGCCGGTCGGAACGGAGATGCTTCGGGCGGGTAATGAAAAGCTCCTCCTCTCGTTGATTGAGATAGAAAAAGGCCGGCGATAATGATATCGCCGGCCAATATGAACAAAGATATTTGTAATTTTAAAATATAAAGATACCCCGATGTAGAGAACGACCACTCCCGGACCCGAGCTGAGCACAAATCTGCGCGGACCCACCTCGGAGTACCATCTTCTTCAATCGATGAAGTTTAATATTTAACCTTTTCTGGATCGCTTGGAAGCCTTCAGAGGATTTATTTTTTGTTCCTCTTTTACCTCTTTCTTTAAATGAGAAGCCGTCGGGCATCCGCCTAAGGACCATTTGGCTATTGGATCGGGATACACTTTGCAGAACCTGCCCGTTGCGCTTTCCAGTATCTTATTGCAGCCCTCGCACTTTTCAATAATAGCTACACAGCTTCCACCAGTAAAACCGCAACCACTTTTCGTCATGAATCCGCATTCCATACCGGATTTTATAGTCTGACACAGCATTTGAAACTACCTCCCACAAAAAACTAAATAAAAATACCGGGTCAAAGTGATTGAAAGGGTAACCCGGTAGTCAAAACTCAGTTAAGACATGACCTTATAAAGTAACTTTAATCTGTTGTCAATAAAAATATGAAACGGAAAGATAAGAAATTATATATTTATAAAGAGCACCTCTGAAGGATTGCGAAAAGTAAACGGTTGTGTTAAGGACTATTCATCGTAAGCTTTGAAGAAAATTAGAATTTCTATTGCGAGGGCGTCCGAATCGACTTTAAAATATTGCTGAAAATTTTTCTTCGATCGCTGTCCATTCAGGCTTCCCGGAATTTCTGGCGAATGCAGAATATGGGGTTTGCCTATGCCATGATACCGGTGATCCGAAAGCTGGCTGGGAACAAGGAAGAGATAGCAGCGATGTTGACGCGACATTTGCAGCTGTTTAATAGTAATCCTTATCTTTCAGGACCGATTCTAGGATCAGTTGCAAAGCTCGAGATGGAGCTCTCTAAACAAGGCCAATGTCTCGAGGCGGATAATCTAAAAAGAACCCTTATGGCTCCTTTCGCCGCAATAGGGGATTCTCTTTTCTGGGGATCTCTCAAACCCTTCTCCGCGATCTTAGCTGTGATTCTTTGTTTTCAGGGCTGGTTATTTGCGCCCCTCGTTTTCTTGATACTCTATAATTCACTTCACTTGCTGGTCAGGTTTTTCGGTATGGTGGTTGGATATAAAAACGGAAAAGGGGGGATCGATTTTATAAGGATATTGAATCTGCCTCAATTATCGCGGCAGATAAGATGGATTTCCGTTATCAATCTGGGAATTCTTGCATACTTCATTTGTGATACCCCTTATTTTGTATTCCTGAATAAGATGCATCTCCTCGAAAAGATAGCGATCGTGTTTACGATTTTTCTTTGCTTCTGGTTATTAAGACAAGGCGCTTCGGCTCTCAAGGTTCTTTATGGTGCTTCTGTCTTTTTTATTTTAATTAATGTATGGTGATATGCCGATGGAGAAAATTAAAAGTTTCCAAATTAAAAATGAACTGGGTCTTCACGCAAGAGCGGCTGCACTAATGGTTCAGATCAGTAATAATTTTAAAGCGAAAATCTCTATTGAAAAGGACGGCGTTGAAGTGAACGGCAAAAGCATTCTTGGGATATTGACGTTGGCCTGTCCCAAGGGAAGTACGATATCTGTGAGGGCGGAGGGAAGCGATGCCCAAGAGGCGCTTGAAGAAATCGGAAAACTGATCGATGACAAATTCGGAGAGAAGGCCTGATGGTGCATTCAGAAAGGAGAAATATCGTAATAAAGGGAATCGGCGTATCGCCTGGAATCGTGAGGGGTAAGGCATATGTCCTCGATTACATGGATGTGCAGATCCCCTATGTCAATCTCAAGAGCGCGGTCGAGATTGATGAAGAAGTAAAGAGGTTCAGAACAGCGCTCAGGCTTTCAAAATCACAGCTTCTGGAAATCAGGAAGAGAATCAGCGAGGGAAAGGTGCTGGAGCCTCTCTTCATCATTGATGTCCATATTCTGATGCTGAAAGATAATATGTTGATCCACAATACGATCGACAATATCCGACACAAAAAAATCAATGCCGAATGGGCATTGATGATGACGATCGACAAGTACAGAAAAGCATTTAATAAAATCGAAGACATCTATCTGAAGCAGCGTATCAGCGATGTAGAGTATGTAGGGCAGAGGATACTCAGAAGCCTGGCCGGAAAAAAGCGGGAACCCGTTTCAGAGCTGAAAGAAAATGTCATTATCATATCGCGAGATTTATCGCCTGCTGATACTGTGCAGATGAAAATGGAAAAGATCCTGGGATTTGCTACGGATATCGGCGGAAAAACTTCCCATACGGCCATAGTGGCACGTTCAATCGGTATCCCGGCCGTAGTCGGCCTAGAGCGCATAACTCATGACATCCGTAATGAAGACGAAATAATCGTTGATGGAGTGGATGGATTTGTCCTCATCAACCCGGATCCGGAAATTGTAAAGCGCTATGAGGACAAAAGCAGGCATTTCCGGGAATTTGAAGAGGGGCTACTTAAACAAGCCGGTCTGCCTGCAGTCACCAAGGATTTGCGAAGACTTGAAATCGGGGCGAATATCGAGTTCGTCGAAGAGGTCCCGTCGGCCCTCATGCACGGTGCGGACGGGGTCGGACTGTACAGAACGGAGTTTTTGTTTATCAACAAGGAAAGGCTTCCGACTGAAAGAGAACATTTCGCTGATTATAAGCGTTTGCTGGAAGGAAAGAATCTGACTTGGTCAACGATCAGAACTTTTGATCTGGGCGGAGACAAATTCATGTCGGATCCGAAACTGGCCAAAGATCTGCCAAAAGAAACCAATCCGGCCATGGGCTTACGGGCAATTCGGTTTTGCCTTCAGGAAGTCGGCCTCTTTAAGATTCAGTTGCGGTCGATCCTGCGGGCCAGCGTTTACGGAAAAACGCGCATTCTCTTTCCCATGATTTCCCGACTGGAGGAAATTCGGGAGGCAAAGAGAATTTATGAAGAGGTCAAGAAAGAACTCAAGGCGGAAAAGATCCCTATCGGAAAAGATATCGAAATAGGAATTATGATCGAGGTTCCGTCTGCCGTTATGATTGCGGACCTTCTGGCGAAAGAGGTTGATTATTTCAGCATTGGAACCAATGACCTTATTCAGTATGCCCTTGCCATCGACCGTGTTAATGAACGGGTTACTTATCTTTACGAGCCCCTTCATCCAGCCGTTTTGAAGCTTATCAAGATGATTGTTGCCGCCGGACATAAGGCAGGTATTCGGGTTTCCATGTGCGGGGAAATGGCCGGGGAGCCCGCATATACCTTGATACTCATCGGGCTTGAGCTGGATGAACTGAGCATGAATCCCTTGGCGATACCACGTGTAAAGAAAATTATTCGCAACTCCACCTATTCCGAGTCCAAGTCTCTTTTGAAAAAAGTTATGGCAATGTCCAGCGCGATTGAAATCGAAAATTACATCAAGGATTACATGGCGCGGCGTTTCCCGGATGTTTTTTCCAAAACTGAGGAATCGCAGAGAATGGATAACAGCACCCGTGACGATTCATGATTGGTAAACTTAAGGTAAACATGGACCCGCCTGTAGTTTCGCAGGCTGAGAGCCGCAATTCCATGATCAGTAAATTCTTCAGCGGTTTTCTCAATGAGAAAAAATCGCTTCTGTGCCGGTTCCTTTTCGATCCGTTCATTTCCAGAGTTACCATTGCCCAGGAATATGTCGATGAAATTAACGAATTATCGAAAGAGGGCCTGATCGTATTTGCACAGAAAAACAAGAGCCAGCTCAACTGTCTCATCATGCGTGATGTGTTCTTTCGAACCATCAAAGGAAGCATTTTTTGCCATGCG
>DHHG01000133.1 GCA_002403175.1 Syntrophaceae bacterium UBA4778 | reverse complement strand
ATTTCGCTAATCCCCTAAATGGAATCATGGGGCGTTCTAAACTCCTGCAGCGAAAACTCGAAATTTCGAAGGAGGGCGATAGCGTTCCGGATTTCAATGATATGTATAACAAAGTGATTCGGGATGTTGATCTGATTTCCAGAGATACGGATAGGCTCTCTGTTTTATTGCAGAACGTTGCAGAGAAGCTCAATGTCGTTAATAATAAACTATGTGTGCACGGAATTAATTTGTCCGAAATTATAGCTATTGAAATGAGTTTTTTTGATTTCCACCTTGATTTCAAACACAATGTAAAAAAGACACTGGATCTGAGTCCAGATATACCTGAAGTGAACGGAGTTCCTGCCGATTTCTCCCTGAGCCTTTGGGCCTTGATCCGATGTGCCATGTTGCGTATGAAAAATTGCGATCTCCGGGAATTGGTTGTCGCGACTGAAAATCTCGGCGATTGCGTTCTTATTAAAATAGCCAACACGGGAACGTATATCAGTCAGGATGAATGGGTGAACATCGTAGGATTCCTGGAGAATAAAAACCCAAATATATCGGAATCAGAATTAGACAGTATGCTTCTGAGTTCGATTTTGCTCCTGACAAAATACCATGCTCAATTCCAATTGGATAACGTAAACGGAATGAGTTGCCTTAAAATTAGAATTCCCGTGAAGTAGCAGGAATCTAAAGTTTTTTTCTCGATATGTCGATCACTAGGGCAAGGAGTAATTTTTGATGTCTTTGTGAGAGGCGGCTATGGTCAGGCCAATCGAATTACAACATGTGATGGCGCAATCCAATTCGATGGAACGTGTTCAACAGACACAGCAGCAGCACCCTGACCAGCGGCAGCGTTATCTCGATATTCAGGCCAAAGAGGAAAAAAAGCACGCCAAAGAGGCCGTCAAAGACTCAGAAAAATCAGAGCACGCCCGGGTGCAGGAGAAGAAAGAGGAAGAAGAGAAAAAGAAGCATAGCTCTGAACATTACAAAAAAGATGATGATAAAACTGAACCGGAAAAAGACCCCGATGATAGCGAACACGGCGGAATTATAGATATCAGAGTCTGAAATGGATCTACAGCTTCTTTTTTTATTCCAATCTCTTGCAGACGTAATCCTTTGCATTGCCATTTTTTTTATTCTCTTTCTGATCACAAGAGAAAACAAAAAGAGGCCCGTCCGGAACATCAACCCTGAAATCATTGCTGAATTTCAAAGAACCATTGATACATCTCATAATTCCATCAATCATCTGATCAAGGCGATGGACGAGAGCCGAAAGGCCTTGAAAGAGATTGCGTACGCGTTGGATGAACGGGAAAACCGATTGCGTTCCCTGATTGCTCAGGCCGAAAATATCGTCCAAAAATCTCAGATTGCAATCGAATCTGAAATCAGGCCCGATGGTTACGAAAAGGTTCTGGCAATGATTCGAGAAGGGCTCGAGGCGGAGGAGATTGCCGGTATCTCCGGGTTGACCAGAGGTGAAGTTGAACTGATGATCAATCTGGACCGTAAAAAAAATGAGATACTTTAATGTCTTTTATTTCTATTCCTCAACCAACAAACCTTTCCAAAATCCCCTCTGTCGAAAAAATTTCTCCCAGTTTGCCTGGAATTGCTGTAGGCGATCTTTTGGAAGCAACTATCCTCAAAAATTTGGGATCTGAAAAATATTTGGTTCGGATTAATGGTTCCGAGGCCATTCAAGCGGGGTCAGCTTTACCACTTCGGGTTGGAGATACTCTGAATCTCAGGGTGGATCAACTCCGTCCTTATTTGATGCTTGTCTTAGCAGATCAAAACAATGTGGAAGGAGAACCGATTTCTGAATATTTGCGTCTTCAGAGGTCAAACCCGGGAGCGCTTCTAGAATTTATATCCAACCTTTCCGATGTTATTAACTCAAAGGAACTGAACCGGTTCTTGCCATATATTAATCAGGAAAATATAAAGAATCTATTGAGAATACTTGATTCTTTAGCGCTGTCCCCCAAGGCAGACAGAAACCAATTTTTCAAGGAGTACATCGACAATCTCGGTCTGAAATGGGAAAACAATTTGGGCGAGGCATTGAAAAAGGGAGGTGTCGATCAAGAGAAGGCCGGCCTGAAAGGGGCTCTGATGAAGCTTTCAGAGGAGCTATACGGCATGACTCGAGATGATGGCGAGGCCCGCAACCGATTGGAGGTGCTGCAAAGGATACTCACCGGTTCTGTAAAGACAATAGAATCGGAGCAGATCATCAATGTCCTGAACCAGGAAAATGAAAACAGGTATCTGTTTCAAGTTCCGATTTTTTTTCCATCCGGAACCAGAATGTCTGATGTTTTGATTGAATTCGCAGGAAAAGGCCAGAGGAAAGGGGGACAGGAGGACTTTAGAATTTTATTTTTGCTCAACATGGATGCAATCGGAGATATTTCTGTTCAGATTGGAATTCGCGGTTGGGTCTTGAACTGTCAAATCCTATGCACAAACAGGGACTCCTGTGGTTTTATTTCCTCCTCTCTACAAAGGCTGGAAGATGGACTGACAGGACTTGGATTCAAAATCGGATCGATGAAATGTAATTTTGAGAGTGATCTTGCTGAAGAAAGAGAGATATTCAATTCTGCACGGATGATGACTGAATTTGAGGCTGTTAACATATTTGTCTGAAGCGGATTTATCAAATTTGAGGCCTGATGATAAAAAAGAAACAGGATAAACTTAGGACCGCTGCT
Organism: Syntrophaceae bacterium UBA4778; assembly: GCA_002403175.1. The sequence goes on along the minus strand of DHHG01000133.1, from coordinate 1,287 downwards.
GCAATTCAATATGATGCCAAGCGGGATATCGCTCCTCGTGTTACTGCAAAAGGAAAAGGGGAGATCGCCGAGAAAATTATAGAATTGGCCCGGAAGAATAACGTACCGATCAAAGAAGATCCGGCTCTAGTGCAGGTTCTGTATCAGCTTGATCTTGACGCCAATATACCTCCGGAACTCTACAAAGCAATTGCCGAGGTTCTCGTATTTGTCTATTCCTTAAATACGGATTGGAAGACCAAAAGCCAGAAAAGCTGAGGCCCTGAATCCCTCGTCCCTTGTCACCCGTGACTATTCACTATTCGCAATTTACTATTTACTATACTATTCCCTCTTATCTCTCCTCATATCGGTCCAGATAACTCCTGATATACTTCGCTACACGCTCCTTTGATTTGTAGATGCCGAAATGGCCTTCACAAAGAATATCGGCATTGAGATCCAGAAGCGATTGCATGGAAGTGCGCCATTGCTCTAGATCCGATCCGAATTCCCAGCTGAAAGGACCATGGATGTCCTGGCCGAAAAGAGTGCGTATACCACCACGATCGAGGTAGACTGAGATTGAGCCCGGTGTGTGCCCTGGTGTGTGGATACAGTGGAATTCATCTCCTCCAATGGAAATTGTTTCGTGTTCACCGATAAGGCGCCTGTGTACCTGTGTTGTCGGTAGCTGAATCTTATACCAGCTTGCCGCCGTCAGAGTTGGATCTCCAGATTCAATTGCGTCTGCATCAAGAGCGTGGGCAAAAATGGAACAGCCGTATTTTTTTCGGAAGAATTCGACGCCTCCGATGTGATCGATGTGGCAATGCGTGAGTATTACAGTTGTTATTCTTTCAGGAGAAAGCCCGGCTTCCTTTGTGTTCTCGATTATCAAATCGGGTGCTCTTCCCGCTCCGCAATCGATCATTATCAGCTCCGATGCGCACGCAATGACATAAACTGAGGCGTCTGCAGAGTCGCTCAGGTCCGGTCCCCCAACCTGATAAATGCCTTCCGTGATGTACTCAAACTCTCCCATAAATCCCCTCTTATTTTTAATTCTAACTCTATATCCGATTCTAAATCAGTAATAGGGAAAAAATTGCCCTGAGCGTCAAAAATTTCCCGAATGTCATTTCTAGGATTTCGGACTTCAGCTTCGATTTTGAAAAAAATGAGTTGTTTATAATTTGAAATTAGTTCGATGAGTGAAGAACCTTGTCAAAACATTTTCCTCATATTATCCAGAAAAGTTTAATAACTCCGGATATTAATTCTCTTTTATTAAATTACTCTCTGAAA
>DHHG01000249.1 GCA_002403175.1 Syntrophaceae bacterium UBA4778 | reverse complement strand
AAGAAAAGATAGCGGAAATTGTAGACCGTACAAGATGTTCCGGCGCCCAGGTCATAAAATTCAAAGGGGGCACGGTTTACGCTCCGGCAGTGGTAATTGCGATTATGGCGGAAGCTGTTTTGAATGACCGGAAACGGGTCATGGGCGTTTCGGTTCCTCTGGAAGGAGAATACGGCTTTTCGGGGATTTCGATCGGGGTCCCCTGCGTTCTGGGAGCGAATGGGATCGAGCGGATATTGGAGCTGAAGCTGGACAGCCGGACTGCGGAAGAATTTGCGAGATCCGCCGCTATCATGAGAGAAGCATTGGAGAAATTGGATAGAAATACGTTTGTTCCGTAATGGACGGAATTAGACGGGTGCTTTTTCAATCGGTTTCCGCTATCGCCCTGAGAATCTCGGAAACAATTTTCTTGTGCTCCAGAAGGGCAACTTTGACCCTGCTTTCCCTGCCATTCACCAGAACCCCCAGAACGGCGCTATCCGCAGCCAACATACATCCAAGCAGCCTAGTCGCATGGTTTTTTATAAGTTGCTCAATATGCCTGTAAAGGCGATCCGCGCCATCATTGGAGAACAAGAGCAGCCTGGATATCCGGTTGATCCTGTTCGAATCCTGAAGATCGGTGATTTTGGCGATACCCGCCCGTTCCTGTTCCAGTTTCTCAGAAACGGCTTCAAATCCGCAACGGATCAGCCTGCGATTTCCGGCATTTTGAAGCGCTTTCTTCAAGGCGCCATTCAAAGTGATCACCGGAACTTCCATATCACCCCGAGACCATAACCTTACCGTATTCTCCGATAGTACACGGATGATCGTATCGGCTGTATGGTCCGCCTCCAGCTCCCGGGGCAAACGGATTTGGTTAAGATTCATAGTCGAATATTCCATTCCTGCTGATTAATTCGGGTTCATACGGAGCACTCAAAATCCATTTTCTAGCCGGAATAAAAAACGTACTCCGACTATCTCACGTCCGACCTGAGTTATTTCCATAGAAAGTGGGGTTTGTCAATTGAAAGGCGGCCATCAGAGGAAAGAATAGTCTAAAATACGTAGCTATTTGTCGGAATGCTTGGAGTGAATGGGCCGAAGGCCTTTGAAAAATTCCTCATAGCATGAATTCGGGGCCAGCGGTACTGTCACCCGGGCCAGAGGCTGGGCTTTCGGCGGTCCCCACAAAATCCCCGCAGGAACATCTCTGGTGACAACCGTTCCCGCTAATACTACAGCGCCCGCTCCGATCCGGACGTTCGGCAGGATTACACAATGAGGACCGATGAACACATTCCGCTCAATATGCACTTTTCCGGTATTCGCATCCGATCTTTTGTATCCCCAATAAAAATGGGCAATGATGGAAGTATTGATCCCGATAGTCGTGTTGTCTTCAATGGTGATGGCCTCAGGATGCGCCTCATCGAGATAGACGTATTGGCTGATCCAAACATTCTTGCCGATGTGAGCTCCGCGCAAGCGATGAAGAAACGGCCTGACCGAGAATCCTCCCGGTATGGTGTATGCCAATCTACGGAGGAATCTTTGCAGCAATTGAGGCATTCTCACTTGCTCCTGGATTAATGGTTGATCAGATGAAGGAGAGGTGTGAAGTATTCGGAAAGTCACTATAACTTTAGGAAAAAAAAGTGGGACATGTCAAATGAAAATTCGTAAAGTTTGTCCAAAACAGATTTTATGGATCTCCGGCTCAAGTTCCTATGACCCTGATCCATCCCAACCGGATCAAACCCCAATCAGCTCCCGAGATAAGCCTCACGAACCCTCGCATTTCCCACAAGATCGGTACCCGTCCCGGATAATACAATCTTTCCACTTTCCAGAACATAGCCACGCGACGCAGCTCGAAGCGCCATATTGGCATTTTGTTCAATCAGCAAAAGGGTCGTCCCTTCCCGGTTGATTTCTGCCAGAATTCTGAAAATCTCTCTCACCAGAACCGGGGAGAGCCCCATAGACGGTTCATCCAAGAGCATCAATTTACTACGGCTCATGATGGCGCGTCCCAGCGCAAGCATCTGCTGCTCGCCCCCCGAAAGCGTACCGCCGGGCTGTTTCTGGCGTTCCTTAAGTCGAGGGAACAATGAAAATACCCGTTCGAAATCACGGCTAATCATTTCCCGATCCTTGCGTTTCCAGGTGGCCAATTTCAGGTTTTCCCGAACCGATAGATTTCCGAAAATGCCGCGCCCCTCGGGAACGTGCGCAATCCCCAGGGAGACAATTCGATCCGACGATACACGGCTCAGATTAGACCCGGCAAAAACAATTTCTCCTTCATAAGGAACGGTCCCGGAAATAGCTCGCAGTATGGACGACTTGCCTGCGCCATTTGCCCCGATCAGGGTCACTACTTCCCTCTCTTTGACTTCGAACGAAATATCCCGGACAGCCCGGATATTTCCGTAAGCTACTCCGAGATTTCGGACTGAAAGCAGGGCATCGCTCATGGCGGTATCTCCTCTCCCAAATAAGCCTCCAGCACCTTGGGATCGTTCTGAATAAAGCGGGGGGTTCCCCGGCAGATAGTTGCGCCGAAATCGAGGACCTCAAGACGCTCACAGATACCCATAACCAGACGCATCTGATGCTCTATTAATACGATGGTCAGATTGAATTTCTGCCGAATCCAGCTGATAAACTCCATCAGCTCTTCTATCTCGTTCGGATTCATACCGGCTGCCGGCTCGTCCAGTAAAAGCAATTTAGGCCCGGTTGCAAGCGCCCTGGCAATTTCGAGCCGCCTTTGCAACCCGTACGGGAGATTTTTTGATTTCTCGCCGGCATACATATCCAGCTTGAAAATTTCCAGAAGCTCCATGCTGCGCTCGGTAATCCGGCATTCCTCCGAACGGTAGCGCCCGAAATGAAAAAGGGCCTCCAGCGGTCCGTAAAGGGCCCGTGCAAAAAAGGCGATCTTTATATTTTCGAGAACGGAAAGTTCCTTGAAAAGGCGGATATTCTGGAATGTACGTGCGATTCCCAGGACTGTCCGTTCGTGAGGGCTTTTTTTTGTGATGTCCTTGCCTTCGAAAAAAAACCGTCCACTGGTAGGTTTGTATACGCCTGTGATCAGATTGAAAACCGTGGTTTTTCCGGCACCGTTCGGCCCGATAATCCCGATCAGCTCACCGGGATTCAAATCCAGATTGAAATCCGATACGGCACACAGGCCTCCGAAATAATGCGTAAGCTTTTCAGCCTTGAGCAGAAACACGCATCGACTCCTTTTCAATTTCTGATCTTTTTACAACAGCATCCCGGCGCGGCAGAAACCAACGGAACTCTTTCAGGCCCATCATGCCATGCGGACGATATAACATGAGCAGAACCAGCATGAGCGGCATTATCACCATTCTCCAGATACCCATTGGCCGCAATATTTCGAGAAGAACGGTATAAACAGAGGCGCCCAGGATGGATCCGGCAATCGATCCGATACCGCCGAGATAGACCATAATCAGAATATCCGTGGATTTCAGGATATCGAAGGTTCGTGGATTGATAAACTGCAACAGATGCGCAAAGAGCCCTCCCGCAATTCCGGCAAAGAATGATGAAACGACAAAGGCGATCATCTTCACCTTCCTCGTATCAACGCTCATCAGGCCGCTTGCAATCTCGTCCTCCCTGATGGACAGTATGCCACGTCCATATTTCGAATAGACCAGATTGCGGATGACCCAGACAGACAGAACGGTCCAGAAGAAGACCCATGGAAGTGTCGTGAGCTTATCCATGCCCAAGAAGCCGCGCGGCCCACCTACGGCATCGATGTTCTCAAGGCCCGATTTTACAATCATTCCGAATGCCAGTGTAACAATGGCAAGATAATCACCGCGCGTCTTAAATGACGGAAAGGCCACAATGAGTCCGACCATTCCTGCAGCAAGTCCACCCGCTATGACTGCCAGAGGAAATGTAAAAGCCGCGCCTGCCGGCGTGAAAACGGAAACTGTGAAAATGGAGGAGACATACGCTCCCACCGCCATGAATCCGGCATGACCGACTGAAAACTCGCCCATGTAGCCGTTGATCAAATTGAGACTGACAGCCAGAATAATATTGATCCCCACATACATCAGGATCAGCTGAACATATTGATTGAGAAGGCCGAAGCAGGAAACCAGAATCGATAATACGAATCCCGCTGCTATGAAATAAGGAAGCAGACGCCGTTGTTCGAGCAAGATCTCGAACCGCTTTCGCCACCAATCAATTTTGATACATTGGAAAATTTTCAAAGAAGCCTCTTAAACTTTGGTCGTATGCGGTTTCCCCAATATCCCATACGGCCTGAATATGAGCAGCCCGATCAGGAGGGCAAAGGCAACAAAATCGCGGTAAGTGGAAGGAAAAAATGCAGCAACCATGATCTCGACCGTTCCCAGAATAAACCCGCCCAGCATCGCACCCCGAATGTTTCCGATACCGCCGACAACAGCGGAAATAAAGGCTTTCCAACCAACCATAATTCCCATGTAGGGATCGATCACCGGATATGCCAGCGCATACATCATTCCTGCCGCCCCACCGAGGCCCGTTCCTATTGCGAATGTAATGGAGATAATCCTGTCCACAGGAACCCCCATCAAGGGGACAATAGATTTATCCCAGGAAACGGCCCGCATTGCCATCCCCAATTTTGTCTTCTGCACCATGAAGTCGAGAATAAACATGAGCGCCAGAGACAATCCTATAATGATCATTTGCAGGGATGATACCGCTATGCCTCCGATATTCCAGGCCGTATCCGAAATGAGCTTTGGAACATACTGCGGATAAGGACTGAGGGCCAGGGTAAAATTCTCCAGAAAGATTCCGACCCCCAGCGCGGTAATGATCGCTGATACGCGTGGCGCATTGCGAAGGGGCTTATACGCGAGACGCTCGATGACAACTCCCAGAAGGGCAACCGCAAACAGAGCTATGAGAAACGAGGGCAGAAAGGATAGCTTCAAAAAAACTGCCGCGACCAGACAGGCAAAGGCTCCTATCATGAACAAATCGCCGTGTGCGAAATTGATCATGGTCAGAATGCCGTAGACCATTGTATAGCCAAGCGCAATCAGGGCATAGATACTTCCCAGTTGCAAGACATTCAAAGTTTGCTGAAAGAGATAGATCATAGATCAGATGTGAAAAGGACAAAAGAAAAAGGCATTATCGGTAAGGAAAACCTTTTCGCAGAATCACTTTTCTCCGCTCAATTTTAATGTTTCATTCTTTTTACTTCTTCATCACGGATTGGCATTGGCGAACCAGACAAATTTCCCATTCTTAATCTGAAGCATTACTGCACTTTTGATCGGATCGCCGGAACCTTCGCGGAATTGCATATTTCCGGTAACTCCTTGATAGTTAGGTATCCTGGCCAACGAATCACGGACGAATTGACGATCCGGCTTATTCCCATTCTTAATAGCCTGGCTCAGGAGACCGAAGGAATCAAAGGTCAAAGCCGCTACATCATCGGGTATATTGCCGTATGCCTTCTTGTAATTCTCTATGAATTTTTTGGCCGTGGGCGTCGCATTGTCTGCTGCGTAATGGGTGCTGAAATAATAATTTTCACAATCCGTTCCGCAGAGCTTCAAAAGCTCGCTGCTCCCCCAGGAATCGCTCCCGACAAAGGGAACCGAAATGCCCAGCCGTTTGGCCTGCTGGATCTGAAGGGGCACTTCGCTGTAATAATTGGGAAGAAAGATAACGGAAGGCTCGGCCTTTTTGATTTTGGTCAATTGCGCTGAAAAGTCCTTATCGTTGGTCGTATACGTCTCAAAAGCAACGATCTGCCCCCCGCTCTTTTCGAAGGTTTCCTTAAAGACCTCGGCGATGCCCTTATTGTATTCCGAAGCCACATCGTATAGAACCGCCGCTTTCTTCAACTTTAAATTGTCCAGGACAAATTTGGCCACCACGCGCCCCTGAAAGGGATCCGTAAAACAGGCCCGGAAAGCATATTTCTTGGATGCGCCGGTTTTGGAATCAAGGGTTGTTTTTGGTGTTGTAGACCAGGGTGTAATCAAGGCAACCTTTGCGCTCTCTGCTATTTCCGTCGCCGGAATGGCATAGCGGCTGGCGTTCGGACCTACGATGGCTAAAACATTCTGCTGTGCGATCAATTTCTGAGCAGCCGAAGCGGACTGATCGGCTTTGCCTGCATTATCTTCTATATATAAGTTCACTTTATATTTTTTTCCCATTAGGTCCAGACCGCCTGCATCATTGATTTCTTTGACTGCCATTTCCGCAGCATTTTTGCAGGACGCTCCCACAGCAGGAACATCTCCGGTCAATTCAGCGATTAAACCAATTTTGATGGTGTCCGAATCATTTGCACCTCCACAACTCATCAACAGAAGCGTAAAAAGAGTAATCGAAGCTATAAATAAAAGCGTCCTTTTCATGTTTATCTCCTAGACCCAGGGTGGGTATTGCCCTCAACCCGTCTTTGTTTCAAATCCTGTTCAGAAATATATTGAAAGCATTCTGATTTTAGCCATATGCAAGCATGGGTTATCAAATTCATTACGCACAGTCAAGGGTGATTGCTCATAAACGGGAACCCTGTGCCAAACGGAAGAGTAATTCATAAGATTTTTCCGGTACAATTGAAATTTTATTTGACTACGGCCAATTCTCTAAGATAATGTTTTTTACTTTTATCAGGCTGATCCAGGACCGGAATGCAAACATGCTGAAATTGCACGCAAATTCGGAGAAGGGCTGGAAAATATCACCTCACCTGAAAACGAAGCGGATTTTACCGATTCTGCTAACAACAGCCTGAAAAAAATTCAGCGGGACAGGTGCTTTTATGAGAGTGAAAATAGATAAAGATTTGTGCATCGGATGTGAAGCATGCATCGAAATTTGCCCTGAAGTTATGGAAATGCAAGATGATCTTGCATTTCCAAAAATCGAAGATGATATCCCGGAAGATCTCGAAGATGCTGTCAGAGAAGCTGCAGAGGCCTGTCCATCCCAGGCGATCGAGATAGAGGACGATGAATAATCGCAGCGATGACAACTTATGACTACAGAACATATTCAATAATACTTAAGTAGTATTTTCATTATTTGCGATTTAATATAAGAATTAAGAAGGGTTCACGAACTTTTTTATTCTTGACAATGTTTATGTTTGAAAGTAGCCTGCCGATAATCTCCCTTGTAGGATGTTACAGAAGGGGGGTGATGTGAATGACGAATGTTTCTTCGGATCAGTTTTCACCGGTAAAGAAACACTCAGAATTGTTCATTCCCCTCACACTCAGAAGAAAACTTTGATGTTATGATCGGATCTTATTTTCTCCGCCTCGGATGTACCAGAAAAGAAGATCCTGCTCTTAATTTCCATCTATCTCTAATGAAATGGATTGTAAGAAGATCAACTGATTTTTCGCTCTAAGTATCGGGCGAAGGATCAGGATCATGGTTAATTTATGGATCATACGTGTATTTCGACTTTAGTCTTCGCTTAAAGCAGGGATAATCACATAAGGAAATTCTGATGCTGAACGATGAAAAGGCTAAAGAGCAGTTGCAACAGGAAATAACGGAGTTGCGCCGGAGAGTCCGGGATCTGGAAAAATTTCAATCCAGACTCTGGCTAGGTGGAAATGCACTTTACGAAGGGGAACGCCTGTATGCCGCAGTTGCGGACCTTTACCCGGAAGCTATTTATCTCCTCTATGATGGTCGATTCGAATATATCAATCCTGCCTTCACGCAACTTTTCGGAGTAAGTCCGGAAGAAATCAGGAGAGAAGATTTTAATTTTATTTCTCTTGTTGCCCCGGAGAGTCGTCTGGTTATTGAGGATCGAATTCAAAAGACATTCAGAGGGGAAGAACTTAGTCCGCGCTACGAATTTACAGCTTTAACCAAAAGCGGTTCCAGAATTCAAATTGAAGCCACCCACACCTGTGTCCCCTATAAGGGGAAAATTGCTACACAGGGTATTTTTCGCAACATCACCGAAGAAAAACTCAGCCTGCCTGTAAATCCTGAATTCGCTCAAATCTCAAACGAAACAAGACCATTCCGCAATGAATCAAAAGGCATTTACAAGCGCTTTTTCGATCAAGCCACAAAGGGGTTTTATCGCAGCACTCCGGACGAAAGATTTATCATGGTGAATGGAGCGATGGCTATAATGCTGGGGTACGAGTCTCCTGAGGAAATGATCTCTTTTGTGATCGGTAATGAACAACAGATTTATATAGATCCCGAAAACCGCAGAAGAATGCTGAAGCTCCTTGAAGATCAGGACTCGATTATCGGATTCGATTCCCGTTATTTCCGTAAGGACGGTTCGGCAATATGGGTTTCAGAAAGTGCGTGGGTCACTCGCAACGATGATGGCGAGGTCGTATACATAGAGGGCATCGTCGAAGATATTACCGAGCGCAAGCAGGTTCAAAATATTCATGAAGTAATTGCAGAAAGTTCTCCGGTAGGCATCTACGTAACCCAAAAAAATAAATTGCTCCTGGTGAATCCGCAAATTCTTAAATTTACGGGACTCAGTGAGGAAGAAATCCTATTGACGGACCCCATGAGCGCCATTCATCC
>DHHG01000248.1 GCA_002403175.1 Syntrophaceae bacterium UBA4778 | reverse complement strand
AAGAAAAGATAGCGGAAATTGTAGATCGTACAAGATGTTCCGGCGCCCAGGTCATAAAATTCAAAGGGGGCACGGTTTACGCTCCGGCAGTGGTAATTGCGATTATGGCGGAAGCTGTTTTAAATGACCGGAAACGGGTCATGGGCGTTTCGGTTCCTCTGGAAGGAGAATACGGCTTTTCGGGGATTTCGATCGGGGTCCCCTGCGTTCTGGGAGCGAATGGGGTCGAGCGGATATTGGAGCTGAAGCTGGACAGCCGGACTGCAGAAGAATTTGCGAGATCTGCCGCTCTCATGAGAGAAGCATTGGAGAAATTGGATAGAAATACGTTTGTCCCGTAATGGACGCAATTAGACGGGTGCTTTTTCAATCGGTTTCCGCTATCGCCCTGAGAATCTCGGAAACAATTTTCTTGTGCTCCAGAAGGGCAACTTTGACCCTGCTTTCCCTGCCATTCACCAGAACTCCCAGAACGGCGCTATCCGCAGCCAACATACATCCAAGCAGCCTCGGTGCATGGCTTTTTATAAGTTGCTCAATATGCCTGTAGAGGCGATCCGCGCCATCATTGGAGAACAAGATCAGCCTGGATATCCGGTTGATCCTGTTCGAATCCTGAAGGTCGGTGATTTTGGCGATCCCCGCCCGTTCCTGTTCCAGTTTCTCAGAAACGGCTTCAAATCCGCAACGGATCAGCCTGCGATTTCCGGCATTTTGAAGCGCTTTCTTCAAGGCGCCATTCAAAGTGATCACCGGAACTTCCATATCACCCCGAGACCATAACCTTACCGTATTCTCCGATAGTACACGGATGATCGTATCGGCTGTATGGTCCGCTTCCAGCTCCCGGGGCAAACGGATTTGGTTAAGATTCATAGTCGAATATTCCATCCCTGCTGATTAATCCGGGTTCATACCGGAGCACTCAAAATCCATTTTCTAGCCGGAATAAAAAACGTACTCCGACTATCTCACGTCCGACCTGAGTTATTTCCATAGAAAGTGGGGTTTGTCAATTGAAAGGCGGACATCAGAGGATAGAATAGTCTAAAATACGCAGTTATTTGTCGGAATGCTTGGAGTGAATGGGCCGAAGACCTTTGAAAAATTCCTCATAGCATGAATTCGGGGCTAGCGGTACGGTCACCCGCGCCAGAGGCTGGGCTTTCGGCGGTCCCCACAAGATCCCCGCAGGAACATCTCTGGTGACGACCGTTCCCGCTAATACAACAGCACCCGCTCCGATCCGAACATTGGGCAGGATTACACAATGAGGACCGATGAACACATTCCGCTCAATATGCACTTTTCCGGTATTCGCATCCGATCTTTTGTATCCCCAATAAAAATGGGCAATAATGGAAGTATTGATCCCGATGGTCGTGTTGTCTTCAATGGTGATGGCCTCAGGATGCGCCTCATCGAGATAGACGTATTGACTGATCCAAACATTCTTGCCGATGTGAGCGCCGCGCAAGCGATGAAGAAACGGCCTGACCGAGAATCCTCCCGGTATGGTGTATGCCAATCTACGAAGGAATCTTTGCAGCAATTGAGGCATCCTCACTTGCTCCTGGCTAATGGTTGATCAGATAAAGGAGAGGTGTGAAGTATTTGGAAAGTTATTATAACTTTAGGAAAAAAAAGTGGAACATGTCAAATGAAAATTCGTAAAGTTTGTCTAAACAGATTTTAAGATCTCCGACGCAGCTCCTGTGACCCTTATCCATCCCGACCGGATCAAACCCCAATCAGCTCCCCAGATAGGCCCCGCGAACCCTCGCATCTCCCACAAGATCGGTGCCCGTTCCGGATAATACAATTTTTCCACTTTCCAGAACATAGCCGCGCGAAGCAGCTCGAAGCGCCATATTGGCATTTTGTTCAATCAGCAAAAGGGTCGTCCCTTCCCGGTTGATTTCTGCCAGAATTCTGAAAATCTCTCTCACCAGAACCGGGGAGAGCCCCATAGACGGTTCATCCAAAAGCATCAATTTACTACGGCTCATGATGGCGCGCCCCAGCGCAAGCATCTGCTGCTCACCCCCCGAAAGCGTACCGCCGGGCTGTTTCTGGCGTTCCTTTAGTCGAGGGAACAATGAAAATACCCGTTCGAAATCACGGCTAATCATTTCCCGATCCTTTCGTTTCCAGGTGGCCAATTTCAGGTTTTCCCGAACCGATAGATTTCCGAAAATGCCGCGCCCCTCCGGAACGTGCGCAATCCCCAGGGAGACAATTCGGTCCGACGATACACGGCTCAGATTAGACCCGGCAAAAACAATTTCTCCCTCATAAGGAACGGTCCCGGAAATAGCTCGCAGTATGGACGACTTGCCTGCGCCATTTGCCCCGATCAGGGTCACTACTTCCCCCTCTTTGACTTCGAACGAAATATCCCGGATAGCCCGAATATTTCCGTAAGCTACTCCAAGATTGCGGACTGAAAGCAGGGCATCGCTCATGAAGGTATCTCCTCTCCCAAATAAGCCTCCAGCACCTTGGGATCGTTCTGAATAATCCGGGGGGTTCCCCGGCAGATAGTTGCGCCGAAATCGAGGACCTCAAGACGCTCACAGATACCCATAACCAGACGCATCTGATGCTCTATTAATACGATTGTAAGATTGAATTTCTGCCGAATCCAGCCGATAAATTCCATCAGCTCTTCTATCTCGTTCGGATTCATGCCGGCAGCCGGCTCGTCCAGCAAAAGTAATTTAGGCCCGGTCGCAAGCGCTCGGGCGATTTCGAGCCGCCTTTGCAATCCGTACGGGAGATTTTTTGATTTCTCGCCGGCATACATATCCAGCTTGAAAATTTCCAGAAGCTCCAGGCTGCGATCGGTAATCCGGCTTTCCTCCGAACGGTAGCGCCCGAAATGAAAAAGGGCCTCCAGCGGTCCGTAAAGGGCCTGTGCAAAAAAGGCGATCTTTATATTTTCGAGAACGGAAAGTTCCTTGAAAAGGCGGATATTCTGGAATGTACGTGCGATTCCCAGGACTGTCCGTTCGTGAGGGGTTTTTTTTGTGATGTCCTTGCCTTCGAAAAAAATCCGTCCACTGGTCGGTTTGTATACGCCTGTGATCAGATTGAAAACCGTGGTTTTTCCGGCACCGTTCGGCCCGATAATCCCGATCAGCTCACCGGGATTCAAATCCAGATTGAAATCCGATACGGCACACAGGCCTCCGAAATAATGCGTAAGCTTTTCAGCCTTGAGCAGAAACACGCATCGACTCCTTTTCAACTTCTGATCTTTTTACAACAGCATCCCGGCGCGGCAGAAACCAGCGAAACTCTTTCAAGCCCATCATGCCATGCGGACGATATAACATGAGCAGAACCAGCATGAGCGGCATAATCACCATTCTCCAGATACCCATTGGCCGCAATATTTCGAGAAGAACGGTATAAACAGAGGCGCCCAGGATGGATCCGGCAATCGATCCGATACCGCCGAGATAGACCATAATCAGAATATCCGTGGATTTCAGGATATCGAAGGTTCGTGGATTGATAAACTGCAGCAGATGCGCAAAGAGCCCTCCCGCAATTCCGGCAAAGAACGAGGAAACGACAAAGGCGATCATCTTCACCTTCCTCGTATCAACGCTCATCAGGCCGCTTGCAATCTCGTCCTCTCTGATGGACAGTATGCCACGCCCATATTTCGAATAGACCAGATTGCGGATGACCCAGACAGACAGAACGGTCCAGAAGAAGACCCATGGAAGTGTCGTGAGCTTATCCATGCCCAAGAAGCCACGCGGCCCACCTACGGCATCGATGTTCTCAAGGCCCGATTTTACAATCATTCCGAATGCCAGTGTAACAATGGCAAGATAATCACCGCGGGTCTTAAATGACGGAAAGGCCACAATGAGTCCGACCATTCCTGCAGCAAGTCCACCCGCTATGACTGCAAGAGGAAATGTAAAAGCCGCGCCTGCTGGCGTGAAAACGGAAACTGTGAAAATGGAGGAGACATACGCTCCCACCGCCATGAATCCGGCATGACCGACTGAAAACTCGCCCATGTAGCCGTTGATCAAATTGAGACTGACAGCCAGAATAATATTGATCCCTACATACATCAGGATCAGCTGAACATATTGATTGAGAAGGCCGAAGCAGGAAACCAGAATCGATAATACGAATCCCGCTGCTATGAAATACGGCAGAAGACGCCGTTTTTCGAGCAAGATCTCGAACCGCTTTCGCCACCAATCAATTTTGATACATTGGAAAATTTTCAAAGAAGCCTCTTAAACTTTGGTCGTATGCGGCTTTCCCAATATCCCATACGGCCTGAATATAAGGAGCCCAATCAAAAGGGCAAAAGCAACAAAATCGCGATAAGTGGAAGGGAAAAATGCAGCAACCATGATCTCGACAGTTCCCAGAATAAACCCGCCCAGCATCGCACCCCGAATGTTTCCGATACCGCCGACGACAGCGGAAATAAAGGCTTTCCAACCAACCATAATTCCCATGTATGGATCGATCACCGGATATGCCAGCGCATACATCATTCCTGCCGCCCCACCGAGGCCCGTTCCTATTGCGAATGTAATAGAGATAATCCTGTCCACAGGAACCCCCATCAAGGGGACAATAGATTTATCCCAGGAAACGGCCCGCATTGCCATCCCCAATTTTGTCTTCTGCACCATGAAGTCGAGAATAAACATGAGCGCCAGAGATAATCCTATAATGATCATTTGCAGGGATGATACCGCTATGCCTCCGATATTCCAGGTCGTATCCGAAATGAGCTTTGGAACATACTGCGGATAAGGACTGAGGGCCAGGGTAAAGTTCTCCAGAAAGATTCCGACCCCCAGCGCGGTAATGATCGCTGATACGCGTGGCGCATTGCGAAGGGGCTTATACGCGAGACGCTCGATCACAACTCCCAGAAGGGCAACCGCAAACAGAGCTATGAGAAACGACGGCAGAAAGGAAAGCTTCAAAAAAACTGCTGCGACGAGACAGGCAAAGGCTCCTATCATGAACAAATCGCCGTGTGCGAAATTGATCATGGTCAGAATGCCGTAGACCATTGTATAGCCAAGCGCAATCAGGGCATAGATACTTCCCAGTTGCAAGACATTCAAAGTTTGCTGAAAGAGATAGATCATAGATCAGATGTGAAAAGGACAAAAGAAAAAGGCATTATCGGTAAGGAAAACCTTTTCGCAGAATCACTTTTCTCCGCTCAATTTTAATGTTTCATTCTTTTTACTTCTTCGTCACGGATTGGCATTGGCGAACCAGACAAATTTTCCATTCTTAATCTGTAGCATAACCGCACTTTTAATCGGATCGCCGGAACCTTCGCGGAATTGCATATTTCCGGTAACTCCTTGATAGTTAGGTATCCTGGCCAACGAATCACGGACGGATTGACGATCCGGCTTATTCCCATTCTTGATAGCCTGGCTCAGGAGACCGAAGGAATCAAAGGTCAAAGCCGCTACATCATCGGGTATATTGCCATATGCCTTCTTGTAATTCTCTATGAATTTTTTGGCCGTGGGCGTCGCATTGTCTGCTGCATAATGGGTGCTGAAATAATAATTTTCACAATCCGTTCCGCAGAGCTTCACAAGCTCGCTGCTCCCCCAGGAATCGCTCCCGACAAAGGGAACCGAAATGCCCAGCCGTTTGGCCTGCTGGATCTGAAGGGGCACTTCGCTGTAATAATTGGGAAGAAAGATAACGGAAGGCTCCGCCTTTTTGATTTTGGTCAATTGCGCTGAAAAGTCCTTATCGTTGGTCGTATACGTCTCAAAAGCAACGATCTGCCCCCCGCTCTTTTCGAAGGTTTCCTTAAAGACCTCGGCGATGCCCTTATTGTATTCCGAAGCCACATCGTATAGAACCGCCGCTTTCTTCAACTTTAAATTGTCCAGGACAAATTTGGCCACCACGCGCCCCTGAAAGGGATCCGTAAAACAGGCCCGGAAAGCATATTTCTTGGATGCGCCGGTTTTTGAATCAAGGGTTGTTTTTGGTGTTGTAGACCAGGGTGTAATCAAGGCAACCTTTGCGCTCTCTGCTATTTCCGTCGCCGGAATAGCATAGCGGCTGGCGTTCGGACCTACGATGGCTAAAACATTCTGCTGTGCGATCAATTTCTGAGCAGCCGAAGCGGACTGATCGGCTTTGCCTGCATTATCTTCTATATATAAGTTCACTTTATATTTTTTTCCCATCAGGTCCAGACCGCCTGCATCATTGATTTCTTTGACCGCCATTTCCGCAGCATTTTTGCAGG
>DHHG01000160.1 GCA_002403175.1 Syntrophaceae bacterium UBA4778 | reverse complement strand
GCCTTAAAGAGAATTATTAATCTTTAATGTCTATCCAAAATTATTTATAATGTCAATAAAAATAAACCGAAAAGGCAACAAAACTTAAGTTCCATTTCAGTCACGGAACGGATGACTTACCATTCTGGTTCCAGGAATCGAGCAAGTATTTTCCATTCAACAATTTGTCTTGTAATTTTTTTTCTTCCGGGGTTAATTCTCCAGGTTCCAGCTTAATTCCAAATTTTCGTTCAAAAGACATCACCAAGGCATCGCATACCTCATGCAAATCGGTTTTGGTAGAGGACTCGGAATGAATAGACGTGATCGAATTGCTCAATTTTTTAATCTTTTCTTCCTTATGCCTTTTATCTCTTGTCATCAGTTCAAATGCAATTGCAGGATCAAAATCGAGCAGGAGAGAGCCATGCTGGAGAAAAGCTCCGTTGGTTCTGGCTTGTGCGCTTCCACAGATTTTCTTTCCTTTTACCAAAAGCTCATGCTGTGCAGGAACATAAAAGCAGAATTCTCTCAGTTCTTCACTGGTCTTGGTATTCTTTTTCTCCAGTTCAGCCTGAACACCCAATGTTGAAAGCCCGGCTGCTATGGCTTCACTGATTACATGATATCTGCCGAGAAGAGTACCGGGAAAGAATGGATTGTCTTCCCGGCCGGTCAAAGAGTAAGTTATCTCTAAATCATGAAAAACGGCTTTGCCGCCCGTCGTCCTCCGGACCACATCAACACCGTCTTTTCGACAAGCTTCAATATCGATATCGGATAAAAAATCCTGAAAGAATCCGATCGAAACAGCAGGTGGACTCCAACCGAAGAGACGGAAGGTAGGAGGGGTATCGATGCGCTGGCTTTCTCTGAATATGGCCTCATCTATGGCCATGTTTTCAAATGCGGAATATTGCTGAAACGGAAGAAGCCTCCAGACATTCATGCTACTTAATCCAAACCCTCTTCTCCTCCGATGTAATCCCCATATTCCATGGAATCGAGCAAATTATCCAATTCATCCATATCTTTAATTTCAACAATGATCATCCAGCCGGTATCGTATGGGTCGCTATTTATTATGCCTATATCTTCCATAATATCATCATTGACCCTCACAACCTCACCGCTGATTGGCGAAATGAGTTCGGTAACTGTTTTCGACGACTCTATCGTTCCAAAGGGCTCGTCTTGCTCAACTGAATTATCCACCTGGGGAAGTTCGATATTAATGATCTCTCCCAGTTTCTCCTGAGCATAATCTGTAAGCCCGATTATTGCTAGGTTACCATCCAACCTTAACCAAGTATGTTCCCGACTATAAAGAAGATCATCAGGAAAATCCATCATATCTCATACTCCTTTAAACTGATCCGTTTGACAGAACTAAATTACATGCAGATGCTTGGGCACTTGCGATAAAATTTCACAACCCTCTTGCTTCACAAGGACAAGATCTTCGATCCGAACACCCCATTTTTCTGGAAAATAAATTCCCGGCTCAATTGTAATCACCATGCCGGTCTCCAAAACCATCTCGGACCTCTTTGATATCCGCGGCGCCTCATGAACATCCAGACCCACACCATGTCCGGTACCGTGCCCAAAAAATGAGCCGTACCCACTTTCATCAATAACACTGCGAACTGCAAAATCAATATCACTACAGGCAATTCCTGATCTTACCTTTTCCAGACCTTTATCATGTGCATTCTTCACAATAGAGTACACAAGTTCCTGTTCCTTGGTGATATCACCCAGCCCTACAGTGCAGGTTTCATCAGAATGATACCCCCTATATTTAGCACCATAATCAACCACAACGAAATCACCTGAATCCAGTTTTCGCTTGCCCGGCCTGGCATGGGGCAAAGCTGAATTCGGACCGGATGCAAAGATGACTTCGAAAGCAGCCGATTCAGCACCTGCCACCTTCATTTTGTATTCCAACTCCAAAGCAAGCTCTCTTTCCTCCACCCCGGATTTAATTAGATTCAGCATTGATAAAAATGCCGATGAGGCGATCCCGGCTGCCTTTCTAATCTGCTCAATTTCGTTTTGATCCTTAATGCATCGGATGGTTTCGATTTCCTTTCCAACCGGCTCCAATTCTATTCCCTGCAGCTTGGCTTTTAGAAATTCAAATTGATTGTGATAGATTTCGGAAGGGTCAAAGCCAATTTTTTTGAGACCCGATTTCACGGCGATTTGCGCAACCCCATCCATCTTATCTTGATACTCAATGACTTCCACTTCTGTCTCATTTTTTGCCTGTGTAACATACCGTCCATCAACCAGCAAAAAAATAACATTATCTCCGACCAGCAAAGCACCATCACTTCCTGTAAAACCAACCAGATAACGTATATGCTGCAGATTCAGCAAAAGAACAGCATGGTGAGTTCCTTCAATCATCCGGGAACGAAACCTTCCTACTCTCGCTGCCCCTGGAGTTACCCCGGATATCATTGAGTTCTCCTAATCTTCTTCATCCATTTTTCCAATTCATTGAGCACGAAAGTGCGCTGGTCCTTTGGCATGATTTGTTTTTTAGCAAGATGAGAATCTAGCTCTTTGAGCCTCTCCCTGGCAGCCGCGTTCTCCGGATTAATACGCAGAATACTTTCCAGGACCTCTCTAGCTGATTCGAAATGGCCCTGATTGATAAGAAGATCTGCCATTATCGGAGTATGATACTCTTCTAAAAGAGCAGCAGTTTCCTGTTCAGCTTGTTCCCGAGAAGAATCCATTTCGCTTTTATCAAATGCTTGACCACAAGAAGCAAGCTCTCCCGAATCGATGAGAAGCTCCGGATCTTCCAAAGTACTCAGCATAGAAATCCATCTATGTATACTGGATTTTATATTGGACAGCACCTTAAAGGCGTCTTCCCGAGCGCCGATTCCGATCAAAGCCCTTCCCATTGTCAATTTAGCATCTATATCGCCCGGAATAAATTTAATTCGTTCCCGAGCCAGATCAATTGCGGATTGGTATAGCCTCTCTTCTAAAAGTTTTTCTGATTTGATCAAAAACTCTTGTTTTTGGGGATCTTCCAAAAAAATTTCACCATCGGGGAATTTCATAATTATAAAAACTGCTCCCAATCCCAAAGAATATAAAATGCCCGCAAATCTGCACCAGACAAGGGCATTCGAAGATGTCATGCAGCTACTAGCATACGGAGTCAATGGGTGTCAAGGAGATATTAGGGATCCAGATCTATAATTCTGTCGTATAATTAAGCAATTAGGTGGAAGCCTACTTGACTTCCTTTTTCTACTGATGCTAAAAGACCTCATGAAAAATTCAATAAACATCTCTTAAGGAGAATACTAATTGTGAACGAACAATGCAAAATAGAAACGGTTATTAATAAATACCAAGAAAGAGATTATGAAATTAATATTAAGTGCCCTGAATTTACCTGCCTCTGCCCAATGACGTCACAACCGGATTTTGCTGAAATAAGCATAAACTATGTGCCCGACAAGGTTTTAATAGAGTTGAAATCATTAAAACTTTATTTGCACAGTTTTCGAAATAAGGGGATTTTTCATGAAGAGGCAGTGAACCGAATTCTCGATGATTTCGTAGAAATCGTTCAGCCAAAACAGGCTGAAATCATAGGACAATTCAATGTCAGGGGGGGGATCTACACAACCGTGAGGGCAACTTTTCCCTGATAAACTCAGCTTGATTAGAGAAGCTGCGTTAATGCAAACTCATTCAAAACTGTTTTCACGATCACGGCTTTTGTATATTTGATTCCGTTGTATCTGAAACGATTTTTGGGGTAAGGAAAATCAGCATTTCTCTGATATCTTTGGATTTGTCTTCAGACTTGAAAAGCCAACCCAATATTGGAATCTGATGCAGGAAAGGAACCCTGTTTTCTCCATTGCTTTCGGTTGACTTGCGGATACCACCGACGACGATGGTCTCCCCATCCCTAACCATAACAGTCGATTCCATTTCACTTTTGTTAATGGGAGGATTATCGAGTTTTTGTGCCGTTTGTGTCGCATAGTCCGGAGCGTCATTAGTTGCTGTAATCTTGAGCGATAAACGACCATCGGGTAGAATACTAGGTGTTACTGTCAATTGCAAAACGGCATCCTTGTACTCCACCTTTGCAGGCTCCGTTGCTGTCGCCCGTGTGATGATTGGTATCGCCTGCCCCTGCTTAATATATGCTTTCACATTATCAAGTGTTGTTACTTTGGGTGATGATATGATTTTGATATCGCCGGTTCCTTCCAGAGCACTCAGCTGAGCATCCAATACCGCCTGAGATCCCCCGACCAGCAAACCTATCGAAGGTGTTGCAGTGTAGCTATTGGCCAAATTGGCAAGATAGCTTTGACCAAAACCACTCGCATCCGTAACGACACCAATGCCCCCCGGGTAAGGTGTGAGTCCGGAAGGAATTAGCCCTCCACCGCCTCGAGCCCAAGAGGTGCCTATTTTCACTCCAGCTCCCCATTGAACACCGAGCTGACGGGAATAGGTGACGGTACTTTCCACAATTTTAGCTTCAATGGCGATCTGGGTTTTTCTGCCTTGTGCTATATCTTCTTTAAGTCTCTCCTCTTCAGCCTTCTTTATTTTCTCTAACGGAAATATTGAAATGACATTAGCGGTTCTTTTCAACCCCAGACCGTTCGTCTCAAGAATGGTTTCGAGCGCCTGGTCCCAAGGTACGTTTTTGATATGTATAGTTACAGACCCTTTTACATCCTCACCGGCTACAATGTTGACTCCGCTTACCTCAGATAATAACCTGAACACGTTTTTAATGTTGGCATCTTCAAAATCGAGGGAAACCTTGTGACCGAAATATCTTTTTGGTTCTACGGGCTTACTCTGACCTGGTTTCGTCCTAGCATTGATTTCCTTTTCGATCGGCACGGATGGTATTACCTCTTCGGTTCCCGTCTGTACCTGACCAGAATTTTTGAATTCAACTGCATTAGCTGAATATCCCATGGTCAAAAGGCATATAAAAGTGATGATCAGGAATAGATTTCTTTTCATGGTTTGTCCTCATAGCGGTGAAGCTTCAGCGTAAGGCGATTTATTTTTGCTCTTTTAGCATCGCCCAGTCTTTTCTCCTCTATAATAATTTGATCATCCAGAATATATGCTACCCGTCCGTTATTCTGCCCGACCAATGTTCCCGGAGACAATACATAACTTCTCCCTTTCTTATCTAACAGCATTGCTATTTTTTTATTTCCAGTCCCTGCAATTCCGACCAATTTCAATTGATCTATTTCGTACTGCTGCAAAGGAGTTAATTGTTCAGAGCTCCCCCTTTTTTTGGGGAGTTGCACCTTGACTAGCGGCTTAAAGGGATCAATTTTACCTGCCGGATTGTAATGGTAAGTATCTGACTGGTATACATCCAGACACCACCCTGACGAGGTGAATGAAAGCAAGATGCAGCTCAACACCACTAAACTAAAATTGAGCAAATAATTCGGATCACAGTTTTTTTGCATCTTTCTTTTTCTCATCTTTCTTCTGTTTGGAATCCGCTTCGGTTTTTTCAACAAACATATAAGTTTTGATTTGACAGGAAGTAGTCAGAAAATAATTATCTTCCTTACTCTCTTTTCCTGTACTGATGGATCCATCACTGATATTGACTATTCTGGGGAGCCTGGCAACCTTTTCGAAGAAAGAAGCCGTATTATGAAACCCCCCGTTCACAGTCATCTTAACCGGTATTTCGGCATAAAATTCTTTGTTGACCGGCTGAACGGGTTCAAACAGAACAAATTCAAGTCCGGAATTTTTTCCAGCCTCTGATAACGAGGAGAGGAGGCCGGGAATCTCTTTTTGGTCCGGTAATTTTGTGAGGGCAATTTTTAGATCCTCATTCAGCTGAATAAGCTGCTTCTTATTTTTTTCAACCTCTTGGACTATCAACTGCTTTTTTGCTATATTCCCTCCAAGCTCGATCAGCTTGGCTTCCAGTTTTTTCTTTTCATCATAAATAGGCTGGAACATAAAAAAATAATAAAAATAACCCAGGAGAATAAATGAAATGACCCCTATCATTGCCATTTGTTTGGGGGGAATTTTTTTAAGATCCTCCAGAGTTAAATTGGACATTATGAACCTCTTTTAAAGCTGCATGAAATCGTAAATGCCTGAAGTTTATTCGAGCCTATCATTAATTGTTTAGATGCAATCAAATCGACTGTTTTTATGAAAGACGAACGCTCCAGATTTTTCATAAAGATTGCGACCGCACCATTGTCTCGAGCTGTTCCTTCTATGCGAATGTCATTTTCGGTAAAGCCGAGCATGGTTAACCAGATTTGCTCTTTGGGAATAAGAGAAGTAAGCTCGTCAAGGACAAGAACGGGTTTAAGCCTGTTTTCTTCTAACGTTTTAATGATGGCTATTTTTTTCTCGAGAACACTCTTGTCGCCTTTTACCCGGTCAATTTCCCCGGCAATCCTGCCCAGCGAGGATGCTTTTGCTTCGGCTGCTTGAACTCTTTTTTCGAGGTCAGCTTTCGAAAACACCTCATATAAATGAATGCACATGATTAAAACAAGAAAGCTGCCAAAAGAAGCTCCCATTATTATCAGCTGACGCTTCTTGTCTGCGTTCTTCTTTCTTTCACGATAAGGGAGGAGATTAATCTTGATCATCTATCATTCTCCCTTCGTAAAGACAATCCAACCGCAAGGGCTGCGGTGGGTGCAATACTTTCAAGCCATTTGGATTCAGGGGATTTTTCCAACCGGATTTTCCTGAAGGGATTTGCCAATTCTGTCTCGATATTCAACCGCTGACTCAACGCCTGCAGCAGGCCGGGAATCTTTGCCGATCCGCCGCTCAGAAACACTTTCTTGATATACTCTCCATTGTATGTTGATCTGAAATAATCTACGGACCTTTCAATTTCCAGTATTATCGGATCCGCATGATTGATAATATCTTCTGATACCGAATTCGGATCATGTTCATTTTGAGAGGCCTCTATCTTTATCTTCTCCGCCTCGTCAAATTCGATTCCGAGCTTTTTTTGAATACTTTCCGTTACGGAATCGCCACCAATCGCAAAATCTCTGGTAAAGATGGATCCGCCATGTTTAAGGACATTGATATTGGTTATACTCGCGCCGATGTTAACCAGCACATCTATATCATTCTCCTCAAATTCATAATTGGCTTCATACATGGTCTCAAGAGCGAAAGGATCAATATCCATTATTACAGTGGTTAAACCGGCATTTTCTATGGCGGTAGCATATGAGTTCACGACTTCTTTTTTTGCAGCCGCAAGCATCACATCCATATGACCAGGCATTACATCGCTTGGGCCCAAAATGTTAAAATCGAAATTAACCTCTTTAATATCATCGAACGGGAGATATTTTTCTCCTTCATCACCAAGTAAGGCGCGGAGATCAGATTCCTCAGAGATTGGGAACGTGGCTTTTTTTACAATAATGGTGTGACCTGACAGAGATGTTACGACTTTCTTGCAGCGGCATCCCGATTTGCGATAGAGCTCTTTTATTTTTTCCGTCAGGATAGCGGGGTTCAGTAATAGGCCACCTGAAATAACACCTTTCGGCAAGGGAATGTGTGAAAAACGATTCAAAATATATCCGCTGGAGGAATCGGAAATTTCGACCAGCTTCAACGAACTTGATCCAATATCAAGCCCCACAACACCCTTCTTTTGAGGCATCAGATTTTCTAATTTAATCAGGCCACTTTTAAACAGATCCCTGCTGATCACGACATCTCCGCTCGGCAATTTATTTACTTTCCAACATTCAGTTTAATTATCGGCTCGAACTATCAAAAGCTTTAGCGAGCATGAATGCAAAGCCTTGATGCATGAGGACTTGAGCTAAGAGCGATTCCCTATTATTTGCCATCGCTAAACCACGAATCCTCCTACAAACGAAACTCAAAAGAGAAGCTACGTTTTTATTCTGAAAATCGGTAAACGATCTCCCCTTTTTTAACCATACCGAATTCGTTCCGCGCAATGGACTCAATATGTTGAGGATTATTCTTGAGCAACGAGATTTCATGCTTTAGCTGATTGTTCTCACCAGCCATGCTAGAATTGGATTGTTTAAGCATTTTGAGTTTCTCTTTCATTATGAAATTATCAATAATGCCATTATTTCCGAATGCAATGAGAAGCGCTATGAAAAGCAGAAACACAATAAGGTAACGGCCTATTTTCATATTATTATCTCCTCTACATGGCAATGGTAATTAGCTTAGAGCACAACCCAATTTGACCTATACACGAAAAAGGATAGTAGAACAACTTCTTTCTAAAAAAACATGATTATTGGTGATAGTGCGCACACACTGATAGTGATAGACTCGTAAATACGAGTTATAAATAGATAGGGCAAGCCATGCAGAATGACTTCCCTATTTGGGTGAGGCTGGGGAAGGTAAAAGCATCTGTGGTTCGCCAAGGAGAAACTCTCCACCTTGAATCCACTCTTTTAATATTTGGCTAATCTCTCTTGCCTTATAGTAGCTGGAAAGGGGCGCCGTCGTTATTTTTTTCCCATTTACAGTAATCGAGCCACTCCTGAGATCTTTGTAGTTGACTTCAGCAAGAACTTTCATATCCCCTTTTGGATAATCCATGCTGTAATCATAAACTTGGGTAATAATATCTTCATCTTTAATTCCGGTGTAACGAGCCATTTCCTCATTCAGGACTGGAATAGGTATTCCTATCCCAACATAAAGGGAAACGCCATAGCCTAGAATGCTGGCACCCGCCAGCCATTGCGGGCTCATTTTTTTCAAATCCCCGATAGTTGCGATTGTCCCGGCACCCGACTTGGGGATACCTTTTTCGTTTCTTTCTACATTAGGATTGTGCTGTGTGCCGCTCCAGGAGACATATCCCTGCGCTCCCCCCAAGAATATTCTCGTCCCCAGTCCTATGGTTTTATAAAAAGGATCGTTGAAAAGAGGACTCAGCTGTCCGGAGGTCGAGTAATTGCCATTGGCCAGGCGCGGACGCAGAACCCCCATATAGGTGTAGATAGTCCGATCCGACATGTTCACCGCACAACTATAATTCTGATAAGCATTTCTGGGATTAAAGAGTATTGCATCCCGAAGATCATTAATTGTAATATTTTTTTCAACTTTACGGGCGGGGTAGCAATCCGTCCCATATCCTTCGGCCCGCAGCTTGATCACGTTGCCGGCTACAAGATCTTCTATGACATGGCCGCCGCCATAATTAAATTCGCCCGGATATACGCTGTTCAGCGGATCACCTTCAGCAACTTCTGTCGCTCCGATATAGCAGTCGACAGCCGCAATACCACCATAAGCCGGAACATCATTCAACCAAACTTTACTGGCCCTGATGCGCGGAGAAGTATGACCGAAGTTCAGAAAGGCTCCGGATGAGCACATGGGCGCAAAAGTTCCCGTTGTGACGACATCTACTTTACTGGCCGCCTCAACATCTCCGTGCCTTTCCACAATATCGATCATTTCTTCAGCGGTAACTACAACAACACAGCCGCTTTTGATTTTTTCGTTTATCTCCGCATATGTTTTATTTACTTTAAACTTCATCAACAACCTCAAGACAATATGAATGACCAAGTATAACTAACCGGTATGACCAAATCCTCCATGGCCCCGCTTTGTTGTATCAAGCTGACTACATGCTTCCCACTCTACCTTGCATACCCGATGTAATGTCATCTGAGCTATTCGATCACCGCGCCTTATTATAAAAGACTCCTGCCCTAGATTTACCAGCAATATTTTAATTTCTCCACGGTAATCTGCATCGATAGTCCCCGGAGCATTAATCAACGTAATCCCGTTTTTGAAAGCCAGCCCGCTTCTGGGCCTTATTTGGGCCTCGTATCCTTCAGGAATCGAAACGGCAAACCCGGTCGGCACCATTAGTCTTTCGCCTGGAGATAATTTGATGTCCTCTTGAACTGCCGCATAAATATCCATTCCTGCGGCCTTGTCGGTCATATACGCAGGAAATGGCAGATCATCATTGCCCGATAATCTTTCTATTTGAATATGAAGCACATCCATCTTTAACAATCCTGAAAAGAAATATTTAAATCTTTTTTAGCAACCTTGCCCAAAGCCGCAATGGAAATGCTTTCGGGACAGAATAGATCTTCAGCAAGGCTCCGGATATCCTCCGCTGAAACGGCATTAATATTTGACAAGGTTTCTTCTATACTTACATCCCGCTCAAAATAGATTTCGTTTTTTGCAAGCCGTGTCATTCGATTGTCCGTGCTTTCCATTCCAAGCAGAAAATTCCCTTTAATCTGCTCTTTCGCTGCAAGTAATTCTTTACTGGTGAGACGATCTGTTTTCAGTCGCAGCAATTCAGAAATAACGAGATCTATTACCAGTTTGAATTTATCTTCACTCGTACCGAAATATATTCCGAGCTTTCCAACATCATGATAAGACACAAGGTAAGAATGAATCGAATAAACAAGGCCTCGCTTCTCTCTAACCTCCTGAAAAAGGCGCGAACTCATACTACCGCCAAGAACAGCATTCAGCAAAAAGCAAGCGTGCCTCTTTGGACTCTCATAAAAAGGCCCCGGTGTTCCAATAATCGCGTGGACTTGCTCCAGTTCTTTTCGCAGTACACCGGAACGCGAGAAAGTAGAGGGCGATGCGAACTGTTCTTTCTTTTTTCCACCTTCAACAGACCCAAAGAAATTCTGAATGAGAGATACCAGATCATCGTGCTTAAGATTGCCTGTAGCAGCGATAACGAGATTTTCCGGATGATAGTTGGAATGAAAGAAGGCGAGGAGCTTTTGTCGAGTGAAATCCTGAACCGTTTCTTTGGTTCCCAAAATTGGAAAAGCTAGCGAATTTCCCTTCCAAAACAGGCTCCCGAAATAGTCAAAAATATATTCATCAGGCGTATCCTCAACCATATGGATCTCCTGAAGCACAACCCCTTTTTCCTTTTCGATTTCCTCTTCTTCAAAAAGGGAATTGCTGAAAATATCGGAGAGAATTTGGAGGGCTGTAGAAAGATGGTAATCGGGAACTTTCATATAGAAAGTCGTGGCCTCCTTGCCTGTATAGGCATTTATGAGGCCGCCGATTGAATCTATTTCATAAGCAATATCAAATGCGGATCTCTTGCTTGTACCTTTAAAGAGCATATGCTCAATAAAGTGCGCGGTTCCGTTCGTGGATTTTTCCTCGTAACGGGAACCGCACTTCACCCAAATTCCTATTGAAACGGACCTGACGTAATTGATTTCTTCAGATACGATTTTTAATCCGTTATCGAGGACCGTCTTGCGGAACATTCTCCCCCAGAGCTTCTTTTCTGCTTAGTCTTATTTTTCCTTGCTTATCGATTTCGAGCACTTTTACGGCTACTTTATCGCCTTCGGTGAGAATATCCGTTACCTTATTAACCCTTTCTTTAGCAAGCTGTGATATATGGACGAGGCCTTCTGTACCGGGTAAAATTTCCACAAAGGCACCGAAATCAACCACCCTTTTTACTGTACCCATGTAGATTTTGCCGATTTCCGCCTCTTCAGTCAGCCATTTTACCATTGCAATCGCACGGGCTGCAGCATCTGCATCGCTGGATGCGATCGTTACCGTACCGTCATCCTGAACATCAATATTAACACCCGTTTCGCTCACGATCTGCCTGATATTCTTTCCACCCGTACCAATGACGTCCCGTATACGATCCGGTTTTACCTTCATGGTAGTGATTCGGGGCGCATAAATTGAGAGCTCCTGCTTCGGAGCAGAAATGGTCTCCTTTATTTTCTCAAGGATATGCAGTCTACCCTCTTTGGCCTGCAATAATGCAGATCTCAAGATATCTTCCGTCACACGATCGATTTTTATATCCATCTGCATGGCAGTGATTCCATCTTGAGTGCCGCAAACCTTGAAATCCATATCTCCTGCATGATCTTCGTCACCGAGAATATCGGAAAGGACAACAACCTGATCTCCTTCTTTTAATAGACCCATTGCGATCCCTGCCACGATGTCCTTTATGGGAACGCCTCCATCCATTAATGCCAGACTCCCTCCACAAACCGTTGCCATAGAAGATGAGCCGTTTGAGGACATAATTTCAGAGGTAATGCGGATGGTGTATGGGAAAACCTCCTGGGAAGGTAATACCGGAAGCAACGCTCTTCTAGCCAGCGCCCCATGACCAATTTCCCTTCTTCCGGGACTCCTTAGACCCTTCACCTCTCCCACGCTATAGGAAGGAAAGCTATAATGAAGGAGGAATGATCTCAATTCCTCTCCAACTACATAGTCCATTCTTTGTTCATCCGAAGAGGTTCCAAGTGTCATAGATGCCATGGCCTGTGTTTCACCCCTCGTGAAGATGGCCGAACCATGGGCTCTCGGGAGAACTCCCGTCTCAGAACTGATTTTTCGAATATCTTTGTTAGATCTGCCGTCGACTCTTCGGTTCTCTCTCAAAATCAAATTCCGAAGAGTATCCCGCTGCAACTCTTCGAGAACACCCGCTACCTTGTCCGCCCTAAATCCTTCTTCAGTCCCGAAGGTCTGCACCACGGATTCCTTTACGCTGTCGAGTTTCCCGTATCTATCGTGCTTTACAGGCATGCTGTAAGCTTCCTTGATACCGGGTTCAGCGAATTCAATGATTTTCTTGAGCAGACCGGCATCAAGCTCGTCTTTTTCAATTCTTCTTTTTTCCTTTCCGATCGCTTTACGAATCTCATCCTGCAGATCAATCACAGGCTTGATCGATTCCAATCCGAATTGAATGGCTTCAATGACAGTACTCTCATCAACTACCTTGGCGCCCCCTTCGAGCATAACCAAATTGATATCGTAAGAACCATCCTCTTTGGCTATTTTTCTGCCGACCATAAAGAGATCCAGATCACTCGCGGCCATTTCTTTTATAGATGCATTACACACCAGCTTACCATCAATGCGCCCTACCCTGACCCCTGCAACCGGACCTTTAAAGGGAATATCTGAGATCTCAAGCGCAGCTGAAGCGCCGAGCATTGCTGCTATTTCCGGATCATTTTCGCCGTCCACCGAAAAGACCATGGCTGTCAATTGACTCTCGTGATAATAACCTTTGGGGAAAAGAGGACGGATGGACCTGTCGATAATTCTGGAAATCAGAATTTCCCTTTCATTCGGTCGTCCCTCTCGCTTGAAAAAGCCTCCGGGTATTTTCCCCGCTGAAAAGGCCATTTCCTGATAATCCACCGTGAGTGGAAGAAAATCAACCCCCTCCCTGACGCGCTTCAGGGATACGACTGTGACAAGAACGACGGTATCGCCGTATTGTACTAAAACGGAACCATCCGCCTGGCCAGCCACATAATTTGTCTTCAGGGATATTTCTCTCCCCGCAAAATTTGTTCGAAATATTTGACTCATGGATTATCGTCCTCTCAATGGTTTCATGCTCGTTGCCTTTACTTTTTCTACCTTCTGATTCCGAGTCGCTGAATGACAGCTCTGTAGCGCTCCACATCCTTCTTCTTCAAATAATCCAGAAGCCTTCTTCTCTGCCCGACAATCTTCAGCAGTCCCCGGCGTGAATGATGATCTTTCTTATGCGATTTGAAATGCTCGGTTAGGTACTGAATTCTGGAACTGAGAAGCGCAATTTGAACTTCCGGAGATCCGGTATCTTTCTCATGCTTCTGGTAAGTTCCGATTATCTCCTTTTTTTTATCTAACTCTAATACCACTTTAAGAAACCTCCCTTTTTAAAGTCTAAAACTCAAATTGAAAATCCCCTGCCAAATTCTTTCGGCGTACATATTCCGTTTATTTTTATATACCTCTTTTTATTATCCTATTGCTAGGGATTTCATCAGTCCTCCAGCAGCATTACTGTGCATGCATATTTGTATCGAAAGAATTGGAAAATTATAATCTAATTGTTAAAGACTCTCAAAATTTTAAATCCATAATTTCGAGCAGGGATGCTTTCCGTACCTGAATTATCCGAAAAACAGGCAATCGCCAACAATTGGTTGTCATCAGTTGCAAGCTTAACGATATCGCCGTTGGATGGCCTAAACATCATCTGCTCTCGTATTTCCATTCCGGGTTGATGCCCTCGTCTGATTCTGGTTGCCAATTCATCTTCGACAACAATCGTTTTAAGATCAGGAAGCGCATCGTTCAGCGAGATCAAAGATCCTTTAAGGATTTCGTAGATCTCATTCGGCTGCAATCCCTCAATCGATACCGCCTGATCTTCAAAAAAACGACCGTTTCGAGTTCTCCTCAGTTTGGCAAGGCATGCAGGATACCCGAGTTTTTCGCCAATATCCAAACACAGGGATCTTATATAGGTTCCTTTCGAGCAGGAAACATCAAAAGTGATATAAGGTAAATCCATGGAAATCATTTCCATTTTGTGAATATCAATCATACGGGGTGGTGGATCCAGTTTGTAACCGGCTCGTGCCCACTTATACATGGGCCTTCCTTTATATTTAATAGCTGAGAAGCGGGGTGGTATTTGTTCCACTCTGCCTATAAAATGATTCAATGCAGCTTCAACATCATCCTTTGAAACAGATGGTTCGCTTTGGGCTATAATTTTACCTTCTATATCGAGTGTGTCGGTACCTGTACCAAGCAACAGGGTTGCTCTGTATTCCTTATGGTTCAGCATGAGAAACTGAACCAGCTTTGTTGCTTCGTTTAGACAAATGGGCAATACACCCGTCGCAAGTGGATCCAAAGTACCCGCATGCCCAACCTTCTTTACACCTGAAATCCTTTTTATGATATCAACAATATCATATGAGGTCTTCCCCGATGGCTTGTCAATCAGAACTACACCATTCATATATCAGCCAGCCATTATCGCCTGATTGACCTGTTTTTTAATGATATCATAGATCCCGCTTATTCTGCACGCAGCAGCATTTGCATGTCCGCCTCCACCGAAACCGCTTGCGATTTTTTCTACATCGATTCGGCCTTTGGAGCGAAAGCTTACTTTATACCGTTTGTCCGGCATCTCCGTGTAAAAAACACCAACTTCGACACCATCAATGGACCGGACAAAATCGGCCAAGCTATCCGCGTGCTCAGGAAGGGCCGCAGCATCTCTAAACATTTCCTGAGTAACGAGAATCGATCCAATCCGCCCCTGCCAATCGAATTCCAGGGTTTTCAATGCCCTCGTAAGAAGATTCACCTTTCCCACAGGAACCGATTCATACACGTTTTCCGCAATCCAATATGGATTTACTCCTTTTTTGACCAGCTTTGCCGCTATCGAAAATGTCTCTGCGCCGGTATTGGAATATCGAAAAGAACCGGTATCAGTAACGATCGCCGTGTAAAGGTTCACTGCAATCTCTTTCGAAACAAATACACCAAGCGCATCGGCAAGCTTATAAATCAATTCCCCTGTTGAACTCGCTGCCGCATCTATCCAGGCCAGTTCACAAAAGGCCTGATTGGAAACATGGTGATCGATATTGATCAAAACGGGAATGCTCCCGATTCTGCCTGCTTCTTCTCCGACTCTATCCAACTCGCTGCAATCGAGAAGAAAAGCGGCATCGAACTGATCCACATTGTTCAGCTTTGCCGAGATCACTTCTGTTCCGGGAAGAAATTTATATATTTTGGGTACAGAATCCTGATTGTAAATATATGCTTCCTTACCCATTCCTCGCAAAATATGATAAAGAGCCAGTTCCGAACCAATCGCGTCACCATCCAATCTTACATGAGATGCAATTAGAAACGTTCTGGAATAAGCAATCTGATTAATGATCTTCTGGAGAATCGGTTCCATCTTCTTTCTTTTTTACTTGGGCCAGGAGCTTCTCTATCCTGTCGCCGTACTCAAATGAAGGATCATAAATAAATGTGAGCGCAGGGATATACCGAAGCTGCAATCTTTTTCCCAACTCCCTTTTTATAAAACCAGATGCCTTCTGTAAACTATCCTGGAGCTCATGACTTTGAGCATCTCCACCCATCTTGACAAAAAAAATTTTTGCAGACCGAAGATCCTCCGTCAACTCAACAGCGGTAATTGTAACGGACCCTATTCTGGGATCCCTGACCTCCTTTAAAAGGATATCTGATAATTCCGCCTTGATTAGATCGGCAACCCGTTCAGATCTTTTTAAGCTCATTTATGTTCGCCTTCCCCGTAAAATGGAAGGGCCTCTTCCGATAGGGTCATGATCTCTATTTTGGATTTCACGATCTCTGCCAGATAGAGATCCTCCATAAACCTCAAGATCTTATCCGCTTTGGAATTGAGGAAACTTGCATCGTTACCGACAAGCGCGAACCCTATCCTCCCTATTTTCCAGTTATCCATGCATCCCACTTCGGCAATGGATACATTGAATTCGTTTTGTGTTCGCCTCAACATACTCCGGAGAACGCTTCGTTTTTCTTTCAAAGAGCGACTCTCATGGATGCATATTTCGACGATACCTGTTACAACTACCATTGGTATTCAATTTTATCCTACTTGGGTTCCAGAACAGCTAAACCGGCAGGCAAGAATCCGGCCAACAAGTAGAACCCTACAATTTTCTTTCAACCCGCTCCTCAGTATAGGCTTCGATAATATCTCCTGTTTTGATATCATTATAACCTTCGATACCGATACCGCACTCGTAACCGGATGCAACCTCCCGTGCATCATCCTTGAATCTCTTCAGAGAGAAGACCTTTCCATTGTATACGGTTACTCCGTTTCTCACGAGTCTTACTTTGGCATCTCTGGTCACTTTTCCATCTAAAATATAACTGCCCGCAATCGTTCCAATTCTGGGTACTTTGAACGTTTCCCGGACCTCGGCGCGACCGAGAGCTACTTCCTTGTAAACCGGTTCAAGGAGTCCTTCCATAGCAGCCCTGATATCATTTATTATGTTATAGATGATATCATATAGTTTGATTTCCACGCCTTCCTCTTTAGCAATATCGAGGACGCGGGAATCAGGTCTGACCTTGAATCCGATGACCACTGCATCAGATGCAGAGGCGAGCAGGACATCCGTTTCTGTTATTGTTCCGGTTGAACTATGAATAATTTTCAGTTTGACGTCCGAGGTACTGAGCTTAAGCAAAGCTTCCGAAACCGCTTCGATTGACCCTTGAACATCTCCTTTTATAATAACGTTGAGTTCTTTCGCTCCCTCTTTGATCCTGCTGTATAGTTGTTCCAAGGTGACTTTCGAATTTGCCGCCAGTTCTCTTTCCCGTTCCTTTCGGATCCAGTATTCTCCGATACTTCTGGCCTTCCTCTCATCTTCAACAACAACAAAATCCGTTCCGGCATTCGGAACACTTGAAAAACCGATCACCTCTACCGGGAATGCGGGACCAGCCTTCTTTAGCCTTTGACCCTTGTCATCAATCAGCGCCCTGACGCGACCGAACTCGGTTTTGCAAACAAATGCGTCTCCTTCGTTCAGCGTACCTTCCTGAATCAGCACCGTCGCAATCGGCCCGCGTCCTTTGTCCAATCTCGCTTCAACAATGACGCCTCGTGCAGGTCTGTCAGGATCGGCTTTCAATTCCATAACATCAGCCTGTAACAGAACCAGCTCAAGAAGTTCGTCTATGCCGGTCTTCTTTTTGGCCGATATTTTGGCAAACATCGTATCGCCGCCCCATTCCTCGGAAACAAGTCCGTATTCGGAAAGTTCACGTGTAATTTTCTCCGGATTGGCACCTGGCTTATCTATTTTATTGACTGCCACGATAATCGGGACTTTCGCGGCCTTGGAGTGGTTAATCGCTTCAACGGTCTGCTCCATCACGCCATCGTCTGCAGCCACTACCAGAATCACGATATCGGTAACCT
>DHHG01000310.1 GCA_002403175.1 Syntrophaceae bacterium UBA4778 | reverse complement strand
TCAAATCGGAACAGTATCTCGAAAGTGAAGATCTTTTATCCGGTATGGATAGAAGCCTTCTCTGCCTCAAAAGCGATCTGCAGTTTCAGAGTATTTTTTTCAATCCACAGGAATTCGATCTCCTGGTGGAATTCTGTAAAAAGATGCGCGATTTCCTTTCCGAGGAGGAAAAGGTTCTGGAGGAGCAGGCAGATCATTTTCATACAGATGAACTGGAAATAATCTACAGCAGAATCGTACTGATCAAGGATATTCTCTGGACTCTGGAGAAGGACTTCCTGCAGAATATTAAAAAAATAAAGGCCCTTTGTCCTGGTACTATTTCCCAGGAGGGATTGCGAAAATATCGCGAGATTAACTATCTCCTAAATTGCCTCGACCGGCTGGAAGTACGGGGAAGAGATTCCGCCGGAATACAGATCTCTTTCACCCTTTCTGATCCCGAGTCTCTCCATGCAATTTTTCGCGAGTTCAATAATCGGGATTTATACAATGCGTTTCTGACAAGATTGATCCCCGGCGATCTGATCAATGGCTCCATTCAGTTTGCAAGCAATTCCCATCCGGGCAGAGAAGCTTTTCTATCTTTTACATACAAAACGGCTTCGATCATTGGAGAACTTGGCCGCAATGTCAGGGAATTGCGCAAAATCATCAGCAGGGATGAGATCTTGCATGTTATCGCCAATCACAAGGCATTCTTTAACGTATCATTCGCCCACACCCGCTGGGCATCCGTCGGCTCCATTACCGAGGAGAATTGTCATCCCGTAAACAATTTCACCCTGAACGGGTCGCAAAGCAATCATTCCACAAACCCGTGCGCATCGCATCAGGGGACATCGATTTTACAGATACCGCAGAGCCTTAAGAACTATCCCTTTTATGGAGAAGGCAACTGGAGAATTAATGTTGTCTTGAACGGAGATATCGACAATTACCAGAAACTCCGGATGGTTCTCGAATCCGCAGGGGCGGGTATGATCGCCCCCGAATTGACGACCGACACTAAAATCATTCCCCTTCAGATCGAAAAGCACCTCAAAGCAGGAATGGATCTTTCAGATGCTTTCCGCCATGCCGTCTGCGATTTCGAAGGCTCCCACGCTATCGCTATGCAAAGCAATGTCGAACCCGGAAAGACCTTTCTCGCACTAAAGGGAAGCGGGCAATCCATTTATGTCGGACTTTGCAGAGATCAATATATTTTGTCGTCGGAATTGTACGGCCTTGTCGAAGAGACTCCTTATTTTCTCAAGATGGATGGAGAGCAGCCGTCTCCGGCAGATGATTCCGTCACAGGGCAGATCTTTATTCTCGATCAAAACTCGACAGGTGTGGAAGGAATTAACGCCATTTTCTATGATGGGACTCCGCATAACTTGACGGAAGCCGATATCCGCAAGGCAGAAATCACCACCCGTGATATCGATCGCGGCGCTTTCCCCCATTTTTTCCTGAAAGAAATATCGGAATCGGCCCTTTCCGTGAAAAAAACCCTCAGGGGTAAATACAGGATTACTGCGAAGAAAGAAGTCATATTCAATCTCGGCGAAGAGATTCTTCCCAAAAAGCTGAAGAAATCTCTTTCCAAAGGAGATATCAAAAAAATCTTCGTTATCGGCCACGGTACGGCCGCTGTTGCCGGGTCTGCAATTGCAGACGGTCTCAACCGCTATTTGAAAGGAACAAATATCCATATTGAGGCCAAGCGTGCATCCGAACTGAGCGGCTTCTCGCTGGAGCATGATCTGCGGGATACGCTCGCCATCGCCATCACACAGTCGGGCACAACCACGGATACCAATCGTGCGGTATCGATGGCTGCGGAGCGGGGCGCCACCATCATTGCGGTTGTAAATCGCAGGCAATCCGATATAACGCATAAGGCCAACGGTGTTTTTTATACAAGTGACGGCCGTGATATCGAGATGTCGGTTGCATCGACCAAGGCCTTCTACTCTCAGATCATAGCCGGCCACGTCCTCGCCCTTTTCATGGCCAAAACTCTGAAAAC
Organism: Syntrophaceae bacterium UBA4778; assembly: GCA_002403175.1. The sequence continues at coordinate 17,072 of DHHG01000310.1, read as the reverse complement.
CATGAAGGACGAAGCCATAGCAGCCGAGTTGACCTCGCTGGAAAAAGTCCCCCGGCTGATGACCGGTGTCATTGAAAAAAGTGCGGAAATCGCGGCATCGGTTCACAAGGTTACCGGACACAAGAAATATTGGGCCATTGTGGGGAGCGGTCCGAATAAGGCTGCAGCCGATGAAATCAGAATCAAGCTGAGCGAGCTCTGCTATAAAACCATTTCATCGGATGTAATCGAAGATAAAAAACATATCGATTTGTCCTCCGAACCGCTGATCCTGGTATGCGCAGCGGGGAATCCGGAGGTCGTTATGGGAGATATCGTCAAGGACGTAGCGATTTTCAAGGCACACAAGGCTGCCGTTGTCGTCTTTACAGATGAAGGGGAAACACGTTTCAACGGGATTGCGGATTCTGTAATCACCCTGCCTCGTGCCCCCATGCCTGTTCCCGTTATCCTCAATACCGTTGCAGGCCATTTATGGGGCTACCATGCCGCCTGTCATATAGATAGCAGCGCCGTGTTTCTGCAGGAATTCAAAAACCGTTTGAGCATCGAAATGATCCATCCGGATAAAAAAGATTATACGATTTATGAAAAGATTGCGGATAAAGATCTCCACAGGATGTTGGATGACTTCGGCGCAAAATTTCATGAGAAACGCCACAGCGGGGCCTTCTCTCTGACCAATGTCAATACGATTTCGGATCTCACGCTTCTTCTTAAATATGCCGCAGGAAAACTTCCTTTGGAGGATTTCTGGAACGATTTCAAGGAAAACAATGGCCTGAGCCCGCTCGATCTTTTGAATGCCTCTCTGGGTCACGCGATTGACGAACTCTCAAGGCCCATAGACGCCATCCGCCATCAGGCGAAAACGGTAACGGTTGGAACCAGCCGTAAAGAGGAACTCCTTCGCGGCATTCTCTTCGATCTGCTATCGCAACTCGGTTTTTCCGCAAGGAACCTCATCGGCAAGAACGTCCTCACCCTGAGTCGCATTCAAAAAAGCCTGACCGGTATCAAAGGATACACCCTTTATGATATAAACAATCTTGCGGAAGACGGAGAGCCGGTAGAAACCTCCACTGTTTCGATCCGAAAGAAAGGGGGGATCGCCCTGCAGATGAAGTCCAGGGCGGAAGTATCGGGCACGCTCATGGGAACCAAGAAAACCATCGCGAGGACTGGAAATATCTATATCGGATTCGGGCGTTCCGATAGCGCTCCTATTGCCATTATTCCCCTTCTGAAAGACAAACCGGGGGTCAGAAATCTCCTTCTGGCTCATATTGAATTTAACGAAACCCTGTCTTTGCCGGAAAAAATTGAAAGCCTGGGGGACCGTTATAATGATATCCGCAATATGATTAATGAGTACAACCTCCCCTGGGATGATGCCTATCTGGATAATTTTTCTGTCGGTATCCTCCTGGGAGAATCGGTAGAGTTTATCACCACTAAAATTAAAAAAACATTGGATGTGAAATGAAAGACAACATGATTGCCATTCTTGATTTCGGTTCGCAGTACAATCAATTGATTGCAAGGCGCGTTCGTGAATGCCGCGTCTATTGTGAAATTCTCCCCCACAATATATCCATAAAGAAACTCCTGGAAAAAGGCCCCAAAGGCATTATTCTCTCCGGTGGACCTTCCAGCATATTCGATCCGGGCGTTCCGATGTGCGATAAAAAGATTTTCGATTTGGGGTTGCCTGTCCTCGGGATTTGCTACGGCATGCAGTTGATGGCCCATCAACTGGGAGGAAAGGTCGCCCCGTCTTCCGTCCGCGAATATGGAAAAGCGGAACTTACAATATTACCGGAAGGAAGGAAATCTCCCCTGTTTAACGGTCTCACCGGAAAGCAACGGATCTGGATGAGCCACGGCGACCAAATCGCAAAACTCCCCGCCGGATTCAAAGATATTGGATCGACATCAACCTGTCCCTCGGCAGCGATGGAGAACAGGGAAAAGAAGTTCTACGGGGTACAGTTCCATCCCGAAGTCACGCATACCCTGAACGGTCTCACCATCCTTCAGAACTTTCTTTTCAAAATTGCCGGTTGCAAGCCGGACTGGACCATGGGTTCGTTTATTGAAGAAAATGTAGAGATACTGAGGAAACAGATCGGCGAAGAGCGGGTCCTGTGCGCGTTGAGCGGCGGAGTTGATTCTTCCGTTCTGGCTGTGCTTCTTCATAAGGCGATCGGAAACCGCCTTGTTTCTATTTTTGTCGATAATGGACTCCTTCGGGAAGGCGAAGCTGAGGAGGTTGTAGCGACTTTCCGGGATATGTTCCACCTGAATTTCCGTATCGTCCATGCCCGTGATCGCTTCCTGAGCAAACTGAAGGGGGTTACCGATCCGGAGCGAAAACGAAAAATCATCGGTAACGAATTCATCAATGTCTTTGACGAGGAAGCCAAAAAACTCGGAAAAATAAAATACCTGGCCCAGGGAACACTCTATCCCGACGTCATTGAGAGCACTTCCTCTTTCGGGGGGCCTTCCGCCGTGATTAAAAGTCATCACAACGTCGGTGGACTGCCTGAGAAGCTCAAGATGCAACTTGTCGAACCGCTTCGGGTTTTGTTTAAGGACGAGGTCCGCGAACTCGGTCGAGAACTTGGATTGCCCGAAACCATTATCAGCAGGCATCCCTTCCCAGGTCCGGGTCTGGCCGTTCGAATTCTGGGAAAGATTACCAAGAAAAATATTGAAGTGGTCCGGAAAGCGGATGCCATCGTTCGGGAAGAAATCCGCGATGGCGGGCTGTTCGAGGAAGTCTGGCAGGAATTTGCCGTTCTGCTTCCGGTCAAGAGCGTCGGGGTCATGGGAGACGGCAGAACCTATGAGAACGTGATCGCCGTTCGCGCCATTTCCAGCACCGACGGAATGACCGCCGACTGGGTCAAGATCCCGTATGATATCCTCGAGAAAATCTCCAGCCGTATCGTTAATGAAGTAAAGGGTGTCAACCGGGTCGTTTACGATATCAGCACGAAGCCGCCCAGCACGATAGAATGGGAGTAAATCGAGGGAGCGCCTGAATCAGTTCTGTTTGAATTCAAGCAGGGTTCAATCCCTCAGATGTCTTCTTTACCTATGCCGTTCCTCATCTTGACATTTCATGTCAAGAGTGTTCATATGCACGTTTAAATAAATACAGGCTGTTCGTGCATGTCCAATGAGAGACGTGCGAATTCAGCAAGTACACATCGGTTAATATCCAAATGCAGGAGCCAGAATGAGAACCAAATTTATCTTCATCACGGGAGGGGTCCTTTCTTCACTCGGAAAAGGGCTGGCTGCCGCCTCCCTCAGCTGTTTGCTCGAATGCCGCGGTCTCAAGGTAACCAATCAGAAACTCGATCCTTACATCAATGTCGATCCGGGCACGATGAACCCGTTTCAGCACGGAGAGGTTTTTGTTACAGATGACGGCGCTGAAACCGACCTGGATCTGGGTCATTACGAACGCTTTACCGGAACCAGTCTGGGAAAGGCCAATAACCTGACGACAGGACAGGTCTATTTTTCAGTCATTACCAAAGAACGGCGAGGCGATTACCTCGGGGGCACCGTTCAGGTGATTCCTCATATCACCAATGAAATAAAGGATTATATCCGGAATGCTGCAACCGGTTTCGACGTTGCCATTATCGAGATCGGAGGAACAGTGGGCGATATCGAAAGCCTCCCCTTCCTGGAAGCGGTCCGGCAATTTCGAAACGAAGTGGGACGGGACAATGCCATCTTCATTCACCTTACCTGGGTTCCTTTTATAAAAACAGCGGGCGAGGTCAAGACGAAACCGACCCAGCACAGCGTGGCCGCTTTGAGGCAGATCGGTATCCAGCCCGATATCCTGTTGTGCCGGACCGAAAACTTCCTCTCCAACGAGATTAAATCCAAGATAGCCCTATTCTGCAACGTCGAAGTTGCCGCGGTTTTTACAGCTAAGGATGTCGATTGTATTTATGAAGTCCCTCTGATCTATCATCAGCAAGGGGTGGATCAAAAAATAGTAAACCTGCTGAATATCTGGACGGGGCAACCCCGGCTGGGAGAGTGGGAAACCATTGTAGAGAAACTCAAGCGCCCGTCCCGTCAAGTCACGATTGCCGTCCTGGGTAAATATGTCGACCTAGTCGATTCTTATAAGAGTCTCAACGAAGCCCTCCGGCACGCCGGTATTCCCAATGATTGCCGGGTTCAGCTGCGTTATGTCGATTCGGAAAAGATCGAGAAGGAAGGAATAGGAGACAAATTTGAAGGCGTGGGGGGCATCCTTGTTCCCGGCGGGTTCGGTAACCGCGGCATCGAAGGAATGATCCAGGGAATCGAGTACGCCCGCGTCAAGAAGATTCCTTACTTTGGCATCTGTCTCGGCATGCAGACGGCGGTTATTGAATTTGCAAGAAATGTCTGCGGCCTCGAAAAGGCCAACAGCTCCGAATTCGATCCGGAATCACCTTATCCCGTCATAGACTATCTCCCCGATCAGCGTACCATCGTTGAAAAAGGCGGATCGATGCGATTGGGTGCCTATCCGTGCATTCTGGAGAGCAAATCCTTTGCTTTCGAAGCCTATTGCGAAAAGGAAATCAGCGAAAGGCACCGGCACCGCTATGAAGTAAATAATGATTTCCGCGATCAGATGGCCGCCAAAGGACTCCGAATCAGCGGAACGTCCCCTGATGGAAAGCTGGTGGAGATCATTGAAAATCCCGACCACCCCTGGTTTCTCGGATGCCAGTTCCACCCCGAATTCAAATCAAGCCCCAGGAGACCGCATCCGCTTTTCACAAAATTTATTGAAGCTTCTATTCAACATCACCCTGATGATTTAAAAGGGAAAGGTGAAGCGGCTGACGCCGCTGTGACAAAGTAACGGGTAACGAGTGACGAGCCGGAAAGAGTCGGCTCCTGCTGCAGGAGTGCGGCGATTTGACTTAAACTAATTTGGAAATTAGTCAGAAGCAGAAGTAAACTCTAACATCTCCTATGGAGAGAAGAATCCTTCACATCGATATGGACGCCTTTTTTGCGGCAGTGGAGCAGAAGAGGCGTCCTGACCTGATCGGCCGCCCTGTCGTCATTGGTGGAGATGGAGATCCGAGAAAGCGCGGGGTCGTTTCCACCGCTTCCTATGAGGCGCGCCCCTACGGAGTCCATTCCGGGATGCCCCTCCGAACGGCTCATAAGCTATGTCCTCACGCCGTTTTCCTGCCTGTGGATTACCGGGAATATGCAAGGGTATCCGCAATCTTCAAAGATATCCTCCGGCAATTCTCTCCGATCATGGAGGACGTGGGAATCGATGAAGCCTTCCTCGATCTCACCGAAATTGATCGGCAATCAACGCAAATCGCTGACGAGATTAAAAAGCAGATCCGGAATGCGACCGGTCTCACCAGTTCGATCGGAATCGCCCCAAACAAGCTCCTCGCCAAAATTGCTTCCGATATGCAAAAGCCCGATGGCCTGACGATCATCGAGCCTACCGACATTGAATCCCGGATATGGCCCATGGCTGTACGCAAACTCTGGGGGGTGGGACCGAAAACGGAAAAGGCGCTGAACACGCTTGGGATTGAAACTATCGGGCAACTAGCCGCTCAGGATCTGGACCAGTTGATAACTCAATTCGGCGAATCCTATGGAAGATATCTGTATGCCGCATCGCGGGGCATCGATGACAGCCCCCTTACCACCCGCTGGGAACCGAAATCCATGAGCCGTGAGACTACCTTCCAGCAAGATATTCACCAATGGCAAACCATCGCCCGACATATCGCAGAGATCGTCAAGGAAGTTGTTTCCGATCTCAAAGGGTCCGGATACCTGACAAAGAATGTGACGCTGAAGATCCGTTTCAGCGATTTCGAAACGCTCACCCGCGCCAAGACCCTCCCCGAACCGACCGATTCCGAAGAAACGGTCCGCAAGGCAGCTTTTGAATGCCTGAAGCGCATTGATCTTAAAAAAAAGGTTCGCCTGATCGGGATCCGGGCAGGAAAACTGGAACATTGAAATCAACTCAATCTTCTTTTGAACTTTTTAACGAATCCCTTTTTCGTTCAAATACGGACCGAACTTTTTGTCGGAACTCATGATATGGTTCCAAAGCCATTCGCTTAAAAAATTCATCAACTTAATCGTAATTCCGATTCTACCTTCTTCAAATTCCTTTTTAAATGCAGAAACCTCTCTGATGAATTTAGCATGCTCATCTATATGGGCTGCGGTTTCCGGATAATCATAGCGGTCAAAATACTTCTCCTCGGTCGAGAAATGATTCACCGTATACCTGACCAACTCATTTAGCGTTGTCCCCAGTAGTTCTTTCTCCTTACCGGCTCGCATAGTAGCATCATGGAGCTGACTGATCATTCCGATTAGTTTCATATGCTGTTCATCAATTTCATTGACGCCGAGGCTTAAGCTGCTGTTCCATTGAATCAAACCCGTGCCGATTTCCTCCTTAAAATGAATATATCCATAATCGGCCGAGTCCAAGTGTATCTTGATTCCGATTCAGGTGAAGTGAGAGGCCGCCCCGCTACGCGGGTAGTTCCAAGTTCACAGTCCAAAGTTCGCAGTTCGAGGTACTTTCCTTTATTGCAGCAACAGATTTCCCCCTGCCCAAACCCGGAAACGAGCAGCACCCTTCCGCCATGCCTGGATAAAAAGCGCTCCCGACTGCATCTGTTTTGAGATTGCTGGAAATATTTGCGATCATGCCATCCTTCGTAGAAGAAACCAGAATATATGTAATACGTATTTTCCGTTAATAAAGACCTTACACGGAAATGTGCAATATAATTGTTTGACAAATTCGCAATTTGTACATACAAAAATGCAAAAAATACCGACAAAGATCATCCCTTGGACAGAAAAAGCGTACTACATATATTAATTGTTAGGTATATAAATTATGGAAGCTCAAACAATCACAAACCTGCTTACGGCAGGACTCGGTGTGGCAACTGTGTGGCTAGCAATTGAAACCCGTCGAATGGCTGTTGCCGCTAAGTCATCTATCGATCTAGAAAGCCACCCGTATTTATCGCTGCGTGGTTTGTTCATAAAACCTGGAACGATACGTGATTTAACAACTTCTGAGGCAGGTGCGTTAAGGATCGGATTGCGCTTGTTCAATCCGGGAAAAACTCTTGTCACCTACAATGTTGATTCAATTTCGGTATCTCTCAATGGGATGTCCTCAGATACTCCAAGGTTCGAAACTACTGGTGGTGTAATACACCCAAGCGAAGAGACCATCTTTTTTTATCCCGTAATCAGATCAGCTGTGCCAATTCAAGCACCGTCAGAGGGCGAGATTGCATTCTCAATTACCTATTGGTCAGTGATTACTGAGAAAAAGAAGTTAAAAGGTAAGATAAAATACTTAATCACATCTGCGACGGATCATGAGTGGGTATACCTTGAAGGGCCAAATTATACCTAACCCACCGCTAGAGCCGATTGCAGCCCGCTGGGCTGCTCCGGCTCAGCTTATCGTTGGGCGCATATATTGAAATGAAAGGTCGATCATGAATCATTTGGAACAGTTGGTTTCTGAGTGGTACGAGTATAGCGGTTATTTCGTCCGTCGAAACGTCTGGGTGGGCAAACGCACGAATGGTGGGTGGGAGTGTGAATTGGATGTAGTGGCATTCCATCCAGAGAAAAAACATCTCGTCCAGATTGAACCTTCCATGGACTCCAATTCTTGGGAGAAGCGAGAAGAAAGATACCATAGAAAATTCGAGGCTGGGCGCAAATATATTCCTCAATTATTTTCAGGCATCGACCTTCCTGACCACATTGAACAAATAGCACTATTTGGTCTTGGTAGTCGCACCAACTACCCTACTCTTGCGGGTGGTCATGTATGGCTCATGTCTGATTTGTTGGCCGAAATCACAAAGGTTCTTCGCCCGCTACGTGTGGAGAAAGCTGCTGTTTCGGAACAGTATCCACTGCTAAGAACCATACAGTTTATGTGTCAGCATGAAGGAATGTTGTTTGGTCGGTAACCTGAATTGATCGCCCAACCAGGCAATACAGCCGATCGCTACGCTCCGGCTGATTTTTTCGTTCGGTGAGATAGAATGATGAGAAAGTTCGTTAAGACTAAGGTCGCCCGTCCTAAACTCAATGATGCGCTAGAGTTTATGAAAAAAGGGCATTATAGCGTTGGGAAAGAGCATTACGTTGCCTTGGAAGAACGGATAAAGGAAGTTGAAGAACTGGAAGCGCATATCAAAAGTCTTCTAAAGAAGGAAATTCCAAAGAGTAGAAATTTGGATTTGGTAATTTTGAAATGTCATCTACTGATAGAGTTCATGATGAATCAGTATATTACCCTTACCGCAAAGAATAAATTTGAAATTTCCAAAGAGAGGTTTTCTTTCTCTCAAAAGCTTTCATTGGTTCATGCCTTCGGGTTCCATCTTGATCCAACAGTACTGCCAAGTATAGAGCTTCTAAACAAACTCAGAAATCAAGTTGCACATACGTTGGTTCTCGATAGAAAACAGATTGATATATTACTTAAGATCAACTCGGAAGATCCTGATTCATTCACTGTTTCAAGTGACAATGAAAGAGTTCAAGGTATAAAATCCATTACTTGGTTTGTGTGTAGACATATAATGGGGGCTATTAGAGGCTATTACGATTCGTACGAATAACCTAAGGAACACCGAACAAGGCGCTACAGCCGATCGCGGCCCGCTGGGCCGCTCCGGCTGAGCTTTTCGTTATAAGAGGAAATTATGGTTAGAAAACTTTTAATTATACTCTTTGCCCTACTCATACCACTAGACCTGTTTGCTCAAGATATATCTCCTTGGCATGCCCCCACAGAGGATGAATTGGGTAACCACGCTGAATGGCGAAAAGACGACCCGAATCATTATCTGTTGATAAAAGCCGATTTCGATGGAGATAATGAGGAAGATACTGCTCGTCTCGTCGTTCATGACAAAGAGAACAAAATGGGAATATTGGTTACACTATCATCTTTAGCTAAGACTGGTCCTCTGTTAATTGCTGCAAATAACGATAAAAGAGCGATTCAGACAATAGGGATAAAAGTTGCTAAACCGGGTGAATATAAAACGGCCTGCGGAAAAGGCTACTATGATTGCAAAAAAGATGAACCTGAACAGATACGATTTGATCGCCCTGGAATCGACTTCTTTAAGTATGAAAGCGCAAATATGTATTTTCTATGGAATGGAGACAGCAAATCCTTTTATGAAATATACATAAGTGACTAAAGCGGCTTATAACCAGCTAATACAGCGGATCGCCGGGTAAGCCCGGCTCCCGCTGATCCGCACGTTAAACAATACAATGAGTAGTCATGACACAGATCCTCTTGGCTAAAACAATGATGGGGAAATATTGATGAGAAGAGAAATATCTACAGCGTTTATGAAGGCTAGGCGCGAACTGATAGAGAAAAAGATAAAATGCCATGAGTGCGAGGATTATGCGACAGACTTACACCATATTATAGCTGTTGCGGACGGAGGTTCAGACGACATAGAAAACCTTATGCCTTTGTGTAAAAAATGCCACAATGAATATACCAGCGAGCAAACCACTGAAAGAAACAAATTGTGGTTTGAATTGAATATTGATGATGCTGGTGAGGTAACGGCAAGATGCAGTGGTGATAAGCATGCCGAGCATTTGGGAAATATAAGGTCTGCAGAATTTATTAAATCGGTGCCATTGGTTGACATCGAAAGGGAAACAACAACGGCAGTACCAACACACTATGAATATGAGTGGATCGTTACTATTGAAATTCCAGCGATGTCTGCACGAGAAAGCAAAGAAAAGCTCAATAAATTTAAGTCTGAATTATTCCAGCGTTACGCTGCCACTGATGATGTCTGGTTGACAGGAATAAGGAGATGGAACGGTAAAAAATAACAACGTTTAACATTTCAATACAGCGGACTCGCTACGCTCCCCGCTGATTTCGTCGTTAGCCCACTGATTTGATTTCTAAGGAAGGAGAATCAATGAAAAAGAAAAAGTATACAGCCTTCATCAGCTACGCCAATGCAGATAGTGAGCTTGCTGAAAATGTGAAAGCTCTTTTTAATTTTATGGGACATGAGGCTTATTTTGCACCCGTAGCGCTAAAAGAAGAAGCAGGTGAAGAATGGAGAGCAAAGGTAATCAAGGGAATGCGAGAGAGTCATTGTATCTTGCCTATATACACTCGAAATTCTATAGATAGACCATGGGTTATGTATGAATTGGGCGTAGCAGACGCATTAGGGTTACCGAAATTCCCAGCTAGAGTCTCTGAAATATCCCCTGAAGAAGCCAACCTTCCTGGTAAAGATGTCCAGATTTTTAAATTATTTGACATTGAAGATTTGATTGATCTGTTCACAAATGCAATCTGCTTGAGAGATAATCCATCTGGCGAGGAAGCAAAAAAATTACGATTGAGAAATAGTGTTAAGACTTGGTTATCTAATCAAAAAGAAACTAAAAATATTGTCTATATCGCGAAAACCCGTTGGGTTTTTATTGCAGGTAGTGTCCCAGAGAACATGAAAATAGAAGATGCTGAACATGTTACAACGATTAAGACAGAAATCGACTTCAATAAAAGAGTGAGTGATTTTTTATCTAAACTAACTGTGAATCTATTAGATGCCGGTTTTAGTCTCACATCTTGCCCTCAAGTTCCTAATGTTGGCAAGATTGTCACTGGAGAATCGATTGCCTGGCTTTCTAATAATCCCGAGCAGACAGGTCGCTATAGAATGGGAGGCATATACCCAATTGACCGAGATTTGAGACAACTAGAAATTGACGAGAGTTTCAAGTCAGTATGGAATGAGCATTTACTCGAATTCCGTAAAAGATATATGGAAAGTCACGAATGGCTATTAATCATTGGCGGGAATGAAGGAACTCTCGAAGAGTACGTTGCTGCAAAAGAGATGCATGTGAAAGTATTTCCCACTACCCTGCTTTGGAGGAATAGGGCAGTATCTATGGCATAAACATGAAGACTTACGTAGGCCCCCCTGTATTAAATGCAAAGAATTAGACGGCAACTGTTCCAATAAAATCATCTCCAATCTGATTCAAGAACTGAAGAGATGAGATCACATTACAAAGAAATAAACGCCATTGAGAGATCCCAACCGAAATTTGTGGGTGTGCGAGGAAATAAAGGAATGTTCTACCTTTTTTCACTTTCTTTCGGGATCAGCAGAATGTCCCAGAAGATCAGCTCTTTGGTGATCCGGCACTGACAGCGGCCCTCCTGGATCGGCTCACGCATAAAACCATATAATCACTTGTAACTGGGACAGCTACAGATTGAAAGAACCTCTGAAAAAGAAATCTTCAGGAATAAAAGATTAAAAGTGAAAAGCGGCAAAGTGTAATTTCAATTTAACCGGGGGTGGGTCATTTTTAGGTTGTCATTACCACTTAATCACACAACCCAACACTTCAGAGGGTCAGCGGCGTCGCACCTTGACACGGGACAGGTCTGATTGGGAGTGAGCGGGAGTTGTTTCCTTTTTTCTTCTCGGGATCAGCAGTGGCAAGCACTTGGGATTATTTAAATACATTGGGGTTATAAGAAAGATGTGCTGTCTGAAAGTCATTTTTTGTCTGAAATTGCCGAATGCACTATCATGTCCTGAATAAAATCAAAAACTCTCCCCGCCACCTCATCCCAGGTTGGGTGCTGTGCGTACTTCTGTAGTGCGGCCGTGCTCATTTCCAAGAGTCGGGTTCGGTCATTCATCAAGTCCTGAATCCGACTTGCCCAACGCGCGGGCGCATCGGGGGGTATCAGAAAACCTTCCACCCCATCTGTAATCCACTCCGGCATGGCGCCGGTTGCTGAGACGTTTACCGGCATGCCGAAACCCATTGCGTCCAGGGCGGCAATTCCGAAGCCTTCATATTGAGAGGGCATGACGAGCACATGGTGCGATTCCAATAAGGACGCCATCTCCGCATGGGCGACGTATCCGGCAAACCGGATTGAATGATGCAATCCTCTTTTTCTGATCTCGCTGAATATCTTTTTCGCATAACGAGGTTCGGGGGAATGGTCCCCGGCAATCGTAAGCTGCCAGCCTGTATACGGCAGCTGCGTCAGCGCTTGCAGCAGAACATGCAATCCTTTGCGGCGAATGATATTGCCCAGAAAGAGAAGCCGGAGCGGACCCGTTATTTTATATCGGGCAGCAATCGTGTCTCTTGTTATCTGCGGGCGGAGGTAATCCCTTCCCGGATAGGCGACGACTGCAGGAAGACTTCGTTTCAAGCACTCCTGGACAGCACTTTCCGTTGTTCGGCTATTCAGGATGAGACCGTCCACCGTTTGCAGGTAACTTCTTTCAACATAACGGTAAACATTCCGCAAATAACCGGGATGATTCTCGCAACAACGCAAATGGTGAACAATAGATAAGATGGGAAAGGAAGCCATCTTGTGCAGGTGAGAGTTTAGACGAATGAGAGAGGGATGACAGAGTTCGTCTTGAATGAGAACATCCCATTTGTTGCGATTCAGAATGCGTGAAAGTTCAAAAGAGAAATTATCCGTAAGATGCAGACCATAATTGCACAGGGGCAAGGAGATAACTTCGACATGTGCTCCCCGCCTCCTCAGGCCCTCCAGAATTTTGCGATCGTAGAGATAGCCTCCCGAGCAAGAATTGATCCCCCCGTAGATAATCAACCCAATCCGCAGTCCCGGCCCGTGCGGGGCCGGTGGTTTTGAGTTTCTAGTTTCGGATTTCGGATTGGAAATAAATATCCTCCACTATACCGGCTGGATTTGATGCTGGCCAATGCCCCCTTAGAAAATCTTTATCTAAATATAAATCGGGCTGTTCAAAAAGGCTTAGAGGCAAGGCGTGAGAGGACCGGGGCGCGGAGCGTATACATAATACGTGAGCACCACGGCCCGGAGCACAACGCAGCATATGAGCCTTTTTTGACAGCCGACTCCTTTTCAAGGGACTTGCATTAAATCCCTAATACATGAAGCCCAGGCCTTATCATTTTCCCAGACCTTCACACGCATGGAAGCCAGCTCCGTTTTTCCATCCTCTATCTCAATGTTGTCGCAAATGTAGGCCGCGATTCGTTCGATGCTGGGGTTTATTCCGGAAAATTCAGGAAGATCGTTCAACACCCGTCCTTCGAGTTCTTCTGTCTTTTTTTTCAGCTTTTCCTCAAGGGATACGATGTCGATCAGAAAACCCTTGTCATTCAATTCGGGACCTTCAATACAAATTTCGATCGTATACTGATGCGAATGCAAATCGCTCTCTTTCCCCAATGGCACACCGGCCAGAAAATGCTGCGCCTCAAAATGGTGAATCAACGCGACCTGATACATAACCTTTTCCTCCTTCAAATGATTTCTGAGCAGAAATTCCTCTTTAAGCCATTGGATAGGTAAATATGATTTGAATACTCTCTTCCGGAGATTGATCCAGCAAGTCGTAAGCTTCTGATGCCTTAACCAGCGGAAAACGATGTGTGATGAGTTCCAGCGGATTCACGAGTTTGATCATTTTCCAAACCAGATCAGCCCGCCGCTGCTTATCCCACTGTCCCCGAAGCGACGGATCAATGGTGCTTACCTGACTACTGATCAACTTGATTCGGTCGCGATGAAACCGGCTACCCAGATGAAGGGAAGCGGGAATAGTTCCATACCAGGACCCGATCACAATTCGTGCATGAAAGCCGGCCAGGGTTATCGCCTCATCCAGAGCCGCCGGATTGCCCGATAATTCATAAATCAAATCGGCTTTATAATTCCCATCCCTACCCGCATTGCAGGATAAAAATTCCAGTATCGCATCTCTCGCGTCCGGATCAAGGCAAACATGGGCACCCAGCTTTTGTGAATACTGCCGACGCAATGGAAAGCGATCGATGGCAAGCAATCGGGAAATCGGATACCTGGCGAGAAGGGCCGTGGTCAGAAGGCCTATAATTCCCTGGCCGAAGACAATGACGCGTTCTCCTATCATGGGGTGGCCATCCATCAGCAAATTCACGGCAGTTTCCATGGCCGGAAAAAAGAGAGCTGCTTCAGGTGCAATGCCTTGAGGAATCTGCTGAATCTCCTGGAGTCCACTCAAAAAGCAGCTTTCATGAGGATGAAAGGAGAAAACGGTGCGGCCCTCCCATTCCGGCGAGATTCCTTTTCCAACGGCAGCGACCACACCGACCGCCGAATATCCGTATTTCAGAGGAAACGCGAATTTTCCTTTTAAACCGTGGATGGTCTCATCGACAGAGAGATCGTCAGGAGCCAGGCCTCGATAGATCATCAATTCAGTACCGGGACTGATTGCTGAAAAAAGCGTATTTACAAGAATCTGCCCGGGTCCGGGCATGGGCAGTACCGTTTCTCGCAATTCAATCTTTTCCGGCCTGGAGAAAAAGATGGCGGTTTGCTTCATGAGCTTTTCCAATTCAAATCGGCTCTCATAACAAGATCCTGACCCAACATTGCGTAATCAATATTGATCAGCCGAGGTAAATCGGAAAATTCAAACTGTAAAGGCCAAACGGCCTGAATGCCGCCAACAAAGACCGGGGCCAGCGTCAAAACGATTTGATTGATGAGTCGGAATCTCAGGAAATTGGTGATAATGGATGCACCGCCTTCAACCATCAGACTTTCGATGCCTTTCTTCCGGATGGCTTTCAAAATACTGGGAAGGTCAATAAAGCCGTCCGGATAAGATCGAACACGCAGAATGGAGACTCCTGCATTGGCAAGAATCCTTTCACGTTCTGCATCGGCATCCGGAGCAGTAATAATCCAGGGAGGCCGACCATATCTGAGCACATTGGCATCAAGCGGAAATCGCAGCCGGCTATCCACGATAATAGGCTGGGGGTTGCTTCCATTTGCATTACGGACAGTAAGATGCGGATTATCGGCCAGAATCGTTCCTATTCCAACCAGAAGGCCATCGTGAAGGGATCTTAACCGATGAGTCATTCGCATCGATTCCGGACCACTCAGAGAAAAGGGCCTGCCGGGCCGATAAGATATCGATCCATCCACACTTTGTGCGTAAGACAGGGTTACATAAGGAAAATCGTTTCGCTTCCTTTGAAGGGGAGCCGATCCGATCTTTGATTGGATAATGGAGAGAATGTTTTTCCGAGAATTCATGGGCACGCTGCCGAGTTTATTAAACTACGAAACAAGCCTACGCCCTACAAAAAGTTATGGATCTATCTTAGTAAGAACAACCCGACTATTGTCAACCCATTATTTCATCTCGGGATTCATTTCGGTAAGATTATTTTTTTCTCTTTCTCGGGATTTTCTCTGAAAAAAATAGCAATATGTCCGACCGTGCCGACGAGTTCGCTTTTGGTTTCTCTTTCAATTTCCTTTGAAAGATCCTTCTTTTCTTCCTTGAACTCATTAAATTTGATTTTAATCAGTTCATGATCGGTCAGAGCCTGATCAATATGCGATATCACCTCGGGATTGATACCGTTCCTGCCGATCTGTATTACCGGCTTCAGCCCGTGAGCAATCCCCCGCAGAAATTGCCTCTGCGAGCCTTTCAATCTCTTCTCCATCCTGGTACCGCCCTAAAAGGTGTAATCTTAAAATGAGATATTGTTCAATATCGTTCGAGTTTAGATATGCAGGCGTCAGAATCCGGGATGGGTATTCATCGCCATTAACTTCAATCCATCTTTAAACAGGATCTCCAGTCTGGTGCTGCTGATAATCCGCTCTACAAATCCGAGTCCAAATTTCGCATGCTCAACGATATCTGACTCCTCATACTCCGAATCCGGCCGATAATCAAGAATATCGGCTTCATGCGGCAAGGCATCTTTCTTCATCTGCCATAGCCTCTGGAGCTCCGCGACTGCAGCATTGCCCTTTGCACTGGATTTCACTTTGACCAGTCTTGCCGTCTTTTCCTTTTTCACGCTGGCAGGCTTTTCACTATTATTTCTGTATTTATGAAGAGATCCGCAGGTTCTGCACTGAACTTTACTGACGACCCCATTCAATTCAGAAACGACTACATGATTAAGCAGCATCTTGCATTTCGTGCAATTTGCTTCAATATCTTTACCAACCCTTGACACACTTCCTCCTCTAAACTCAATAAAAGACAGCCTGAATTTCAGTACTGTCCCAGTAAAAGGCATAAAAAAACCGGGACCTTGATCCGAGTTATCTGAAACGCAGAGTTCCAGACACTCAGAGAAGAGGGCCCGTTGAATTCGTTGCCGCTCTATATCAGGTCCACGGATTTTATTCAAGTCTCATATCAATACAACCTACAGAAGCCTGTATGGCGAGGCCTTTTCCGTCCATTCACTCTGTGGAAATCGCCTCTGCAATTCCTCATAGGCATCCTTGAGAGGTTTGGAATCATGAGTTCGTTTATAAAGACTTACTCCTCTGAGATAAAATGCCTCAGGGGCCGATCTACTGTCCGGATACTCATCCAATACCTGGTTGAAGCAGGCGATTGCACGATCAAAGCTATCGTAATCGAATGCTACTTTACCGATACCGAGTATCAGAAATGGAACAAAATCTTCGGGTTTCTGAAATCCTACCGACCGGTGATGTTCATTGCCATACCAATCAAGGACAATGACCGTAGGCGTCCACGAAACCTTATGCTCTTCCGACTCGGGTCGGGCCTCGAAGGGCAGCTGAACGGGAATCATATTTTCCATAATATATTCGGCCACTCTGTTATCGGGGTACGTAACTGTACCCATCTGTTGACATCCAATTCACCCGGGGTTGAAAAAATCGAGCAAGACTGTTTTTTTTTCTTCTCTGGCCTTGTCCAAACCACTTTTCAAATCGCGAATCCAATTTATCTGGTTGGTCATAAAAACCTCCTTCTGAACCGGACTGAAATCCCTCGCTTTGAAGACCTTTAGGCTCCGAATCAATCCTTCCGGGAAAAGAACTTTTGAAAAGCTTATTACAAAACTTTGTCTTCGACCACTTCGGAATTCCTTATTTTTTT
>DHHG01000276.1 GCA_002403175.1 Syntrophaceae bacterium UBA4778 | reverse complement strand
GAAGAAAAGTAGTCAAATTCAAAGCTGGCAAAATGCTTGCTGACAAAGTTAAATAGCCTTTATTCAATAATTTCGTTAAGAAAAAACCCTCGTTTTCGCCCGAGGGTTTTTTCTTTTCATATTGAAGGTTCTTGTGAATTGAAGATCCAAGGAGACTAGCTTCGGGGAATCTCCGATCCTTAAGGAAAATGTTTAGACTGGACCCGCTATCAAATCCCGCAGCCAACCTTTAGAGTGCTCTCGCGACCGGATTTGATAAAGACGCATGAGTCCAAGTTAGAGTAACATACGTTCAGGAAACGGTTCCAAATGGTGGAAGCCCTTCTTCTTTAAGCTGTTTGACTTGTTTGGGGCTTTCTGGTATGTCAAGCCTCATCAAAACCTTCGGAAATCCACCGAAATCTCGAAACCCAATATACTCCTTGTATATTTGAGTACTGCGATCCGGGTTATGGTCCGTAGAGAAATTTCGGACTTCTATTTCGATACATGATCCGGCACAATCTTACATTTCCAAAGAGATATTCTCAGCGGAACGAATAACGAGAGGATTTTGTGATACGAAAACGGATACTGAGCGGAATGCGCCCGACTGGAAAGCTCCACCTGGGAAACCTTCTCGGCGCCCTGGGCAATTGGATTAAGTTGCAGAACAAAGGCGAATACGACTGCTTTTATTTTGTCGCAGACTGGCACGCGCTTACAAGCGATTACAATAACACGGAGCAGATCAGAAGCAATACAACGGATATGGTGATCGATTGGCTGAGCTGTGGCCTTGATCCGTCCCGAAGTACCCTTTTTATCCAATCCAGCGTAAAAGAGCATGCAGAGCTTTTTCTTCTTTTTTCTATGATTACTCCTCTGCCGTGGCTGGAGCGCAATCCGACCTACAAAGAAATGAAGACCGAACTGGCTGATCGGGATCTCTCTACTTTCGGATTTCTGGGGTATCCGGTATTGCAGGCTGCGGACATTCTTATTTACAAGGCATTCGGCGTTCCGGTAGGACTGGATCAGCTCCCTCATGTTGAACTGACGAGGGAGATTGCAAGGCGGTTCAATTTTCTCTATGAAGAAACCTTCCCCATTCCGGAGCCTCTTCTGGCCGAAGTCCCGAAATTATTGGGAATAGACGGCAGAAAAATGAGCAAATCCTATGACAATGCTATTTACCTTAGTGATAGAGGGGATATCCTCAAGACAAAGATCGATACCATGTTTACCGATCCGCAACGAATGCGGCGTAAAGATCCGGGGCGTCCTGAAATCTGCAATGTATTCACCTTTCATACTATTTATTCCTCCGAAGAGAACGTGGAGGAGATCCGGCGCAATTGCCCTCAAGCGCTGATCGGGTGTGTGGAATGTAAAAAGCGACTTTTTGATTTGCTGTCCGAAAAAATGAGACCGGTCCACGAGCGCCAGGATTATTATCGGGAGCACCTCGATGAAGTTCATGCCATTGTGGAGGACGGCAATAAGAGAGCTCAGGAAATTGCTGCTGAAACAATGAATCAGGTACGGGAAGCCGTTAAAATCTGAACAGGGTTCTATGAGTTACGAAATCAAGCTCGACATTTTCGAAGGGCCTCTGGATCTGCTCCTCTATCTGATCAAAAAGAATGAAATCGATATCTACAATATCCCTATCGCGACGATTACCGAGCAGTATCTCCAGCATATAGAAGCCATGAAGGCGCTCAGCCTCGATATAGCCGGTGAATATCTGGTGATGGCCTCAACCCTGATTCTGATCAAGTCGAAAATGCTGCTTCCGTCAGAAGAGAATCCGGAAGGCGAAAAGGAAGAAGAAGATCCCCGCGCTGAACTGGTTAGGCAGCTCATTGAATACCAGACCTTTAAGGAGGCGGCGCTGGATCTGGGGAATAGACCTCTGCTCGGCAGAGATGTGTTTATAAAAGAGTCTTTTGAAGAAGAGTTTGCGCCTAAAGAAGAGGAAATGCTTTTAGAACTGGGCGTTTTCGATCTGATCCAGGCATTTCGCAAGATTTTGTCCGGAATGCGAAAAGAAGAGATCATGGAAATCGATATGGAGCGGATCTCTCTTTCTGACAGGATCGGGGAAATTCTGGAGCGGCTCCATTCTGAAAAAAACCTGACCTTTGATGATCTCCTTGAAGATGTCAAAACCCGTAAGCGAATGATTTATACGCTCCTTGCCATCCTTGAACTTATGAAATTGAAGGCCATCCGGGCTTATCAGGTAGATGCTTTCGGAACGATTCGGCTATTCCCAATTTCAGAGGACAATGCGGTTGAATTGGAATCGGTTTCGGATGAATACAATCTGTAATGGAAGCCACCATTAGCCATACAGGCTGTTCAAAAATGCTCAGATGCAAGGCATCGCACTTGTCCCTTTATTGGGGAGTTTGCAGCGTAACGCAGCAGATGAGCGCTTTTCAACAGTCTGGTTAAAGAGCAGCATCGGAAAGACAGAAGGATTATCCATGGAAAACTTGAAGTCAATCATTGAGGCGCTGATCTTTGTCTCTGAAGCTCCACTCTCTGCTGCCCGTATCAAAGATGTCTTGGGCGATTGTGAGAAGAGCGAGATTATGGAAACCATTCGGGAACTCGTTCGGGAGTATGGAGATTCCCAGAGAGGTTTACATCTTGAGGAAGTTGCCGGGGGATTTCAGTTCCGTACCAATCCTGATATGAGCTCCTGGGTCAGGAAATTGAAGGGGACGAAACCCGCAGCCCTTTCACAGCCCGCTATGGAGACGCTGGCCATCATTGCATATCGTCAGCCGGTCGTGAAAGCCGATATTGAAAAAATGAGGGGGGTCGATGTCAGCGGTCCGCTCCGAGGTCTTCTGGATAAAAAACTGGTGAAAATGGTCGGACGAAAGGACGTTCCGGGAAAACCGATGCTGTATGGGACGACGAAAAAATTTCTTGAAGCGTTCAATCTGAATGATCTTTCGGAACTGCCCACCCTGCGGGAATTAAAGGAATTGCAGGATGCTCATGAAGCTGAGGAGTCTCAATCAAAATCGGATACTTATGATTTTGAAGACCTGAACTGGGAAAATTCTCATGAGCAGGAACAAGAATCCCAAGACCCGCCTGAGGTCCCGGAGAGCAGTGAGAATCGGACGGAACAATCGGAAGATGAAATAAAAAAAGAGGAATCCCCGGATGCCTGAACGACTTCAAAAAATTATTGCCAATGCAGGAATTGCTTCGCGCAGGGCGGCTGAAGAAATGATCCGCCAGGGAAGGGTCTCCGTAAATAATGTGATTGTCACGGAACTCGGGACGAAAGCAGAACCGGCAGACGAAATCAGGATAGACGGGAAACTCATATCGAGAGAGGTCGAAAAGATTTATCTCATGGTGCACAAACCGGCCGGTTATGTAACTACCTTGAAAGATCCCGAAGGCAGACCGATCATAACGGACCTGATTGGAGAGGTTCAGGAGAGAGTCTTTCCGGTAGGCCGCCTTGACTATGATTCGGAAGGGCTTATCCTATTGACGAACGATGGAAATTTTGCCCAGAAGCTTCAGCATCCAAGGTTCAAGATACCAAAAACCTATTTGGTCAAGATCAAGGGAGACCCGAAGAAAAAAGAAATTGCGGAAATGAAAAAAGGAATCAAGCTGGAAGATGGCTTCTTCAGACCGGAAGGTCTGGAAGTTGAGAAGGTGAATCCAAAGAGCTGCTGGGTGCGGATAGTCATTCATGAAGGTCGAAACAGAATTTTGAGACGTTTTTTTGAGGCCATGCAATATCCGGTTTCCAGGTTGATTCGGATTGCTGTTGGAGATATATCTCTCGGTTCATTGAAAGAGGGGGAGTGCCGTCATCTGAAATCGAATGAAATCAGAAGATTGCTCTCCTTGGCAGGATGATGGACGAGCAAAAAGATCTTGACAATGTATTAAAATTGAAACTATAGTCCCTGATCGAACATCTGGGATTGTTTCAGGTATTTAATTGCAAGGGGGGGCATATGAACAAGTCTGAATTAATAGAGGCTTTGAGCAGAAAAGAAAATATGACCGAAAAGAGAGCCATGGATGTTATCAACCTGGTTTTTGACGGCTTTGTCGATGAACTCAAAAATGGGGGCAGAATAGAAATCAGAGGATTCGGGAGCTTTGTTGTCAGAGAATACGAATCCTATACGGGGCGGAATCCCAAAACCGGAAGCAATATCAAGGTTGCTCCCAAAAAATTGCCTTTCTTCAAAGTTGGTAAAGAGCTTAAAGAAGCAATTAACAAATAATAATTCTCTCCTCTCAAGTACGAATATAAAGGGATCATCCAAACGTGATCCCTTTTATTTTATTCGAAAGGCCCTTAGCCCAATGGATGGAACCCATTCATCAGCCTACGATAGACAGGATAAGGGTTTTAAAT
>DHHG01000277.1 GCA_002403175.1 Syntrophaceae bacterium UBA4778 | reverse complement strand
ATTTAAAACCCTTATCCTGTCTATCATAGGCTGATGAATGGGTTCCATCCATTGGCTAAGGGCCTTTCGAATAAAATAAAAGGGATCACGGTGGATGATCCCTTTATACTCGTACTCGTGAGGAGAGAATTATTTTTTGTTAATTGCTTCTTTAAGCTCTTTACCAACTTTGAAGAAAGGCAATTTTTTGGGAGCAACCTTGATATTGCTTCCGGTTTTGGGATTCCGTCCCGTATACGATTCGTATTCTCTGACAACAAAGCTCCCGAATCCTCTGATTTCTATTCTGCCCCCATTTTTGAGTTCATCGACAAAGCCGTCAAAAACCAGGTTGATGACATCCATGGCTCTCTTT
The DNA here is from genome assembly GCA_002403175.1 of Syntrophaceae bacterium UBA4778. The sequence goes on along the minus strand of DHHG01000277.1, from coordinate 4,020 downwards.
TCGGTCATATTTTCTTTTCTGCTCAAAGCCTCGATTAATTCAGACTTGTTCATATGCCCCCCTTGCAATTAAATACCTGAAACAATCCCAGATGTTCGATCAGGGACTATAGTTTCAATTTTAATACATTGTCAAGATCTTTTTGCTCGTCAATCATCCTGCCAAGGAGAGCAATCTTCTGATTTCATTCGATTTCAGATGACGGCACTCCCCCTCTTTCAATGAACCGAGAGATATATCTCCAACAGCAATCCTGATCAACCTGGAAACCGGATGTTGCATGGCCTCAAAAAAACGTCGCAAGATCCTGTTTCGACCTTCATGAATGACTATCCGGACCCAGCAGCTCTTTGGATTCACCTTCTCAAGCTCCAGACCTTCCGGTCTGAAGAAGCCATCATCCAGCTTGATTCCTTTTTTCATTTCCGCAATTTCTTTTTTATTCGGTTCTCCCTTGATCTTGACCAAATAGGTTTTTGGTATCTTGAACCTTGGATGCTGAAGCTTCTGGGCGAAATTTCCATCGTTCGTCAATAGGATGAGACCTTCCGAATCGTAATCAAGACGGCCTACCGGGAAAACTCTCTCCTGAACCTCTCCAATCAGATCCGTTATGATCGGTCTGCCTTCGGGATCTTTCAAGGTAGTTACATAACCGGCCGGTTTGTGCACCATGAGGTAAATCTTTTCGACTTCTCTCGATATGAGTTTCCCGTCTATCCTGATTTCGTCTGCCGGCCCTGCTTTCGTCCCAAGTTCCGTGACAACCACGTTATTTACGGAAACCCTTCCCTGGCGGATCATTTCTTCAGCCGCCCTGCGCGAAGCAATTCCTGCATTGGCAATGATTTTTTGAAGTCGTTCAGGCATCCGGGGATTCCTCTTTTTTTATTTCATCTTCCGATTGTTCCGTCCGATTCTCACTGTTCTCCGGGAGTTCAGGAGGATCTTGGGATTCCTGCTCCTGCTCATGAGAATTTTCCCACTTCAGGTCTTCAAAATCATAAGTATCCGATTTTGATTGAGACTCCTCAGCTTCATGAGCTTCCTGCAATTCCTTTAATTCCCGCAGGGTGGGCAGTGCCGAAAGATCATTCAGATTGAACACTTCGAGAAATTTCTTCGTCGTCCCATACAGCATCGGTTTTCCCGGAACGTCCTTTCGTCCGACCATTTTCACCAGTTTTTTATCCAGAAGACCTCGGAGCGGACCGCTGACATCAACCCCTCTCATTTTTTCAATATCGGCTTTCACGACCGGCTGACGATATGCAATGATGGCCAGCGTCTCCATAGCGGGCTGTGAAAGGGCTGCGGGTTTCGTCCCCTTCAATTTCCTGACCCAGGAGCTCATATCAGGATTGGTACGGAACTGAAATCCCCCGGCAACTTCCTCAAGATGTAAACCTCTCTGGGAATCTCCATACTCCCGAACGAGTTCCCGAATGGTTTCCATGATCTCGCTCTTCTCACAATCGCCCAAGACATCTTTGATACGGGCAGCAGAGAGTGGAGCTTCAGAGACAAAGATCAGCGCCTCTATGATTGACTTCAAGTTTTCCATGCATAATCCTTCTGTCTTTCCAATGCTGCTCTCTGCTGCGTTACGCTGCAAACCTCCCCGATAAATAGTCGGGACACGTGCAATGCCTTGCATCTGAGCATTTTTGAACAGCCTGTATGACTAATGGTGGTTCCATTACAGATTGTATTCATCCGAAACCGATTCCACTTCAACTGCATTGTCCTCTGAAATTGGGAATAGCCGGATCGTTCCGAAAGCATCTACCTGATAGGCCCGGATGGCCTTTAATTTCATAAGTTCAAGAATGGCAAGGAGCGTATAAATCATTCGCTTACGGGTTTTGACATCTTCAAGGAGATCATCAAAGGTCAGGTTTTTTTCAGAATGGAGCCGCTCCAGAATTTCCCCGATCCGGTCGGAAAGAGAGATCCGCTCAATATCGATTTCCATGATCTCTTCTTTGCGCATTCCGGACAAAATCTTACGAAATGCCTGGATCAGATCGAAAACGCCCAGTTCTAAAAGCATTTCCTCTTCTTTAGGCGCAAATTCTTCTTCAAAGGACTCTTTTATAAACACATCTCTGCCGAGGAGAGGTCTGTTCCCCAGATCCAGCGCCGCTTCCTTAAAGGTCTGGTACTCAATTAGCTGCCTGACCAGTTCAGCGCGGGGATCTTCCTCTTCCTTTTCGCCTTCCGGATTCTCTTCTGACGGAAGCAACATTTTCGACTTGATCAGAATCAGGGTTGAGGCCATTACCAGATATTCACCGGCTATATCGAGGCTGAGCGCCTTCATGGCTTCTATATGCTGGAGATACTGCTCGGTGATCGTCGCGATAGGAATATTGTAGATATCGATTTCATTTTTTTTGATCAGATAGAGGAGCAGATCCAGAGGCCCTTCGAAAATGTCGAGCTTGATTTCGTAACTCATAGAACCCTGTTCAGATTTTAACGGCTTCCCGTACCTGATTCATTGTTTCAGCAGCAATCTGATGAGCCCTTTTATTGCCGTCCTCCACAATGGCATGAACTTCATCGAGGTGCTCCCGATAATAATCCTGGCGCTCGTGGACCGGGCTCATCTTATCGGACAGCAAATCAAAAAGTCGCTTTTTACATTCCACACACCCGATCAGCGCTTTCGGGCAATTGCGCCGGATTTCCTCCACGTTCTCTTCGGAGGAATAAATCGTATGAAAGGTGAATACATTGCAGATTTCAGGACGCCCCGGATCTTTACGCCGCATTCGTTGCGGATCGGTAAACATGGTATCGATCTTTTTCTTGAGGACCTCCCCCCTATCACTAAGGTAAATAGCATTGTCATAGGATTTGCTCATTTTTCTGCCGTCTATTCCCAATAATTTCGGGACTTCGGCCAGAAGAGGCTCCGGAATGGGGAAGATTTCTTCATAGAGAAAATTGAACCGCCTTGCAATCTCCCTCGTCAGTTCAACATGAGGGAGCTGATCCAGTCCTACCGGAACGCCGAATGCCTTGTAAATAAGAATGTCCGCAGCCTGCAATACCGGATATCCCAGAAATCCGAAAGTAGAGAGATCCCGATCTGCCAGTTCGGTCTTCATTTCTTTGTAGGTCGGATTGCGCTCCAGCCACGGAAGAGGAGTAATCATAGAAAAAAGAAGAAAAAGCTCTGCGTGCTCTTTTACGCTGGATTGGATAAAAAGGGTGCTTCGGGACGGATCAAGGCCACAGCTCAGCCAATCGATCACCATATCCGTCGTATTACTTCTGATCTGCTCCGTGTTATTGTAATCGCTTGTAAGCGCGTGCCAGTCTGCGACAAAATAAAAGCAGTCGTATTCGCCTTTGTTCTGCAACGCAATCCAATTGCCCAGCGCACCGAGAAGGTTTCCCAGATGGAGTTTTCCGGTCGGGCGCATTCCGCTCAGTATCCGTTTTCGTGTCACAACATCCTCTCTTTATTCGTTCCGCTGAGAATATCTCTTTGGAATTATAAGATTATGCCCGGATCATGTATCGAAATAGAAGTCCGAAATTTTTCTACAGACCATAAACCGGATCGTAGTACTCAAATATACAAAGGAGTATATTGGGTTTCGAGATTTCGGTGGATTTCCGAAGGTTTTGATGAGGCTTGACATACCAGAAAGCCCCAAACAAGTCAAACAGCTTAAAGAAGAAGGGCTTCCACCATTTGGAACCGTTTCCTGAACGTATGTTACTCTAACTTGGGGACTCATGCGTCTTTATCAAATCCAGTCGCGAGAGCACTCTAAAAGTTAGCTGCGGGATTTGAGAGCGGGTCCAGTCTAAACATTTTCCTTAAGGATCGGAGATTCCCCGGAGCTAGTCTCATTGGATCTTCAATTCACAAGAACCTTCAATATGAAAAGAAAAAACCCTCGGGCGAAAACGAGGGTTTTTTCTTAACGAAATTATTGAATAAAGGCTATTTAACTTTGTCAGCAAGCATTTTGCCGGCTTTGAATTTGACTACTTTTCTTC
>DHHG01000027.1 GCA_002403175.1 Syntrophaceae bacterium UBA4778 | reverse complement strand
AGCGGATACCATGACCTGAATGGTCGCGCCAACGGCATTCTTAAGGCTGTCAAGGGTTAGCAGAAGTTTATCTTCCGTTTGTTTGCGCTCGGTGACGTCACGGAATACGCCTAAAATGCTCACTGCTTGCTGATTTTCATCTCTGACAAAGGAGACCTTCGCCTCCGTCCAAACAACTGTCCTATCCTTTCGTATCGTTTCCAACTGAAGCGTCCTGAATATGTTCATATCTCTATGTTCTGATTTTTCCAGTTCCATGACCTCAGATAATGTCCTCACGGCCAGTTCCCAAGAGGAGGAAGTCAAGGTCTCAAAAGCATTTTGCTTCAACACTTCTGTTGGTTCGTATCCCCACAAGATTTTTACGGAAGGGCTGACATAGGTATAATTCAGATTCATATCCAAAACTAAAATGACGTCATGGATATTATCGGCCAGCAAGCGATATTTGTTTTCACTTTCCCGCAAAGCCTCCTCGTTCCGCTTGCGCACGGTGATTTCCTGCTGAAGTCTCTCCAATACATGTCTTAATTCCTCGGTTCTCTCGGTTACCTCGGACTCCAGCTCTTCTCTGTAATTTCTCAGCAAGTCGTTGTAAGCTTTAACCTTCAGCGATGACCGGACACGGGCCTGAAGCTCCACCTTATCAACAGGCTTGGAAATAAAATCATCACAACCGGCTTCTATTCCCTTTACCCGGTCTTCCTTTTCATTTAATGAGGTAACCAGAATTATCGGCAGCAATCGTTGTGCATTATCTTGCCTGACCATGCGTGTAACTTCAAAACCATCAATGCCGGGCATCATTACATCCAGCAGAACCAGATCGATTTGATTGCCGGAAATTTTCTCCAGCGCTTCTTCACCGTTTGCCGCTCTGACAATTTCATAACCCTGCCCAGCAAGAAAGGCTTCGAGAAGTTCAATGTTTTGGGGCTGGTCATCAACAATCAAAATTACTGTCTTGTCTTTCATCCTTTACCTCTTTTTTGAATCTGATTTTGAAAAACTCCATGATGGAATTTTTCAGGAAACTGTTAAAAACTCACTCAATACATTGACTGATTTCTTTCGCAAAGGTCCGCGTATTTATCGGCTTACCTATAAATCCGGTGTTAGACATGCCTTCTATCTCTTCTTTACCTTCAGCCATTACCGAGGAAGTCACAAAAACAATGAGAATATCGTGTGTCTCTTTGTCTTGACGTAATATCTTGGCGGCTTCGGTACCGCGCATATCCGGAAGCCGCACATCCATAAGGATGATATCCGGTTTTTCTTTTCTGGCCATGGCAATCGCATCTGCGGCGTTTTCAGCTTCAAGCACATCGAAATCGGCGATCTCCAGAAGGTCTTTTTCCAGCAGAAGATTATTTTCATTATCATCGACAACTAATGCCTTCTTTTTCATCTCAGGCCTCCTCTCCGGATATTATCGGCAGAGTAAAGTGGATCGAGGTGCCGCAATTCAGCCCCTCTGATTCCACAAAAAGCTTCCCGCCGTGCAGTTCAACCATTTTTCTGGAGAGTGGCAGACCGAGACCTGTCCCCTCAGTCACCCGGGAATAGGGAGTATCGACACGGAAAAAACCTTCAAATATTTTTTCCATATTTTCACGTGCAATACCGACTCCGGTATCCCAGACCACTACTTCTACCCCGGCATCGGCTTTTTTCGCCCGCATACCGATTTTGCCACCCTCGGTGGTAAATTTAACTGCGTTGGAAAGCAGGTTATACATTACCTCTTTTACCTTGAGTTCATCCGCCTCGATATCCGGCAAATCTTCGGCTATCTCCAGAAACATTTCTATCTTCTTTTTGCTGACCATATCCGCTACCAGCAGTGAAATCTCATTTAACAGGCTTTTTATCGGAAAGACGGATAATGTCAGCTTCATCTTTCCGGCTTCAACTTTGGCCATATCCAGTATCTGATTGATCAGTAAGAGGAGGTGTTTCCCGCTGGTTAAAATATTATTAGCGTACTTCTTCTGCTTCTCATTTAGCGATCCGAAAGTCTCGTCGTATAATACCTCGGAGAAACCGATAATAGAATTGAGCGGTGTCCTGAGCTCATGTGACATGTTGGCCAGAAATTCAGATTTTGCCTGAGTGGCACGTTTTAATTCGATAGTCAATTCCTTCATATCTTCATATGATTTTTCCAGCGTTCTCTCTATCTTCCTGCGCTCAGTGATGTCCTCGATGGCCAGAAGGATGATCCGTTCCTTGCCCAACGCTCTTTGAATTTGCCGGGCATTCAAAAGCATGATGCGCCGGCCGATGTCGGCAAAATCGTGTTCCACCTCATAGTTATCAAAGGTTGCTTTTTTAGGCAGGATGTCTTCCAGCAGTTCCCGCAGTCTGGGGATATCCCACTGGCGATTTCCCAGATCATAGATAAGCTGTCCCACGGTATCTTCAGGTTTTGCTTTAAAGAATTCATAGAAGGAACGGCTGGCAAAAACCACTTTTAAATCCTGATCCAAAGCGATCAAGGGCTCACGTATGGTGTCGATGACGCTATCTGAGAATTCCTGGGATCTAGTTGCGGTTTTTTTCGCGGCCATTTTCTATCTCCCTGCACCCGGTGACGCTTTGAGCTGCTTATTGGCCGAGTTAATCTCTTATGAAATTGTGTTTTTTTAGTGTCTTATTTTTCTCGGCCTGTTACCCAATATAATCAGCTCACCTTTCTATTCCAAGGGAGCGACACGAGCCGCCCCCCTGATAGATACGAGAATCTTTTTATAGTCGGGTTAACTTTTTGTAATCCTACCTTCTATCGTGTCTTTCTTCCTGCCCTCTTTCAGGTTTTCCCTCTTCCTGTTTTGATTCTTGTGGTTTGTCTGCCTCTCGAACTTGTTGTTTAACCGGTTGAGATTGCGGCCGGGGTTGCTGCGTCCGAACTTCTCGTGATTGTGGCTTAGCTGTCTCTCGAACTTGTTGTGTAACCGGTTGAGATTGCGGCCGGGGTTGCTGCGTCCGAACTTCTCGTGATTGTGGCTTAGCTGTCTCTCGAACTTGTTGTGTAACCGGTTG
>DHHG01000169.1 GCA_002403175.1 Syntrophaceae bacterium UBA4778 | reverse complement strand
TTTTGCATTTTTTCCCCTTTGCGTTAGGTTAAATGTCAAATGAAGGGACTACGTTTTGGACGCGCCGGATAACATGATCCACAATGGCTTGCAGCCAAGCTGTGCCGTGCGCTTTGATTTCGGGATTCAATTTCCGGATTGTATTTAGATAATCGCCTTCGACAAATTCCATCTTCTCCCAGATTTCTCGAATGAAGCTGTCGCGGTCCTCCAACCCTATCTGTTCTTCGGAACCGTCTCTGAAGCAAACCTCAATTTCCGGCCATTTTTCTATGAACTCACGCTTTTGCAGCAGAGCGGTTTCAGGTACCTGTGCTTCACTCTCCTGAATGGATACGGAATACCGCATTTTTTCCGAGAGATCATGAAATCTTTTTAATCTCTCTTCTATGGCGGCACGGATCAGTTCCAGACCGGCTTGGCACAGGGGTTCGCCGAATTCCCGCATCTCCAGAAAACGGTGCCGGATCTGGCTATACCACTCTTTGAGCGCCAGGAGATTGGCCAGAAAATAGACATTATTGATAACTCTTTTTTTAATATCAGGGTAATAACCTGGCTTAAAACTTTTATTTCCCCCGGAGGAGGTTTTCTCTACCAGGATCTTGCCGCCTTCCGGGCAATCTTGCCGGATGACCGAGCCTGCAGCAGTTACCGTGCCGTAGCCGATCCTGATCGGTCCTACAATGCCCCCCTGGCCTCCCAAAAAAATGGGGGATTGGTCGAGCATAACTCCACGGGGAACATCCCCTATCAGGGAGGGTGTTGCTTTGTCCTGATTGGGTGTGTAATTAAAATGAATAAACGAACTGCCGATTTCACTATGGTTTTTTCTATCGGTGCCTCCGGCCATGAAGCAATCGCAGAAATTAATGAGGCTGCCCAGGGTAACATACGGAAACAGGATTGTCTGTTTCAGGCCAATGGTATGATTGCCTCCTGATTCCTCCTCAAGGATGCATCCCTCTCTGATCTGAGCGCCGGAACCGATCGATACCCGGTCCAGAAAAAGTGAATCCTTGAAAAAGCCTCCACGGAGCTCTACATTGCAGCCGGTAAGGCAATCAATCAGTGTGGCCGGTGTTTCAGATCCTATTTTCGAACCGGAGCCTATAAGTGTCTTTTTCCCGTGAATTCTGGTTCCGGGATAAAGAACGACACCATTTCCCGCTATTCTTTCGATTTCGACATCCGATCCTATTTCAACAGAAAAAGGATTCGGAATTTGAACGCCCTTCTCAATCAGTCTTGTAACTTTTTTGTCAAGCTGCAATTCAGATCCCATTTATAAGCAAATTTAAATTGTGAGGTTACCATTGCTGTCCATTCAATGTCAAGAATCAGACTTTATTTAGAATTTGGATGTGGAATAAATCTGCTTAGAGCTGAAACAGCATTTATAAGTTTCCTCTTAATTTTGCCCATAAGATTCCCAGGTATTCATGAAAGACATATTCCGATTTGAGCAATCCTTTCGCCTGAGGATAGAACATTTCCGGTGTTATTTCGCCGGTTCCTGTTGAAGCCATGAATTGCGCGGGAGCGGGAATAGGGTTCAGGCCAATTTTTCTGAAAAGGGTTACGGATCGATGCATATGGAAGGCTGAAGTTACCAGAATGAAGGGATCTTTCCCGACAATTCCTCGCATTCTGGCAGCTTGATCCTCCGTATCACGTGATTGTGATTCAAGAGCAATATCCTTGTTTTTTATATCGAAAACAGCAGAAGCTACCCCGGCCATAATACTTGCTTCAGACCGTGTATTGAAAACCGCTCCCCCGCTAAGAAGGATCCTGCTTCCGGGTAATTGCTTGTGTAGTCTGACTCCTTCAATCAGGCGGGCCATGCTTGCGTTTGATAATTGCTCCGTAATGGGAAGCTTCGGATCGGAATTGATTCCGCCGCCAAGGACAACTATCCATTTGACAGATTTGGGAGATTTGACATCCGCAATGTTGATAGGACGGTATCTGTCTTCGAGGGATCTCAGCATGATGTCGGAAATGACTTCGTAGCTGGAAATAAGGAGGAGGATTATTCCTAAAGAAATAAATAATTTCCCCTTCCGCTGTCTTCGCCTGGACTGCAGGTAAGCCAGTCCCTGCAGCAGCATCAGAACGGAAATAGAGAGCGGAAGAAAAAGAGGAGAGATGAATTTTTTGAATAGGAACATTTTTCGCCTCCGGATTACGATGAGATTGCTTTCTCATCCAGTGTTGATCATTATTGATGCGCTCCGCTCCATTTGCAACGGAAGGAGGACTATTGATCTTTTTTCGAAACAGAAGAAAGCGCATCCCTGTGCTGTTTGCGCCACTTCTCAAGCCTTTCCTTAATAATTTTTTCAAAACCCCGGGCAGTAGGGTTATAATAAGTTTCCTTTCCGAGTTGATCGGGAAGATACGTTTGTCCCGGTGTAAATGCTTCTTCAAAATCATGAGCGTACTGATAGTCCTTACCGTAGCCGAGATCCTTCATCAATCTGGTTGGAGCATTGCGAATATGAAAGGGAACGGGCAATGTCCCTGTCTGACTGATTGTCTTTTTTATCTTGCCGTATCCAGTATATAGTGCGTTGCTCTTGGGTGCGGTTGCAAGATAGACGGCTGCTTCGGCCAGCGCAAGTTCTCCTTCGGGAGGGCCGATGAATTGAAAGGCCTGCATCGCAGCCATAGCTATTTGAAGGGCGTTCGGATCGGCAATGCCGATGTCTTCCGAAGCAAATCGAACCATGCGCCTGGCTATGTAAAGCGGATCCTCACCGGCAACGAGCATTCTTCCCAGCCAATAGAGGGCGGCATCGGGATCGCTCCCCCGCAGACTTTTATGAAGCGCAGAAATCAGATTATAATGCTCTTCCCCGAGCTTGTCATATTGCAGGGCCTTCTTTTGCAACGCCTTTTCTACCAAGTCTCGGGTCAACTTTTTAACAGTGGGGTCATCGGAGCGGAACAGGGAAACTGCTGCTTCGAGATTGTTTAACGCAGCACGGGCATCGCCGTCCGCTGCCCAGGCCAGATATTCAAATGCTTCGGGATCGACCTGCAGATTCAGCTTGCCCAGACCCTTTTCCGTGTCTGCGAGAGCGCGATTCAAAATGAGAATCAATTCCTCCTGCGTAAAAGGATGCAGCACCATAACACGGGTTCGAGAAAGGAGGGGAGCGATGACTTCGAAAGACGGATTTTCTGTTGTTGCTCCGACCAAAGTAATCAGCCCGCTCTCGACGTGAGGAAGAAAGGCGTCCTGTTGCGCCTTATTGAATCTGTGGATTTCATCGACAAACAGTATCGTTTTACGGTTGTAGTAACGAAGCTGGTTTTTGGCCTCTTCGATAATAGTCCGTAGTTCCTTGACTCCCGAAAGAACGGCGGAAAATGTCTGAAAATTAAAGCGCGTTTCGTTGGCAATCAAACGCGCCAGGGTTGTTTTACCGGAACCCGGAGGACCCCAGAAGATGATGGAAAAAAGACGGTCTTCCCGGATAGCCCGCTGCAACAGTCCGTCCGGCGCAAGAAGCTCGGTCTGGCCTATGTATTCAGAAAGCGAACTTGGTCGCATCCGGTCGGCCAGGGGGCGTTCCGTATTTTCACTTTCAAGGTGTTCAAAAAGATCCATAGAAACAATTCGGTCTGGTTTTATTCTCTCCTCAATCAGTCAGAGCATTGACCAATATCAATGCCCTGAATAGTGGGATTAACATAGCAGAATCTAATCCGGTTGAATATCAGAGTTTTCTTTCAAAATTAAAGGGCGGACTCGACACCCAGCCGATCCGCCCTTGTGTTTACAAGAGACTTATCCTATTTTGGGATGGTTCTCGATTGCTTTCAAAGCCCTTTCGATTTCCTCTTCCGGCAATTCGTGAATGTCGAGCTTTCCGGATAAGAAGGCATCGTAGGCGGGCAGATCGATGATCCCGTGACCGCTCCAGTTGAACAAAATTACTTTTTCTTTACCCTCTTCCTTGGCACGTCTTGCCTCGTCAACGACAGCGGCAATGGCGTGATTGGTTTCGGGTGCGGGAATAAAGCCTTCTGATCGCGCCCATTTCACTCCGGCATCAAAGGTTTCAAGCTGGTTGTACGCGCGGGCATCGATCAATCCTGTCTTGCAGAGGTGGCTCAATATGGGAGCCATTCCATGGTACCGGAGTCCACCGGCATGGATCGCTTCAGGAACGAAGTCGTGTCCCAGAGTGTACATGGCCAGCAGGGGAGTCATCTTTGCGAGATCTCCGAAATCGTAGGCATAGGGCCCTCTGGTAAGAGTAGGGCAGGAACTCGGTTCGGCACCGATGACCTTGACCTCTTTCCCATGTATCTTATCCCTGACAAAAGGCAGGCTGATCCCGGCAAAATTGCTCCCGCCGCCGGCACAACCGATTACGACATCAGGGTATTCCCCGATTTTTTCCAGCTGCTTTTGCGCTTCCAGGCCGATGATTGTCTGGTGCATCAGAACATGATTGAGAACGCTGCCGAGAGAATAGCGCGAATCTTGATTTCTTAAAGCATCCTCGACGGCCTCACTGATAGCTATGCCGAGACTTCCGGGAGAATCGGGATGTTCGGCGAGAATCTTTCTTCCTGCAGCAGTCTGATCGCTCGGGCTGGGAATACATGTTGCGCCCCAGGTCTGCATCATGAGCCTTCGATAGGGCTTCTGATTGTAACTGACCTTGACCATGAAGACACGGCACTCGAGTCCAAACATATGGCAAGCCATACTGAGCGCGCTTCCCCACTGGCCGGCGCCGGTTTCAGTCGAAAGCCGTTTGATTCCAGCTATCTTATTATAATAGGCCTGTGCGATGGCTGTGTTCGGCTTGTGAGATCCGGCAGGACTGACCCCTTCATCTTTAAAATAGATTCGAACCGGTGCGTTGAGCAGCTTTTCAAAATTACGTGCTCTGCGAAGAGGAGATGGGCGCCAGAGGAGATATTTTTCCAGAACCGGTTCCGGAATATCAATCCAGCGATCGGTTGATACTTCCTGTTCGATGAGATTCATCGGGAAAATAGGTGCCAGATCGTCGGGTCCGACCGGTTTGCCTGTCGCGGGATGCAACGGCGGGGGCATGGGTGTGGGAAGGTCGGCCAGGATGTTGTACCACTGTTTCGGAATTTCACGATCTTCCAGTTGTACCTTGAATTGTTCCATAAAAAATACCTCCATCTAAATTTCCAAACGGAATAAAAAAGAATAAAATCAAAAATCCCTTCGAATTCTCAAATATATAAAAAAAGAGCCATGGGACCATGGCTCTTTTTTTATGGAAGCCATGGAGCTTTGCCCCAGGCTTGTCTGTCTTTCAGAACGGAGGCCTTTCGGGCAGGCAATGATAACCCTGCCACCACCAGCATGTATTGATATTTTTCAGATTTTCCATGACAGCCTCTCCACTCGAAAACTGGGTATCATGAAATTCTGTCGAGTGTCAAGTTTTTAAAAATATGAATACCTTAGCCTGATTTCGAGATGGGCGATATAAAAGGGCCTAAATTCTCATTTAGCCGCGAGCCTTTTCATGAGGATGATTTTATCATCATTCTCTTTATAAAAATGAGGAACACATGCGATTTCCGAATAGCCGTTTTTTTTGTAAAAGGCCCTGGTTTTCAAATAATCATCTTTCCCCGAGGTTTCCACATAAAGGATCTTTCCATTTCTTTTCAGAACCTGCCGTTCCGTTTCGGCGAGCAGAATTTTTCCTAATCCACCCCCCCGTAAATCTTCCCGTACGGCTATCCAGTAAAGATCGAATCGGTTGTCAGTCATATAAATCGGGCCGTAACAGACGTATCCGACACATTCTCCTTCCTGGTCCATGAAAATAAAATGATAATCGCTATCTTCACCTCGTTCCAGCCTATCTTCAATCAGCTCGATGGCAACGTCGACCTCATATCGATAAAAAATACCGTTGGAATCGAGAATCTCTCTAACGCTGACACAGTCCTCCTGTACAGGCTCCCACCTCAGAGCATAATCGCTTGTTTGCATATGGTCGCTCAACGTGGATACCTCAGCAAAGGCGCTTGTACCAGGGCCCTGACGACATCCTTCGCTTCCAGTCCGCCTTCGTACATGGAACGCATAAAACCGGATTCTGCGGCAATGCAGGGGTTGGCGTTGATTTCAATAATAAATATATTTCCTTTGTTGTCCATACGGGCATCCACCCGGGCATATCCTCTCAGCCGGAACAATCTCCAGCATTTCAGGGCCAATTGCTCCAGGTATTCCAAAGGAGCTCCTTCCGGATAAAATTGCCGGTTTGTATTTTCGTATTCGAAAGCCTGCTCATCCCATTTCGCTGCATAATTCACGATGCGAGGCTTTTCTGCGGGCCAATCGTCAAATGTGATTTCGGAAATCGGAAACACTTTCGGGGTTCCATCTTCCAATTCCAGAATCGGTATATTCAATTCCCGTCCATCGATATATTCTTCTATAAGGATAGGCTGTTTGTTATGGTTCAGGTAAATATTAGGTAGCTTCACGAGAAGCGCTTCCTTCTCTTTGAAAATGGATTCATCATCAATTCCGACAGATCCGTCTTCTAAAGCTGGTTTTACTATCCAGGGTGCCGAGGAGGAAAGCTGTTCGATTGCGCCATCGTATTGATCCCACTCCGGAGTTGGCAATCCCGAACATTTCAAAATTGTTTTCGCCAGGATCTTATCTGTTGTTGTAAAAAGTGCCGAAAAAGGAGCGCCTGTATAAGGAAATCCGCCGATCTCATAAAGCGAAGGCAGAACGGGATGGAAGCGCGCATCATCTCCGAGGCTTTCAAAAAGATTGAAGATGATGTTTGGGGAATACAGCCTCAATTCATCCAGGAGATTGGTACAGGAACCCAGGCTGTTTCCAACGGGAAAGGGCCTGAACTGGTATCCCAATTCCTGAAGAGCATCGGTCACCATAGCCATTTGATCCAGGACATCTACCGAATCCGCTTTATCCGGGACAGGTTCATTGTAAACAATAGCAACTTTCATATTATCACACCCTGTTTGGAAGGCTAAACCTTTCGGATAGCCTGAGAATATTTTAACTCCGGCGAACTTTTTTCCTTTCCATGGCGGAATCAATGATCCCGGAGATAAGGTCCTGATAGGCAATGCCGACCTTCGTGCAGAGAATCGGTAAATCCGAATGCGTGGGATGAATGCCGGCAAGGGGATTGATCTCTAAAAAATGCAGGCGTTGGGAAGCGTCCGCTTTCAGATCAACACGCCCCGCATCTCTGCATCCTAATGCGGTGTAAGCCTGGAGAGCCATTTCCGATGCCTGGCTTATGATCGAAGCATTTTCTTTTTTCTGAGGATCGACCAGAACATAGTCAACCCTTTCCTCGCAAAGCTCTTTGTTGCAATAAGAATAAACCAGGGGGTCTGCATTCTTCAGAAGTTGTATTTCAAGAACTCCAAGGACCTTCGCCTTTTCACCCGTTCCTAGAATACCGACTGTAAATTCGCGGCCGGGCAAATATTCTTCGATAAGCACCGGCTGAGCATAACGCTCCAGCAAGGAACCACACTGATCCCGCAGCGGTTCCGGATCGTGGACAATGCATGCTGTTGTTATTCCTTTTCCTGTTCCTTCCGCAACAGGTTTCAGAAACAACGGATAGGACAAAGCTTGATTTAACTTGCCATCTATTTCATCAATGGAAGCTACTGTGAAAAACTCGGGTGTGTCTAGGCCTGCATCTTTGATGATGCGCTTGGCCATGGCTTTATCCAGCGATAAGGCAAGTGTCAGTGCATCGCTGAATGTATATGGGATGTCGTAGGCCTCGAGAAGGGCGGGCACTTGCGATTCCCTGTTTCTGCCGTGAAGGCCCTCTGTGATGTTAAAAACAAGATCCCAAGATTCGCCTCTTGAGAGTCTTGGGACCAGGTCATAAATATTACCAATACGATCAACCTCATGTCCAAGGCCGGCAATGGCCTCTGTCACGAAGGTTATTGTTTCTTCGCTGTCAAATTCTGCTGTCTCTTCCTCCGTGAAACCACGTTCCAGATAATCCTTTCGCAAATCATAGGTAAAACCAATTCTCATGCCTTCCCCTCTTTCAATTTCAAGAGGGTATTTGAATTCCTTCTTCTATATCTGGGGGTTTCTTCAGGGACCAGCGCTTTCCCATTCCCTTTGAGCAGCTGCGCTGTTCCGCCACCTTTCCCGTTTGAGGCCATTTTGCGGGAAAAGCCAAAATCTGTTTCCTGGGGATTGAAATATTTGATGATCATCCCTTCGTAATTCCTGAACAGAACATCCTTGTCCGTAACGGAGAGGAGGTAAAAAGGTTGCAACGGGATCTTGCCGCCGCCGCCGGGGGTATCGACCATGAATGAAGGGATGCAGAGTCCTCCGGTATAGCCTCTCAGCATTTCTATGATTTCAATTCCCTTCCAGATATTGGTTCTGAAATGTTCGACTCCCCGGACCGGATCACACTGGAATAGATAGTAGGGACGAACCATAATCTGCTGCAGTTTGTGGCAGAGTTCGCGCATGACTTCAATGGAGTCGTTGATGCCCCTCAACAGGACGGTTTGGTTCGATACGGGAATTCCGCTGGTAAGCAGACGATCGCACGCTTCTTGGGACTCTGGCGTGATTTCATTCGGGTGATTGAATTGAGTGTTAAGCCAAAGCGGTCTATGTGAGGCCAGCATCCGAACCAGATCGTCCGTAATCCGCATCGGCATTACAACCGGCACTCGGCTGCCAATTCGGAGGACTTCAACGTGGGAGATGCGCTCCAGCTCGCCGAGGAACCAATCGAGCAGTTCCATATTCATGGTCAGTGGATCCCCGCCGGAAACGATTACCTCTCGGACTTCCGGCGTGGCCTGAATGTAACGAATCATGGCCATCAATTCCTGTTTGGATCGGGTCGACTCGCCTTCGTGCCAGATTCTTTTCCGTGTGCAGTGCCGACAATACATGGAGCACATATTCGTGACGACGGCAAGAACCCTGTCGGGATATCGATGTACCAAGCCGGGAACCTGCATATCCTCTTCTTCCTCAAGAGGATCGGAATCTCCCACAATTTTGAATTCCATTTCCCTGAGATCGGGGAGACATTGTTTTTTGATGGGGTCGCCCGGATTGTACCAATCTATGAGCGAAAGAAAATAAGGCGTAATCGCGAAAGGAAATATTTTATTGAGCGTTTTGTATTTCGCAACCTGATAAGGTTTCAGGTTGAGTAGCGTGGAAAGATCCTCGACAGAAGCAATTCTGTTGGCCATCTGCCAGTTCCAGTCTTTCCACTGGTCCATGGTTACGCCCGGCCAAAGCTTCTGGATAACGTTGCCGCTACCAAAAAGGCATTCGGCATTCAGAGATGCCAGCAAAGACGTGGTCATATCGTCCGGAGGCTCTTCTTCCTCCATCATGGTCTTTACTTTCATTTCCCCTCCTGTATCCAAGATTTCACCTGTCCTTTTAAGCGTTGAGGATGACCTAATGTTTGGTACGTTTTTTTGTTCTATTTTTTTTTCAGTATCAACTTGGCCTATGGGAAATTCGCACCATGTTCAGCAATTACCATTCATATCTAACGGGTCATCTCCTTCGCTATCGCGCAGATAGTAAGGATTTGCGAGCATCGGCAAGTCCTTGAGTCTTGAACGGGAAGGAGCTTGAAAAAAAGTAAATATTGATTCCTAATTAACATCTTTTAACGACATGTCAAGCGCAAACTTAAGCATAATAATTTTTTTTTAAAATTGTTTCGCTTGAAGAAAAACAAAAGAATCATCTTGTCTTACCGCATGAATACGGGAGAGGTTTTTTTAAGAATGGAAAGCATTTCCGGATGAATTTTCTCGTTAGATGCAAGTACGCTTTTCGAATCAGGACGATGCTCGTTTCCCGCAATATCGGTTACAATCCCGCCCGCCTCACGAACCATGAGGCATGCGGCTGCTGTATCCCAAGGCTTCAAACGCAATTCCCAGAATCCATCAAAACGTCCTGCAGCCGTATAGGCGAGTTCGAGTGCTGCTGATCCGGCACGGCGCACAGCCTGCGCCTGGGTTGACATCTCAAAGAAATAATTTAAATTGTTGTCCGGGTTCTCTCTGAGGTCATAAGGAAACCCGGTGGCCAGAAGGCTTCTGTTCATTATCGGTGTTTCTGAAACGGTAATTCTGCCTCCGTTAAGATACGCGCCATTATCCAATTGGGCGATAAATGTTTCATCGAGCATAGGATTAAAAACAACACCCAGAATGACCGTGCCGCTTTTCTCCAGAGCAACCGACACACAGAAAGCAGGATACCCATGGGCATAATTGGTAGTTCCATCGAGTGGGTCGATGATCCATCTGTATTCGGAACGACTTTCTATTTCTGCGGACTCTTCAGCCAGAATGCCGTGATCTGGAAATCGGCGTGCGATTGCGGATTTCATCATATCTTCTGAAAGTTGGTCCGCGTCGGTTACGATGTTTATTTCCCCTTTGTAAGTTACTTTGTGATTGCGGCCGAATCGTTCCTTCAACAATGTTCCCGATCGATGTGCAATTTCTACTGCAAACTCTTTGAAAACTTCCATTGGAATATTTCCTCTCTTTCTTAATCCATCCAACTATCCGGTAATCTTTCTGTGAAGGATACTATTAATCGCCGGTTAATAAAATTAAAAAGAGTCGCAAACTCCTGCTTTCGCCGGCACAAATGCGCTATTCCTTAACTACAAAGGGCTTTCCGCAAATTGCTTCTGAACTTTTTATTGCGAGAATATGAAAATGGTGCTAATTTACCGAAAAAATTAAACGAATCGTAAAAAGCGGCAGTTTAAGATCTGGGATGAATTTTTATTTTGAAAATCATACGGTGCGGGATGAGAAAATCCTTACGAAGTCGTTAATCAGAGCAGTGGAAGGTTAGATTATGGACAACGAACAAACCACAAATCCTGAACCCGTTAAAAACCGCCCCATAGAGGCATTCCCGGATTGTACCGCTATTCGGAATTCCAAAGAACTGACCTTGGAGAATTTGTCGAGTTCCACAAAAATCCGGATATCGTATCTTCAGGCAATTGAGAACGGGAAATTTGAAGTATTGCCCGAGCCTATTTACGCCGAGAAATTCATCAAAACCTATGCCCAATGGTTGGGATTAGATGAAAGCATCCTTCTATCTCACTATCGGCAGTATTTGAATAAATCGGTTGTTTCTCGTCAGGAACCAATTGAGAATCAAGTCATGCTGAGAAAATATGATTTGAAAACCTTTAAGGTTCCGCTCAGGGCGACTGGATGGTTTTTTTCAGTTATTATTGTGATCGGCTTTCTGATTTCTTTTTTCACAACGTATATGGCCGATCAAAACAAGCCTGCAACAGGGAAACCTTTTTGGGAAAATGCGAGCTCTACGGTAAATCAGAAACCCAACAATCAAAGTGTTGTTACCACCACTAGCCAGGGGACTATGGGAACAGTGGCACCCAGTGTACCCACGCCGGGAACGGCTCAATCAGTATCGCCCGTGGTGTCCAGTCCGGTTCAGACTTCAGGAAAGGCGCCTGCTAAAGTGCCTTATAAGCTGGTTGTTGAGGCGACTGAAACTTCGTGGCTGAATGTCGTCGAAGACGATAATCCACCATATGAGATTCTGCTCAGGCCCGGAGAGCGTATGCAACGAGAGGCTACCGATAAATTTTCCATTGACATAGGCAATGCTGGAGGCGTATCCGTCTATTTTCAGGATAAGCCCTTGGGGCTTTTGGGGAAAAGCGGACAGGTGGTTCATCTGAATCTGCCGGGTGCCAACCGGGATTAGGGAAAGGAGACTAGAATGTTTGGACTGGGTATGCAGGAGCTTGTGATTATTTTGATCATAATCCTGATCATTTTCGGGGCCGGTAAGCTTCCTGAAATTGGCGGTGCGATCGGTAAAGGAATACGGAATTTTAAGAAATCCATGAATGAGAGTCCGGATAAAGATTCGGCCGGAAAAAAAATCGACGAAAAATAATCGGTATTGGACATCAGGTAAACAGAAACTGATGTCCAATACATATCTATTTAGAATGGAACATCGTCTTCTACATCTGCAAAAGGAGGATTTTCACTCCATCCTGTTTCTTGCTCTTTGCCCCCTGTTGACCCTTTGGAATCGAGCATCTGCATATTAGAGGCTATGATTTCGGTCGTGTACTTCTTTACCCCTTCCTTATCTTCCCAGGCGCGCGTCTGGATTCTGCCTTCAACATAAACGAGCTTGCCTTTGGTAAGATAGTTTCCGCAGATTTCGGCCAATTTTCTGAAGGTGACAATACGGTGCCATTCGGTTTTCTGGACTTTTTCTCCCGCTTTGCTTTTGTATGATTCATCCGTGGCCAGTCTGAAATTGGTTACCATCGTGCCGTCGGGTGTATATCTGATTTCGGGATCGGCCCCGAGTCTCCCTATTAAGATGACCTTGTTCAGCATTCTTCCCCCCTGTAGATAATCTTATTTTAAGAAATCCTTTTATAAGCATTGGTTTGAAAAAACAATCAAAAAAGGAATGCCTCGGAATAGGAGGTTTTTTTGACTGCAAAAAATTTGGACCGAAGCGAATCAGCCGGGTTTTGATTCCAACTAGGCAAAAATTCATTTGCTTGATTCCTTAAATTGCTTGTGGCACACTCCGGGCGTGGTTTGGGGTCTATAGGTTCAACGTACCGTTATTATTTTGAGATCCAATGAATTTTAGCAAGAGTATTTAATTTACCGCTTTATGCAATGATGTTGACAACTTTCCTGGTATAAAGTAGAAATGTTGAAAATTCTCAAGCAAAACGGCACAATTTTTTCGAAACGGAAGATGAGTGCTTTTTTAATGCCTTAATGTGGAGCTATGATTCGTTCATTATTCCTGGTCATCGTGGGATTTATCTTAACGGGAATTTCTTCTTTATATGTTATTCTTGCGTACCCGTTTTTTTCGAAAGGTCCCGATGCCGTACAGAAGGTCACTTTCCTGTGGAGCTCGGTTTTACTCAAACTGGCCAGTGTAAAAGTCGAAGTGATAGGACGGGAAAATATATTAAGGAATACCCCACAGATTTTCATGTCCAACCATCAAAGCTGGTTCGATATTTTTGTACTATTGATTGCCGTAAATACACAGTACAGATTTCTGGCAAAAAAAGAACTGTTCGAAGTTCCTGTTTTTGGCCTCGCTCTACGTAAAAGCGGTGCTATTCCGATTGATCGGAAGCGCCTCATAAGCGCCATGCGCAGTATCGATGCTGCGGCGAAGCAAATCCGGCAAGGGACATCTGTTATGACCTTTCCTGAAGGAACGCGCAGCAAAAACGGACAGATACTTCCTTTTAAGAGTGGTGTATTTCATCTGGCTTTGAGAGCAGGAACACCGATTGTTCCCATTTCCATCGTGGGAACAGCCGAAATTATGCCCAAGCAATCCCTCAAAGTGAATCCCGGAAATGTTACGGTTGTTATCGGTGAGCCAATTCAGGTGAAGGATTATTCAACAGAAAACATGGACGGTTTGATTGAAAAAGTCAGCGATGTTGTATGCCGGAATTATTATGCAAGGAAACCGAACACAACAGCTAAGTAAGCACATATGAAAACCAAACGGGTTCCCTCCCAGAGATCAAGAGAAATTACCGCGATTATTCTTCTGGCCTTCGCAATATTCATTTTTCTTTGCCTCATATCTTATAATACGGCAGATCCCAGCTTCAGCCACAAACATGCCGAGGTCAATAAGGTACTCAACTATGGCGGAAGTTTTGGATCCTATGTCTCCGATGCACTCATTAAATCTTTCGGCTTTGCCGCGGCATGGTTTCCCGTTATTCTCATTCTGGTATCTTTTAAACTGCTTTTTCGGGACTCCTTTGTTCCGGATGTTTTGCTTGTAACAGGCATGATCGGGCTTGTTGCTTCGACTTCGGGCCTCTTCTCCATTACAGGACGCGATTTTTTAATTATCGGTACCAATGCACCGATGGGAGGTATATTGGGGACCGTTCTGGCTCAGGTACTCGATCCCTATTTACATGCATTAGGCATGGCGATCTTTCTATCGGTAATATTTATCTTATCTCTTATGATAACGCTGGACACGTCTATCATATCTCTCATTGTTCCTCTCACGTTTGCAATCAGAGGCGCTCTTTCCGGAATTAGAAAGTACATCTGTATTCTGCGCGACAAATCCAGAAGGAGCAAACAACTCATCAAGGAAATCCGTGAAAAGGAAACCAGGACACCTCCTGTTATCGTGGAAGAAAAGGCGGTTCCGGATAAAAAAGCGAAACCGAAAAAGGTCGAGCAGGCCTCTTTCGATTTTGCTTCGGCCAAAGGTTCTTATTTATTGCCCCCCCTTACCCTGCTTGAAGAGCACAAGCGAAAGGATTCCCGGATTAAAAAAGAAAGTCTTCTCATGAATGCCAGGCTATTGGAAAAGAAACTGGCTGACTTTGGGGTGGATGGAAAGGTTATTGAAGTCAAGCCGGGTCCTCTAATTACGATGTATGAGCTGGAACCTGCAGCGGGAGTAAAACTGAACCGTATTACGAATCTTTCCGATGACTTGGCAATGGCACTCAAGGCTCCAAGCGTCCGCATAGCCCCGATTCCCGGGAAATCCGTGGTCGGCATTGAAATCCCGAATAACGAGCGTGAGCCCGTTCATCTGAAAAGCGTGCTGGACAATGAGGAATTTCTAAATTCCAAGTACCGGCTCCCGATTGCGTTGGGTGAGGATAACATAGGAACCCCAGTCATTGCGGATCTGGTCCGGATGCCGCATCTTCTGATTGCCGGGACAACCGGATCGGGCAAAAGCGTTTCTCTTAACGCCATGATTTGCAGCATCCTTCTGAAATCGACCCCCGATGAAGTGAAATTTTTGATGATCGACCCCAAGAGGATTGAACTCTCGGATTACGAAGGGATTGCACACCTGCTTCACCCTGTTGTCGTCAATCCCAAAGATGCCTCTCAGGTTCTGCGCTGGGCGGTGCTGGAAATGGAACGGCGCTACCGGATTATCAGTGAAATGGGAGCCAAAAACATAGATAAGTTCAATCGCATGCTTGAAAAGCCGTTCTTGGGAAAGGATAAGGTTTTAGATGAGGTCGATACGGATGATGATATCGGAGTATCCGAAAATGAGAATACTGTATCTGCATATAGACAGACAAGTAAATCGGAAACAGGGCCGATCCCAAGGAAAAAACTGCCCTATATTGTAATCGTTATCGATGAACTTGCAGATTTGATGATGGTTGCCCAAAGGAATGTAGAAGAATCGCTTACCCGTTTAGCGCAGATGGCCCGTGCTGCCGGTATTCATCTGATACTGGCGACCCAGCGCCCATCGGTGGACGTGATTACAGGAATTATTAAGGCCAATTTCCCGACCCGCATTTCTTTTCAGGTCTCATCAAAGGTAGATTCCCGAACGATTCTGGATCAGCTTGGAGCCGAACAGCTCCTCGGAATGGGTGATATGCTCTTCATGCCGCCCGGAGTTTCAAAACTGGTCCGCATTCACGGTGCGTATGTGTCCGATAAGGAAATTGAAAGGGTGGTGAGCTTTGTTAAAAAACAAGGAAAACCCGATTATGACGAGACCATCCTTCAGGCGCAGGAACAGGAAGGGGGCCGGGGCGAAGAAGAATACGATGAAAAATACGATGAGGCAGTTGAATTGGTAACCGATCTAGGTCAGGCATCTATCTCGCTCGTTCAGAGATACATGAAAATAGGGTACAATCGGGCGGCCCGGATTATTGAGAGAATGGAGTTGGACGGGGTTGTGGGACCGTCTGATGGTGTGAAGCCGAGAAAGGTGCTGGCAAGGAAAATGTCGCGCTAGAACCGGTTTTGATATATAAAGCATGGTTGTTCAAAACCCTTGCTCATCTACAAATTTTTTGGACAAATCTGAAGCTTGTTCCCAGGAATCCCAAAATTCGCTTCTGCTCAAGCCGGGATAATCCAGAATAAATAACAGGCAACAAATTGAAAATAAATATTTCGAGGGAGTACGGTATCCCTGCCGGGAATGGTTGTACCCACCCGGACAGGAAAAATCCCTCTGTAATCAGCCCTTACGGCTTTGAAGGATCATGAAAAAAACGAAAATTCATATTGTCAGCCTGGGATGTCCCAAAAATCTTGTTGATTCTGAAGTCATTTCAGCCGGGTTTGCAAAGGACGGATTCAAGATAACGCCTCATGAAGAGGAGGCGGATATCATCCTGATCAATACCTGTGCATTTATCATATCAGCCAAAGAGGAATCCATTGCGGAGATTTTCCGATTGGCCGAATGGAAGGCGAAAGGTTCCTGTAAGTATCTGATCGTAGCGGGGTGTTTGCCTCAGAGATATGGATCCTTGCTTGAAAAGGAAATTCCGGAGGTGGATCTTTTTATTGGAACGGGTGAAGTGGACGAAATAAGGTTTCATATCCGGAAATTGCAGAACAGGTCGCTTGAAAGCAGGTCTATCATCAGGATCCCGAAATTTCTCATGGACAGCTCGCATCAGCGTATGATTTTGACGCCATCTTATATGGCTTACCTCAAAATTGCCGAGGGTTGCTCTAATCGATGCTCTTATTGCATTATCCCCGGTGTTCGGGGCGAATTGCGGAGTAGGCAGCTGGAAGATATCGTGGCGGAAGCGGAATTCCTTGCGAGCAAGGGAGTAAAGGAACTTATTCTGATTGCCCAGGATACGACCGCATACGGCTCGGATCTGAAAGGAAAGCCAGGATTAGATCACTTGATGAAATCGATATCTGGAATCAGGGATATCCGATGGATTCGCCTTCTATATACACACCCGGCTTCGCTGAAAAAAACCGTATTGGAAACAATGGCGCGAGAGGAGAAAATCTGCCATTATATCGATTTGCCGATTCAGCATATAAACGATGAAATATTGAGATCAATGAGCCGGAAGCTCGGGAGCAATCAGATTCGCAAGAAAATAAAGCTTGCCAGGACAATGATGCCCGATTTGGCTTTAAGGACATCCATTATAGTCGGTTTTCCGGGTGAGACCACAGAGCATTTTCGTCAGTTGATGGAATTTGTCCGGGAAATTCAGTTCGATCATCTGGGCGTTTTCACGTATTCTAAAGAGGAAGGGACGCCGGCGGCTAAATTTCCGCTTCAAGTCCCGGAAAAGATAAAACAGAAAAGATGGGACCTGTTGATGGAAGAGCAGGCGGCTATCTCATTCAATATTAATCGAAACCTGATCGGGTCCGTACAGGAAGTTGTGATCGAAGGCAAGAGCGATATGCCCGGATATGTCTCGGCTAGAGGCCGAAGACAGGCTCCCGAAATCGATGGGATCACTTATGTAAAGAAGAAAGGCGTTAAATTAAGAACAGGGACTTTCATTCAGTGCCGGATTGTATCTGCCGGTGAATACGATTTATTTGCAGAAGCTCTATAACCTTTGTTTCCCAAAAAATCTAATAAGCACAAGCGTTTTTCCAAAATGAAAGTCGCTGAAACATTTTGACTTCCGAATGACTTTAAGTATATCTATATTCCCTAAAATGAAGGGCTTCGGCTGGTTGGTTGAGGCAGTTAAGGATTATTATGCATTTGCAAGATATTCTCAATAAATATGAAAACGAATTGAAAAGCGTCGAAGAAAGTTTGATCAAGAATGTTCACTCCGATATAGCTCTAATCCCTAAGATTTTTAATCACCTCATAAGCAGCGGCGGAAAAAGGTTCAGACCCCTGCTTCTTTTACTGGCAGCGGACTTGTGTGGTTACAGAGGGGATCGACGCTATGCAATGTCGGTTGTCTTGGAGTTCATCCACACGGCAAGTCTGCTCCATGATGATGTAGTAGATCACGCCGATACACGAAGGGGAAATCTCTCAGCAAACAACATATGGGGGAATGCGGCCAGTGTGTTGGTCGGTGATTATTTGTGGTCGAAATCTTTCAAGATCATGTCGGAAGACGGTGATGTCTCGATCATCAAGCTTATTTCAACAATAACCAATACCATGTCGGAAGGAGAAGTATTTCAGCTCGCCAAATCCGAGGATTTCGATATTACCGAAAAGGAATATTTCGCTTTGATCGAGAAAAAAACGGCGGTATTGATTTCTGCGTCATGTGCCGTGGGAGGGATTCTGGCAAAAACATCGGAAGCGCGGATCAGCGCATTAACTCGCTTTGGAATGAGATTAGGAACCGCATTTCAGCTGACTGACGATACGCTCGATTATATCGCGACGGAGGAAGAGTTTGGAAAGGCGATCGGAACGGATCTTCGGGAAGGCAAAATCACCTTGCCTCTGATCTATACATTGAAAAAATGTATGCCTTCGGAACGCAATTTGATCCGCAAAATCGTAAAAAAGAGCGACCCCGATAATTCGGACATCGGTGAAATAATTTCAATCATCCGCAAGCACAACGGAATTGATTACGCTTTGAACAAGGCTAGGGAATGTATTCAGGAAGGGAAAGACTTTTTGGATCTGTTCGATGATTGTGAGCCGAAGCGGGCGCTGCTAATCATAGCTGATTTTATTCTCGATCGGAGTCTGTAGTTGTCTTTTGATTTCCGGGAGGCTCATTCTGAGAATGATGACCAGATATGTCGTGAACACTGCTCAAATAACCTCGCAACCTATATACACGCCTCGCATTTCTTCCGGTATTTTATTTTCCCGTTCCAGTTTCATGGCTAAGGGGAGATATTCCATGATATCCTGTGCGGAGATACCGTCCTCGCCCCGGTCCCGTGCAGCCAGATCGGCGGCGAAACCATGAATAAAGACTCCTTTGCACGCTGCTTCCGGGATAGATAATCCGAGTCCGTACATGGCGGCAATGACGCCGTTCAGAACATCGCCCGTTCCGGCTTTTGCCATTCCGGGATTCCCGCTCATATTTACAAAGACGCGGCCGTCGGGAAATCCGATTAGAGAATGCGCGCCTTTCAGAACGATAACGGAGTTGAGATCGACGCATGTTTTTTGAAGAGTGCCAATCCTGTCCTTTTCTATATCGGCGATTGTCATTTTTGTGATTCGCGACATTTCTCCGGGATGCGGTGTCAGGATTGTTTCGCCCTTTCTGGATTTGACCAGATCCGTGTCCGACGCCACTGCCGTAATTCCGTCTCCATCAATGAGGAGAGGGACAGTAATCTCCGATACCATCTCCCTGACAAGTTCCTGGGTTTCTGAATTCAGGGAAAGTCCCGGGCCGATCACGATCATATCCACCGTATTTGCCTTCTCCAGCAAAGCGCTTTTGTTGGCAAGGGCGATGGAGCCTTCAGGAGTTTCCTTTTGGGGAAGCATGACAATTTCACTTCCCTTCATTGCAATACAGGGTGTAACGGAAGCCGGGGTCGCCAGGCGCGAATAGCCGCCTCCCGCTTTGAGGAAAGAGAAAGCGGAAAAATAGGGGGCCCCGAAGTAAGCTGCGGAACCCGCTATGAACAGGACATCTCCAAAGTCGCCCTTATGACCTGTCTGTTTTCTGGGAGGTATCGGCGGAGCAATATTGATTTCGGTTTTGATCGACTCTCGTCCGTAATGAGCCGGCGGAAAAGAGATATGTGAGACGTAAAGTTTTCCGCAATAATCGAATCCGGGGTGAAAGATATTGCCGATTTTCGGCAATCCGTAGGTTACGGTATAATCGGCCCGGACGGCATACCCCATTACATCGCCCGTATCGCCGTTAATTCCTGAGGGGATGTCGAGACTGTAGATCTTTTTTCCTTTTTCATTGATGAACTGGATGATCTCTTTGTGCAAACCATCGATGTTGCGGGTCAGCCCCGTACCGAAAATTGCATCGACAATGGCATCGCAATGGGTGATCGGAACAAGTGCAGGTCCGGACGATCTAAGTTGCGTTATTTCAATAGGCAGTTTTGAAAGAATCTCCAGGTTTGTTTTAGCTGCTCCTTTATATTGTCCCGGTTCGGCCAAAAGGAATACGGCGACCTGGCCTCCGCTGGAGTGCAGTTTACGGGCGACCACAAATCCATCCCCACCGTTGTTTCCGGGGCCGCAGAAAATGACGAAATTTTTCCCCTGAATGCCTATGTCCTTGAGAATGACCATGTAAGAGGCTTCACCGGCATTCTCCATCAGGATGTCTTCTGAAATCCCGAATTGTTCGGTTGCTTCGCGATCAAGCTCTCTCATTTCCTCGACCGTACTGATTTTCATGATAGCTCCTGGAGTCCTGGTCTAGTGGAGAAATCTAATCTTTTCTAAGCAAAATATATGCAGGGATTACGATTCGTGTTCTGCAATTTTCAAACGGATTTCTGAAATTTTGGATTTTTTGAGCGCTTGAAAATTCTCTGCATGAATGAACTCTAATTTATGTTTTGAGACAAAATATCTGAAGGAATCATTCTTCTCCATAGCGGTTGCTATGGAGAATGTTTTCAGTATTTCCATCATGAAATCGATTCTGGAATCGTATTGCTCCGGCATCATGGCTATAAACTGTTCTTTGGTGACGGTATCGGTCCTGTTCAGGACGGGAAGGCCCAACAGACTAGCGGATGACTCATTGACGCCTGCCAAATACCAGC
>DHHG01000177.1 GCA_002403175.1 Syntrophaceae bacterium UBA4778 | reverse complement strand
ATACGCATGTCACCACCCTTATTGCGGCCCTGTTCCTGTTTCAGTTCGGGACGGGACCTGTTAAGGGGTTTGCCGTCACCCTGAGTATCGGTCTCGTTTTCAGTATTTTTACTGCTGTGTTTGTAACCAGAATTATTTTTGATTATTTTGTTTGGAACAGAAAAATCAAGGCAATCAGTATATAAGGGGATTTGTCCATGGAATTGATCAAACCGGGAATTAACATTAATTTTATAGGCAGGATGAAGATGTTTTTCTTCATCTCTATCATATTAACGGTGGCCAGCATTCTTTTCCTCGTATTAAGAGGAGGACCGAATCTGGGAATTGATTTTGCGGGCGGAACCTCTCTGCAAATTAAATTCAATCAGGCAACCACGATTGATAAAATCAGGCAGACCTTGGATTCCATTAATCTGGGAAAAAACAGCATTATCCAACAGGTCGGCTCCAAGGGAGATAATGAATTCCTGCTCAGAACCGAGGTTACGACCTCCGATTTGAAGGGACTCACCGATAAAATCGAGGAGACGCTTTCCGCTGCATACGGCAAGGGGGCCATTGAAATCAGGAAAGCCGAGGTAGTTGGCCCTAAAGCAGGAAAAGACCTCAGCCGTAAGGGGTTTTTGGCCTTATGCTTTTCGTTTATCGGAATGCTGATTTACATCAGCTGGCGATATGAATTCAGGTTTGCCTTGGGCGGCATTCTCGCCCTGATTCATGATGTAATCGTTACCGTAGGCGTATTTACACTCATGGGGAAGGAATTCACCCTCACAGTCATCGCTGCGCTTTTGACGATTGTAGGTTTTTCCATCAACGATACGGTCGTTGTATTTGACCGCATTCGGGAAAACATCAAAAAGAGCACAAAGGGAAGTCTGGGAGAGATTATGAATGCCAGTATCAATCAAACCCTGAGCAGGACTATTCTCACCTCGCTCACGGTTGTCCTGGTGTTGCTCGCTCTGCTCTTTTTCGGGGGAGAGGTGCTCCGCGATTTTACCATTACGCTGTTGATCGGTGTCGTTTTTGGAACCTATTCATCTGTTTTTATTGCAAGTCCGCTTGTTCTTATTTGGGAAAATTATCGACCGACACTGAAAAAAAAGAAAAAATAGGAGAAATCATTGTCCCTGTTTGAAGTGGTTGGTCTAACCGCCTTCATTTTGATAATTTTTCTGGGACTGTTCTCAACTCTGTTCGGTTTTCCCGGAACAGTGGTTATTCTTTTAACCGCTATTGTATATTCCTGTGTAACGGGTTTTAGTGCGATTGGAATTTATGCCCTTATTTCCCTGATCGTGATATCCGCGCTTGCGGAATCACTTGGCTTTTATTTGGGAGTCATCGGGGCGAAAAGGTTTGAGCTTTCGAAACAGACGCTTATAACCGCAATACTGGGCGGGCTATTTGGGGCATTTCTTATGACCCCTGTGCTGATGGGCTTGGGAACTGTAGCAGGGGGGCTGCTGGGAAGTTTCAGTGGCCTGGCTATTTTGCAGCTTATTGAAGAAAAGAGTTTAAAACCGTGCGCACGTGCGAATCCCAAAGCGATGCTGGGCGGATTGACCGGAACATTCGTTAAAGGATTTTGTGCCTTGGTTATGGTGATCATTGTACTATCTGCAATTTATTCATGAGTTTTAACGCACGCACCGTAAAAAAGTAGTCGTAATTTTCTGGAGTGATAAATCCGGCAGTGAGTGTATCTGTTTTAGCTTCCTGTGGGTAAGCGAGCGAATCATGTTTAAACATCTTCCTTGGGGATCGGAGACTCTCTTGAGTTTGCTCCGGAGAGCCCCCGATTCGCCGAAGACGCCCTCCGGAATCAGAGAGTTTGCTGAAATCGGTATTGCCGCATTATTGATCGCTTTGATCGTGAGATCCTTCTTCTTTCAGGCTTTCAAGATTCCATCAGGCTCCATGCTTCCGACGCTGCAGATCGGAGATCACCTTCTGGTCAATAAAATCAGCTATGGGGTTAAAATCCCTTTTGTGATGAAAACGCTTGTTCCGGTTGGTGAGCCGCAACGGGAAGACATCATCGTTTTTATCTATCCCCAAGACCGCTCAAAAGATTATATTAAACGGGTTCTTGGGATGCCCGGGGATGTAATTGAAATAAGAAACAAACAATTATTTCTGAATGGTAAACTTTATAAAGACAAGCACGGAACGTTTTTGGATCCTTTGATTATACCGGGTTCTATGCAGCCTAGAGATAATTTTGGACCGGTAAAGATTCCGGACGGTTCCGTTTTTGTCATGGGAGATAATCGGGACTACAGTACGGATAGCCGATTCTGGGGATTTGTCGAATTCAGTGATGTTATAGGGAAGGTGGAATTCATTTTCTTTTCCTGGGATCATGATCAGCACCGGATCAGATGGGACAGAATCGGCCGTATACCGAATTAATGAAAAAAGGATAATTCCAATGAAGCAAGTTGCAGCAAAAAAATCAAAATTCAGGGAATACGCAGAGGCTATCATCGTTGCGGTTGTTATTGCCCTGTTCATCAGAACATTTATCGTGCAGGCCTTCAAAATACCTTCCGGCTCTATGAAACCGACATTACAGATCGGAGATCATATCCTGGTTAATAAATTCATTTATGGAATCAAAATTCCGCTTTTCAGGAACACGCTCATTCCGGTGAGCGATCCCAAAAGAGAGGATATCGTCGTCTTTATTTATCCTCAGGACCGTTCCAAAGATTTTATTAAGAGGGTGATCGGGGTAGCGGGTGATACCATCGAAATGAAAGATAAAAAACTGTTTGTCAATGGCAAGCCCTATCAAGATCCTTATGGAGTTTATCTGGAAGATCTGATCATACCGGGATCCATCCAGCCCAGAGATAATTTCGGACCGATCACCGTGCCTGAAAAATCCATTTTTGTGATGGGAGATAATCGGGATCACAGCCTGGACAGCCGATTCTGGGGCTTTGTCGATCTGAAGGATGTTATGGGTAAGGCCTTTATCATCTATCTCTCATGGGACGGTGATAATACGACAATCCGATGGAATCGGTTGGGGCAGTTGTTAAAATAGAGGATTGTCAGAGGGCCGGGGAACTGGGAAACTATAGAGCAGGACATAAACTTATCGCCAAAAAAGAATCGGAAAATGATTCTTTTACCGAAGTCGAGTTTTACAGGCTGTATTCATCCGTGGCTGCTTTTAACAGGAGCCGATATTCTGATTAGTTGCAAATGAGAGGAGACCAATATGTGTTGCGATGAAGACTATGGACATCACCATCATGATTGTTGCTGCGACGAGGACCGAGATCACGACTGCTGCTGCGACGATCTTAAATTCCACCGCCGTTTTCAAACCAAGGCCGAGCAAATAGCGGAACTGGAAGAGTATCTCACGGCATTAAAGACGGAAGTGCAGGCAGTAGAGGAAATGCTGGCCGATCTGCGCAAATAATCTAAACTTCCAGCTAATTCTTTTCTGTTATGAAATCCAAGCAGCCGCGCGAGGGGAGAAAAAGAACCTCGCGCGGCTGTGAAATTTCTCACCGTCACCTCTGACCGAATCATTGCCTAAACGGCACCGCATCCTTCAATCAGAAGCTCCGAGACTTTCTGCCCCAGCTATCAACCCGGTTTTATTTAAATCCCGTCATATTCTTATACTAGGGAGCGGTCCGAAAAAAAGGAGGGCTACAGGCGGAGTCACCTTCTTCTCCAGCAAGGCTCTCGGGCTTGTCGTTTCACAGATTCAGTCACGGGGGATGCTTTGCCCCCTCCGCCGTCGCGATCGCTTACGGGCTCGTGCTTCGGCTTCCCCCATGCCTGATTCCGGAAACGAGCAGCGCCCTTCCGCCAATGTCGGGAGAAGAAGGTGACTCCGCCTGCAGCCTCCTTTTGTATTTACTATCAGATTACTGAAAATGTTAAGGGCAGCAAAGAGGGGGTACGCACTGTTCCTGCGCGCCTGCATCAGATCTCTGGTGCACGCTATCGTACTTTAAATCTAATCGTTTATCAGCTTCGCGTTTGTCGCGATTAGGGCAACGCCCATCATCATCTCATTTTAAAATAATAGAATTGATCTTGATTATCCCTCCCGTCTTTTTTTAGTCATTTTTTTATTGACTTAAAAACGGGGAAATGTTCTTATCTCCGAACGGGCCCTTAATTTGATCCGGAGAGATTGAAAGGGATAATTATTTTATGAAAGCAATTGAACTGATTGGATAGCGCGCAAGAGTCTTCTCGAGAGGGAAGACTTTTTTTTTGCCTCATTCGGGATTGGCTCTCGGATGGGAGGAACTCACTTGCAAAGGATATGAGATGAATAAAGAAAGAGTTGTCCTTGATGCAGAAGGGATTGACCGGGCACTGACCCGGATTGCTTACGAGATCCTGGAGAAGAATAAAGGCGTGGAAAACCTGGTTCTGATAGGAATCAGAACGGGGGGAGTATTTTTGGCCAGGCGGCTGAGCGAGAAGATCGCTCGGATTGAAGGGGCCGAGATTCCGATGGGTATTCTGGATATCACGTTATATCGAGACGATTTGTCGAAAAAGCGTGGAAAACCTATGCTCGGGAAAACCGATATCCCCTTTACCCTGGATGATAAAAAAGTCGTTCTGATCGATGATGTTCTTTTTACAGGAAGAACCGTCAGAGCTGCCATGGACGAGTTGATCGATTTTGGACGACCCAAGCTTATTCAGTTGGCCGTTTTGGTTGATAGGGGACACCGCGAGCTTCCGATCCGCGCCGACTTTGTTGGAAAAAATCTTCCTTC
>DHHG01000037.1 GCA_002403175.1 Syntrophaceae bacterium UBA4778 | reverse complement strand
GAAAAGAAATCAGAGTCACGAATACGACTGGTAATCTTTCCGACCTTCCCTGGAAGAAAATGGGAATAGATATTGTACTTGAATCGACAGGTAAATTCAGAAAAAAGGATGATGTTGCCGGACACCTTGCGGCAGGAGCGAAGAAGGTTATCATTGCTGCACCGGGGAAAGGCGTAGATGCAACTTTTTGCATGGGCGTTAATGAAAGCTCTTATGATCCAGCTAAACATCATATAATTTCAAATGCCTCGTGTACAACCAATTGTTTAGCCCCAATCGCAAAGGTAATACATGAAAATTTTACGATCAAAAGAGGCCTGATGACCACAATCCATTCATACACCATGGATCAACGATTGCTCGACGGATCTCATAGCGACCTTCGCAGAGCAAGAGCCGCCGCTTTGTCCATCGTGCCAACCTCTACCGGAGCTGCATCCGCTGTTGCAGACGTGATCCCTGATTTGAAAGGGAAATTGGACGGCTTAGCCCTTCGGGTACCTACCCCTAATGTTTCCATGGTTGATTTTGTTGCCGAAACCGGTAAGAAAATCACTGCCGAAGAAATTAATGCTGTTCTTAAGGCCGCCTCCGAAAATCACTTGAACGGCATCATGGCCTACAGCGAGGAGGAATTGGTTTCAGTTGATTTTACCAGTAGTCCTTATTCAGCCATTGTCGATGCACCACTCACGAAAGTAATCGATGGCAATATGGCAAAAATCTTCGCCTGGTATGATAACGAAAGCGGATACGCATGCAGGCTTAGAGACTTGGCCATCTATATTGGTAAGAGGATGAGTTGAAAATGAGAAGGCCCTTCATCGCCGCTAATTGGAAGATGAACAAAACCATCAAAGAATCAATCGATTTTTTGGATAAATTGATACGGATTTTTCCCGAACCTACAGATCGGGACATTATCATTGCACCACCGTTCACAGCCCTACATGCATCCCGTTGCGCTGTAGAGGGAACAGATATTCGCATTTCGGCACAGAACCTCTATTGGGAGTCCGAAGGGGCATTTACCGGAGAGATCTCAGCAGCAATGCTTGTGGAATCCGGTTGTGAATATGTCATCATAGGCCATTCTGAGCGCAGGCATTTGTTCCACGAAAGCAATGAAAATGTAAATAGGAAAATTGTAAAAGCTTTGCAAGCCGGTCTGAAGCCGATTTTCTGTATAGGGGAAACCTTGTATGAAAGGGAATCGGACCAAACATATAAAATAATTGAGAAGCAACTAAAGGAAGGATTGAATAATATTTCTTCCAATGATATACAGAAAATCGTAGTTGCTTATGAGCCTGTCTGGGCAATTGGAACGGGCAGGACGGCTGAACCCGAGCAGGCCAACGAAGTCCAATCTTTCGTGCGCAATGTAATCAAATCCAAGTTCGGAGAAAGCGCTTCCGAAATTACGATTCTTTATGGAGGAAGCGTTAATCCCGGGAACATCGATGGTATTATGTTTCAGCCTGATATAGATGGTGTTTTAGTAGGTGGAGCAAGCCTGAATATAGATTCATTCATACGCATTATAAATTTCCAGGCAGTATAAAATGAATTCTTATTTTTTAACAGCATACCCTTTTGGGGGATTTTATAATTCAATTGCGTTAAGAGGGGGTTATTTGACTTGCATATTGTAATTACTATTTTGCACATAATAGTTTGCGTTACGCTGGTCCTTATTGTTCTTTTGCAAAGAGGCAAGGGGGCCAATATGGGCGCAGTTTTCGGTGGTTCCAGCTCAACTATTTTTGGCAGCAGCGGTCCTGGGACTTTTCTGAGCAAGATAACGACGGTTGTGGCCATGGTTTTTATGTTGACTTCACTTTACCTTGCCTATTTTGCTTCTAAGGGGCACTCCGTTATTGAAAAGGTTCCGGCACGGGCTGCGGAGCGATCCTTGCCTCAACCGAAAGCAGGAACTCAAATACCTACCGGATCAGTACCGGCAGGTAATCCAGGACAGACCAGGTAAATATATTTTTGTTTTTTAATTGACAAACTTCGTTAAAAAAAATTAGTATACGCGGGTTTGGTTGATAGCATGAAAAAACTTAAATCTGCGAGTTAGTGCCGAAGTGGTGGAATCTGGTAGACACGCTATCTTGAGGGGGTAGTGAGGCAACTCGTCCGGGTTCAAGTCCCGGCTTCGGCACCAAAAATGAAGTGAAAAACAATTGCGATAATGGGGAGTGGGAAATTCTGTCCGGCTCCCCATTCGTATTTGGTGTAAATTCCGGAACTGAGGGTCGAAGCTTTGATCTCTGCTGACATGATCTTGGCCCAGTCCTGGGCCACTTCTCCGAAGAGTTGTGAAGAGGATTCGCCCGTTTCCGGTTCGACCTCGCCAGGAATGGTTCTCTCCCTGAGATGCATGTCGCGTAGTTGTCTTGCTTCCGTGATGGCTGCAGTCCCGAGCGATCTCTTGATCCGCCTGCCTTTGATCATGGTAATAAAGTACCAGGTGTTTCCGTTTTTTGTTAAATGGTGATCTTTGTTTCCGGCCATTATATCCTCCATTGCTTTTTAGGCTTGGCAGATAGCAGAACTGGCTGATCCGGATAAATTCAGCCATGTCAGGGAAATGGTGGCATTCATTGGATTGGCGCCCAAGGAGACACTCTCCGGTTCGTCCATTAAAGGGAAACCCCGTTTATGCAAGATTGGTCACGCACGGCTTAAAAAAGCCTTGTACATGCCGGCGTTGGTATCGATTCAACGTAATCCTGTAATGATCGCTTTTTATAATCGCCTGAGAGAAAAAGGTAAAAACGGAAAAGGTATTGTCTGCGCAATTATGCGGAAACTGGTTCATGTGATTTTCGGAGTTCTGAAATCTGGCAGAAAATATGATCCAAATTATAAGCCAGCTTGCGCTTGACAAGAACGGTATCTACGAGTCCTCGCTCCACCTATGCTATTAAAAGTGAATATTAAGATGAATTGTTGGATAAGGCACTCGTAATAATTAATTCGGCCTCGAAAAAATTGACGATACAAATTTGAGTTTTGAAGGAAAATCAAACCATACTGTAAAGGCAAAGTGCGACCTCTGTCGCTTCTGTACTCTAGCCCATTTCGCTGTCTGGTTTGCCAAATAATTAGACGCACATCGAAATATGTTGCTACCTGGTCCGCCAACCTATATCCCTTTCCATCTCCAAAAATCCAAATCGTCCCTATCTGTTTGGAACCAATGAGGTTTGCGTACTTCCATTAACGGTCGCATCGACAGATGACAGTCTTGCAACTCTGATATTGCCGGAGATATAAGAGTGCAGTCGGAAATCTGAAGATCACCAATGCTTCAGACCGATATTCAGGGCAGTCAAGTTGATGTCACCGAGATCCGCACCAGCATAAACTCGCCTTACTGTGTTCGTCAAAATTAGTCTAGTGTCCGGGATCCTTCAAGGATCTGAAGCTGACAAGTTTCTGCTGCTTCTCATCCCACAAATTCAAAAAAAGCGACTTGAGACTTCTGCGGATGGTCAGGGGCATTACGGTTTGCATAATGGGCACTTCCTCGTAGCCCTGTTGCAGCTTATAATTCGGAATACGGGGCAGAACATGGTGGATATGGTGCAGCCCGATATTGCTTGTGAACCACTGAAACACCTTGGGGAGCTTGTAATATGAACTCCCTTTCAAGGCGGCCTTCACCGGGTCCCAATTCTCATGACGCGACCAATACACGCCCTCGAATTGATGCTGAATGTAAAACAGCCACACACCGATAGCCCCAGCGATCAGAATAATCGGCAGTTGAATTAGCATATAGGTCTTTAACCCAATCGTCAGGCTGGCTACCAATATAACTAATAAAACAGCCAAATTGGTCACCACCGCGCTGTAACGCTCATTTTTCCCTTCCCATTGGTGCAGGAAGCGCTGAGTAATCAAAAAAGAGTACCCTGGGCCGATTCCGAGCAAAACGAAAGGATTGCGATAAAGCCTGTAAGCCAATCGCATTACCCTGGAAGCTGCCCGATATTCATCAACGGTTAGTGTCCAAATGTCTCCGACACCCCTGTGATCCAGATCCGCATAGGTGCCGTGATGAATGAGGTGATTGTGTCGCCAGTATGTAAACGGTGTAAAGGTCAATATGCCGGACAGATAACCAAGGATAGTATTGGCCTTCTGTGAGCTAAAAAATGAACCGTGGGCGCAGTCGTGAAACAAAATAAATATGCGCACCAGAAAAAGGGATGCAATCAATATGAGCGGGAAAATCTCCACAAAGGAATACTTTTCCTCCACCATGTAAACAAGGATAATCCACAGAGCAATGTAAGGAATAAATGTGTTGATCAATTGCAGAATCGCCTGTCGCAGGTCCGGTTTAGCATACTGCGATAACGTTTTCCGCAAAGAATGAATTGTTAATTCATCGGGGACTCCGCCTCTATCCACAACCATATCACACCAATAGAAGTGTAACGCCTCATTTGTCGAACATGATTAGATATTGGTTTGGCCCAGCGACAAACAGCTAAACGGAGGAAACGATTTTCATACTTATTTGAAATACCAAAAAAAATAGCCATGTCAAGCGGAATGATTTTGCAACTGTACACAGCAGGCATTTCGAAAATGAAAATCAGAGCTTCGCGTATAGCACTTTTATGGATATTAATATCTTT
The DNA here is from genome assembly GCA_002403175.1 of Syntrophaceae bacterium UBA4778. The sequence goes on along the minus strand of DHHG01000037.1, from coordinate 19,333 downwards.
GGTGATTAACGATTGAAACCGTGCATGCCTATAAGAAAAACTGTTTTTGCGATTAAGCTTACTATATGCGCAATCCGTTCAGTTTGGCCTGATTCATCGAGTTTTAAAGCTTCCACCTTGTGTTTCTAATCAACTGTCAATTGGTATAAGAACACCCTGGAACGCCGGGTAGAGTGGGAAAGGTAAATCTGTATTTCACCTGATGCCAGAGAGCATGTTTATAGAGTAGATCCTCTTCCCACTGCTTTGTTCAGTAACTCGTACGGTATCATAAACCTCCTCAGATGAGAATGAGTTTGCACTTGGAAGGTTGATTCGAACGAAGCTATTTTACTTGAGATTGAAGTTGAGGATTAAGGAGTCTAGTCAACGCTAGGGATGGCTTCGTCGGGTTTGCGTTCAAGTTCTGCAATAACTTGGGCACCCAACAGAATTATGACAGCAACGAATTCTATGCTGAGGAGGGCTACCACCGTTATGGCGATTGAGCCATAAATCACATTTACCAGGGACACGGTCGCGTAATACCAGATCAGAACCCGGCGGGTAATCTCCCATAAAACCGTAGCGGATATTCCACCAATAAGCGCATAGCGAAACCTGACCCGCACCTCGGGCATCACTAGGTAGAAGGATGTTAGCATAAGCATCTCGCCAACTATTCCCAAGACATACAGTGCCGTGCCGGTAGCGCCTCCTATGTTCAAGCTCCAGCCGAGAATTGTCAAACGTTCACTTTCAAGTGTCTCGATTGCCCCCACAATAAATGACACCAGCAGGAGTCCCATCCCCATCATAAAGATATACACATAGGGAATAATTGCGGAGATGAGAAAGCTGCGGCGTTTAATCTTGACCTGCTGGGAAAAAATCACCGCCATGGCTTTTTCAAGAATGGAAAAGGCCATGGAACTGAAGAACAGCATGACAAGAAAGCCGATCATACCGATAACCGTTCGGTGTTCAAGGAATATCCGCACCTGTTCAGTCAACATTGCCGAATAGCCGGGGATTACCATTTCCAGGTACGTTGACAGGGTTTGAATCAACTGTTGCTCTTCTATAAAATGCGTCAACACAATGAGGGCGAGGACTGAAAATGGCACAATGGACAACAGGGTATAGTAGGCCACGGCGCCGGACAGCAGTAGCCCCTGATTGCGCATGAATCCGCGCAATACGCGTAACAGGAAACTGAAGAAACGATCCATTAACGAGTGCATATCAACGCATCCTCTTGTCATCCATTCATCTTCTGGAAAGAAACCTGGGGCAGTAAACCACTTCCGGATGCCTGCCGGTTGGTGCTTCAAGTATTTCGGTCAAATTCTTTCTCTTAAAGAGCCTCATCCTTTCCAAAACCGGAGAGATGAACAGTCACGGCACATCTACTGCCACCCACGGATGGCTTGATTCCTGAAAAATTGTTATTTATAAGAAACCGCCCCGGCAAACCTAAGGGGCGGTCATGCGGAACAAACATTTGAATATACGATTGAGAATTATTTCTGTTTACTGAAAGGTTCTTTTATGGCAACCTTTATGCCACCGATTGTCCCAGTAACTGCCTCCTTAATTGCCGAACCCGTCTCGCCACCAATTATCTCGGCAGCCTCAACGGCACCCATTGCTGCTGCCGAAGCAGCTTTCTCTGAGGATAGGCCTATCTCTTTTGCAGCTTCAATTGTTCCTAACACGGCGTTTTTGGCTACGGCAACAACGTCTCCCCCGACTTCCGATGTCCCAAGGACTAGCCCTTTAGAGGTGTCCTTTATAACCGTGGTTAGTTGACCACTGGTTTCGGCTACTCCTCCGATAGCACCCTTTACGGCGCTTCTGGCCAGTAAGACCGTATCTCCCCCTACTTCAGAAATAGCATGGATGACACCCCGCGCCGCTTCTGACGCGGCTTCTTCCGTTGAAACGGCAATATCCCTCGTTCCACTGATAGTTCCAACGATAGCGCTCTTGGCTACGGACGTAACATCACCGCCTATCTCTGCGGTTCCTTTTACCACTCCATAAGCAGTATTGCGAATAACATCAACGGTTACAGAACCTACCTCATTAACCCCCTTGAATATACCGATAATGGAGTTCTTGGTAACGGTTGTCAGGTCCGCTCCTATTTCTCCTGCGGCTTTAATTGCCCCGGTAACAATTGAGCCAGCTGCAGCTGCAATGTCTTTTACACCCTCCAATGCTTTTACGGTAGTAGCGCTCACAATGTCGATGATTCCTGTTGCAGCTTCCCTGGTGCCTTTTAAAACCTCCAGGATAGCGCTTCTGATAGTTTCTCCAATAGTCTTCTCCATGATAACACCCCCCTTTCTTTAGCTTGTCATTGTTTTTTATGATCCAATCTCTTCCTTTGACAATATATGCAACCAAGGGCAGTCATCTGTAATGAAAACAAAAAACCCCGCTCTCTCTTCAGAAATGGGGTTTCGTTAACTAGTCCATATCTCCCTCGCGTAGGGTTAAATACTGTACTAGTGTATCACTGTAAACTTTTAATAAAGTACCACGATTTATGTAACAAATCTAGTTGCTTTCGAGGTGGTCGATGCATGCGGTTTGGAATTGAGGTAAAGATTGACAGTTGGAACATGTCTGCTCCAGAAAAGAAAAATAGGATTTCTTGAATAGATGCGCTTTCGAACCATATTCCATGACTTGGTCAGATGAAACAACCTCTCACTTTGTTTTTCAAATACTGGGCCTCCTGCCTTACTCCCGTCAAGGAGTTGTTCCCCTTCACTCTGCAGCATAGCGTCGGAAGAACCATCGTTTCATCAACTCAACCGCCAGCAGGTATGCAATCAGCATGGCAGTCAAGATCAGGAAAAAGGCAACCGGCGGCGCCATAAAACCGAGGTGCACGCCGACAGGGCTGAACGGCAGAAGAACAGCCGCTGCCACAACCGTCAGCGAGCAAGCGATCAGCCATGGGTTCGGACGGCTTTTGAACGGGTTTTTACGCGTGCGGATAATGAAGATGACTAGCACCTGCGTGGCCATGGATTCAATGAACCAGCCGGTATGAAAGAGCACCTCCCCTGCATGAAAAAACTCCAGCATGATATAGAATGTGAGAAAGTCGAAGATTGAACTGACCGGACCGATCATCAGCATGAAGTTGCGGATGAAGGTCATATCCCAGTGCCGGGGATGACTCAGGTAATCATCATCTACGCGATCCAGCGGAATCGGTAGTTCGGATACGTCGTAGAGAAGATTGTTGAGCAGGATCTGCACCGGCAACATCGGCAGGAAGGGCAGAAAGAGAGAAGCCCCGGCCATGCTGAACATGTTACCGAAATTGGAACTGGTGCCCATCATGAGGTATTTCATGATATTGCCGAAGGTGCGGCGCCCCTCCAAAACGCCAGCATGGAGGACGCCCAGGTCATGCTCCAGAAGGATCATATCCGCCGCCGCTTTTGCCACGTCCACAGCACTATCTACGGAAATGCCGACATCGGCGGAATGAAGCGACGGGGCATCATTGATGCCGTCGCCGAGATACCCCACCACATGGCCGCGCCGTTTCAGGGCAAGGATGACCCTGTTTTTCTGGGAAGGCGCCACGCGGCAAAAGAGGTTCACCTGTTCCACCCGTACCATGAGGGCTTGATCATCCATCTGTTGGATTTCTGTGCCGGTAAGCACTCCTGTTATTGGTATGCCGAGTTGTGTACAGACATGCTGGGTCACCAGTTCATTGTCGCCGGTGATGATCTTGACGGCGACCCGGTCGGCGGCAAGTCCAGCCAAAGACGCTTTGGCGCTTTCCTTGGGTGGATCGAGGAATGCGGCAAAACCGGCAAATACAAGCTCTGTCTCATCGCCCACCACGGCATGAGAGTGATCCTGTCCCACACGCCGAGACGCAATCCCCAACACTCTGAATCCTTCTTTACTGAGTGCTTCAAATTGAGCATTGATAATAGCCAGCGCCGCTTTGTTCAGGGGGCGCAGATCAGCCTCCCCATCGGCTTCGTAACTGACAGATAGACGCAGGATATCTTCGGGGGCTCCTTTAACGACAATCAATCTGCTCGTGCTATTGTCAAGGAGTACAGACACACGTCGGCGCTCGAAATCGAAGGATACTTCATCTATCTTGCGCCAGCTGCTCACGTCAATTTCCTTGTGCTCCAGGATGGCGTCATCCAGGGGACTCTTTAATCCGGTTTCAAAAAAGCTGTTGAAGTAGGCCAGCTCCAGAACGCGCGCACTTTCACGCCCAAGGGGGTCCATGTGACGTTCCAGATGGATACGGGCCTCGGTCAAGGTGCCGGTTTTGTCGGTACAGAAGACATCCATGCTTCCAAGGTTTTGTATGGCCGCCAACCGCTTGACGATCACCTTATTGGCAGCCATGCGCAGTGCACCCCGCGACAGAGTTACGGAAACCACCATGGGGAGGAGTTCCGGGGTTAGTCCCACGGCCAAGGCGACCGCAAACAGAAACGATTCAAGCCAAGGACGATGAAAGAAGGCATTGATCAGAAGGACAAACAGAACCAAGAGAATGGTCAATCGCATGATGAGGAGTCCGAAATGGCGGGTCCCTTGCTCGAATGCAGTGGGTGGAGCTTTGGCGAGGAGCGTATCGGAAATTTCGCCTAGTTCCGTACTCTGACCGGTGCGGCACATGATCACCTTGGCCGTGCCGCTGACTACCGATGTTCCCAACAGAACGGTATTGCCAGCCGCAAGAATATCAGGCTCGCCGGGCAATTCTCCTGGGACCTTTTCCACAGGGAATGCTTCGCCGGTGAGAAGTGCCTGGTTAACGAAAAAATCCCTTGCCTCCAGCACCCGACCATCGCAGGGAACCAGGTCGCCAGCGGTGAGAAACACCACATCGCCGGGAACCATTTCCGCCAGTAGGATTTCAATTTGCCTGCCTTCCCGTAATACCTTCCCACGTACTGCCACCGACTGGCGTAGACGTTCTGCCGCTTCTCCCGCACGGTATTCCTGGACGAAATCGAGGGTCACGCTGATGATAACGATGGCGCTAATGATGAAGAAACTGGCGGCGTCTCCGGTGAAGGCTGAAAGGGCGCTGGCGATCAAGAGAATGATGACGAGGGGATTACGGAACTTGGACAGAAATTGAAGGAGTAACGCCTGTTTTCGCTCCCCATGGATCAGGTTGGGTCCGAAATGGACCAAGCGGGCAGATGCTTCCACATTGCTCAACCCGTTGGGGCCGGAATTTAGATGTTCCAGAAGCGTCGCGGTGGGGAGCTGCCAGAATTGGGGCACTGCTTTAACATCAACAGTGGATAAAGCCATGGCGAACTCCTCTGCAAAACGATGCAGATTTTCTATGTCGAAGCGTAGCGATTCCGGGTATTGAGTAAGGGTAAATTATTTTCCTATAGGTTGTGGAGCCCCTCGCAAAACGGAACGCTCACATTTTTACATCTATACCATACTTGTTGAGGAAATAATATCAATGACAACCTGTTGAGATCCTGTATCTTCGTCGAGGAGAAGGATTGTCGCTTTTCAGATTCCACAAGAGCAGAAAATAGCTTGCACGCAACATATTCATCCATTTTAATGCGCGGATTCATAATCCGAAAATCAGCCATTCTCTCTTATATAAATTTCACGAAGTTTCTCAATTAGGCTGTGAAAATCCTCATGTTTGCCAATTCCAATTCTCTCCGCTTCCATTCTCTCAAAACCTTCAGCTAGTTCATCCTGTGTTTTTTCTGATAGAGAACTGTCTGCCATCAGAAATAAAGCGTTTTCCTTTTTGATATGACCTCTCAGTAGAGAAATGTAGGCAAGCGCATTCTCCATAATGTTCTTGAACAAAGCTGTATCTGCCGCATACGCAACATACATATCGCTCATGGAATTGATGTAATTTCTCCCTGTTTCATGTTCCTGAGTTAGGGCAACTATAGTATCCTTATTTAGGCCCGAAATTATCAATGCAGGGAACAACAGAGCTTCCTCTTTGCCGTGATGACATCTGTCCACAAATACTTTAAAGAACTCCAGGATTCCATCAAAGTGCTCTCTGTTCAGGCTCCCATTGGCCCCCAACTGTCGACACAAATGCTCCAAGATATTGAGCATAACGTTGATGTCCTCATGCTCATTTTTTAACTGTTGAGTCGCCTTCATTTCTGCCCTCCTTCCTAGTCTTAACATTCTGAGGATGATTTACTTTGAAATGTTCACATTCTTTTTATCACTGCTGGCCAAAGACGTCTCTCGCTACGAAACTGAGAATGACTACCCCCGTTCAAACCTCATCTCATCTTTTGGATTATTTCAGATGCTCTCTTGACATAGTATTATAAAGAAAAGTTTAGGGACAGCTAAAACATATACAGAGGAAACCGTTATGGATCACTCGCAACTGAAGGAAAATGAATTTTTGACAAAGATCTCCTGGTACGAGCTTGGCCGGAAAGAAGGTTATGTAAGGATCATGGTTCATGAAATTCTACTCAAGAACGGACTTCAGTTTGATTCAAAGTTTATTGCCATTCCAATGGGTTATGAGGGGAATGGATTGAAGAAAAAATTTCATGGAAATGGCTCCACCGAGAAAGAAGCTTTATCGGATTGCTTGAATAAATTAAGGAATGTGCCCTCCGATGAACTATCAATGTCACCTTTGTTGCAGACATAAATTTAGCTCGGAGGCGAACCTTGCGACTCCACAGATTGGATAGACGGAAACGCATTTTTCAGGGATCCGGATTTGTTTTCGGGAGGAAGAAGGGACCCTGAAGATTCCGAAGAGAGGCAGTATTTGTCCGTAATGCTTGAATCGGGTGAATGCTTTTTTGGAGAAGCTGCGGCATCCGAATCTGTACTCGATGGCAATCCGGAGAGCTGTCTTTTTCTTTCGAAACCTCATCCTGCAATCAATTTTCGCTAAAACAATGATTGTTAGCTATCAGAAGAATGGTGCAATCAATCGGCAGTCAATATGGTACAACGAAACGAGTCCCAGTGATGGAGGTACCTCATGAATAAGGCAATCGGCATCCGACTGAGAAACGAACTGCAAGCGAAAATTCTATTCGAAGCCGAACAGAAATAATGTTCCATTTAGCAAATCATCAGAAAAAATTGAACAAGCTTTTGTTCAGGAAGCGAAGGGAAAATCGGAGCAGAAGTGCGTCAAAAAGAAGGCGAAGATTTTGGCAATGGAGCTTCGGTGTTGCCGCGTGGAAATTCGCTCCTGGCAGGCGCTATTCATGCTCGCCAAATAAATCATATGCGAACAGAATGACGAGAAATCTAGCGGCATCGAGAGAATTGTTGCAGAAAAACAAAAGAACTACCATAAAACACGAGGGACTCGAATTATGAAACTCAATAGCGCGAAACCAATTTTCAATTTTTTCAGCATCGAGAAGCAGGCCGTCAGTAAGGAAGGACGATGTCAGCTTGAAATGCTTTATGAAACCATGGCAGGATAAAACAGATTCGATTTCACGAGGTCGGGAGACAAAAAGTGAATTCGAATCTACGGAGACCGGCATTGTATTCCGGCCAAAGCACATTTTAAACGCTGGCGCTCCGGAATGAATGTGCTGGGCGGAATTCAATAGAGGCCGACCTGGGTGGGGGAAAAATTTGTGCTATCAATGTCCAGAATGGATCCTGGCACTCAAGACCGCACATTGACGGGAGTGGCATGAAGCTTCAAACCGAGCGCACGTAAAACTTTGAGTACTGTGGCGAACTCCGGGTTGCCGTTGGATGATAAGGCCTTATACAGGCTCTCGCGCCCAAGGCTGGTTTCGCGGGCGATTTGTGTGATTCCTTTCGCACGTGCGACATCTCCCATCGCGGCTGCTATCAGTGCCGGGTCGTCTTCTTCCAAGGCAGCTTCCAGATATGCGGCCATATCTTCCGCTGTCTCCAGATGTTCTATAGAATCCCAGGGACGTGTTTTAGCCTTCTTCATAACGGATCTCCTATAGCTCCTGCGCAAGCTTCTGCGCTTTCCTGATGTCCCGATCCTGGGTGCGCTTATCGCCTCCTGTAAGAAAATCACCAACGTCAAGCCGCGCCGTACGAAATACACGCAGTAACCGGGTCCGAAGTCTATTCCCAGTTCCGAAACGCCTTCACCGACAGGTTTGGCATCGCCGAAATTGCCGAGCGACAGGCGTCAAATTCGTACATTTATGCGCGCCCGGGCCTGCCGATCCCGCAGTCCATCAAACCATCGGGAAAACATTTCAGTCTGCCGTACTTCAATCATGGCTGCATTGTATCCTATGGGATACAATGCAGATTTCTCCCAGAGAACCTATGATCTGAGGCATGCACAGGAAAATAGCCGGAATGATCTTGAAGGAATAAAGGCGCTCCATGCAGATTGATGGGATTGGAGCCGTTCATCTTCCATTGCTGCGTGGCATAAAAATGGAGGGAATAGCCGATATATCTGAGTTTGTTAAAAAACCATCTTTTGCGCTTCAAGTCCCGGTTTCGGCACCAATAATCAGACAGAGGGTTAACTTAAAACCGAGTTAACCCTTTTCTCGTTTTGAGGGGCTTGCTCTATACCCTGACCAATGCTTTTCCAAAAACAGCCTACTTTTCCTTCTTTAAACCGATCCTAAACTGATCAAGCTAGCAGCATCAATGGAACATTCAATCTTTCAAGCCATCATGAAAAAAAGATGAAAACTCGATCATTTTTCGTGCTTGATTGTCGTCAAAAACCTTTTAGAATTCTCATCTTCAACGAGTTTTCATTTACTCAGAATTTCCTTGTCAAAGGATTCATATATTGTTACAAATTAATAAATTTACAAGTGAAAGGAAGGAAGCGGATTTCATGAGCATATCCGATGCCACAAAATGCGGAATTGATTTAAGAAGGCACATGTGGTTGGCCGGCGTCGAGACTGAACTGAGAAGATTGATTTGGCAGATAGCAGTTACCGGAAAATATATTTCAGCCAAAATTCACGAATCCAATAGAAAATTTGCAGGATTTCGCAATATGTTTGGTGAGGAGCAATTAGCCCTGGACAGAACTGCAGATGACATATTGAAAGCACAGCTGCAATTCTCAGGCTTTGTTCGCGAATATGCCTCGGAAGAACAGGATTCAATAATCGCTATAGGCAAAGGAGACGAGACCTATTTTATTACCGCTGATCCTCTGGACGGTTCTTCCTTAATAGATACAAACCTTTCCATCGGTACAATCATCGGGATTCATAGCGGACCTGTTTTGACTGAGGGGAAAAAGACCCTTGTCGCTTCTATGTACATAACCTATGGTCCCTTAATAACAATGGTTTATTCTGCAGGCAAGGGCACTCATGAATTTGTATTGAACCGTGAGGGCGAGTATGTTTTATCTCAAGAGAATATTGTTCTGAATGATAAAGGCTCCATTTACAGTCTGGGCGGAATCCGAAAAGATTGGACAAAATCTCATCTGGATTATGTAGAGCATCTAGAGGGACTCGGATACAAACTAAGATACAGCGGTGGCTTCGTACCCGATATCAATCAGATCCTAATCAAAAAAGGAGGGGTTTTTTCATACCCCGCCCTTAAAGATGCGCCTACAGGAAAGTTGCGGCTGATATTTGAATTACAGCCGATGGCATTTATCCTGGAACAGGCAGGCGGGATGGCCACGGATGGAATTAATGATATTCTATCTATAAAACCCAGTAATCTTGACCATAGGTCCCCTATTTATATCGGAAGTCGATACGAGATCGAAAAGGCAAGAGAGTACCTGACTTCAAAACTGCAGCAGAAAAGCGCTACGCCAGCATAATATATCAGTCCATTAAGAGCTTACATTCATTCTAGTTGAGGTGATCATGATATTTGATACTTTGGATCAGGTCAAAAACGGCTATAAAGATATTTTAAATGTGAAAGGCAGCACTGTTGAGGTCTTAGATTCCAGCCAGTTACGTGATGGATTCATCGATAAACTTATCTATACCGCCGTCTTCAGCCCCGATCACCGGACCCAGGCTTATGCGCGGTGGCTCATTCGCAGGACAGGAGCCGCACTGGGGATCATTTCCTCCTCCATTCATGACCTCTACATGGCAATGGGCAAGGAAAAGGTCAAGGGATTTACCGTCCCCGCCATCAACATCCGGGGCCTTACGTACTACAGCGCTCAGGCTGTTTTCCGCGCCGCCCTCAAAGGAAAGGTCGGTCCCTTTATCTTCGAAATCGCCCGTTCGGAAATGGGCTATACGGAACAGCGGCCTGAGGAATATACCGCCGCCGTCACTGCAGCGGCCATCAAAACAGGTTATATCGGCCCTCTCTTTATCCAGGGAGACCATTTCCAGATCAGTGTCAAGAAGTTTGCCGAAAATCAGCCAAAGGAAATCGATGCGGTAAAGTCCCTTATCCATGAAGCTATCCAGGGCGGTTTCTATAATATAGATATCGATTCTTCCACGGTAGTTGATCTTTCCAAGAGCACCATCGAGGAACAGCAATATCATAACTACTCTATTGCCGCGGCCCTGACTGCCGAGATCCGCAAGATAGAGCCGAAAGACATTACCATTTCCGTTGGCGGCGAGATCGGGGAGGTCGGAAAACAGAACAGCACCCCTGAGGAATTGCGTGGTTTCATGAACGGCTATATCAAAGCCCTTAAAGCACAAGGAGACGGCATTCCCGGCATCAGCAAGATCAGCATCCAAACAGGAACCTCTCACGGCGGTGTTCCACTGCCCGATGGGACGATCGCCGATGTTAAGCTGGATTTCGGCACCCTCGAGAATCTCTCGAAGATTGCCCGGTCGGAGTATGGACTGGCTGGAGCCGTCCAACATGGCGCTTCGACGCTGCCCGATGAGGCCTTTGACAAATTTCCGAAAACAGGAACCGCAGAGGTTCACCTGGCTACCGGCTTCCAGAATATGATTTATGACAGCCCGGCATTCCCATCTGACCTTCGCCAGCGGATCGTAGATTACATCCATGAAAAACTGTCAGATGAACGTGGGGGCAAGGATACGGACGAGCAGTTCATTTACAAGGCCCGAAAAAAAGCATTTGGCCCCTTCAAAAGGGAGATGTGGCACCTGCCCACCGATATCCTTCAAAAGATCGGTCAGGAGTTGGAAGATAAGTTCTATTTCCTTTTTGAAAAACTCAATGTCCTCAATACAAGTGATGCACTGAAATACATAAAGCCGGTTGATGTCCCATTGCCGCCACCCGCAGCGGATACCGTGCATATATCGCACAAGGAAGAAGATTACGGGGAAGGGGAATAGTACGAAAAGTCCAGAGTTCTGAGTTGGAAGAAAAGACAGTTTCGAACGGCTATGCCGTAATTGTCGGTTAGCGGCTGTCGGTTCCGGTAGGACCAAAGCTCTTATTGGTGTTCCCCTTAACTATATTGAAGGACAATCGAATAACAGAAAACCCCGTTGCTGAAGAAGTTGCGGGGACAAGTATTTCATGAGAGACGCACTGATTCAGTGCATCCAGCCTGGGCAATTATCTTTCTGCGAAATCCCTCATCAATAAAAAAGGCGAGCAATTGCCCGCCTCATTTATCACCTCGCAACTTTTTCGTTCTTAACTGTGGACTCCGGACTCTGAACTTTACTTAATTGCCCCCCCCGGTTCCGCATCCCGATCAAACCCTAATAATGTCAACCCATCTTTTCCGCTCGTTGCCAGCAGCATTCCCCTTGATTCCACGCCCATTAGTTTGGCTGGTTTCAAATTTGCGACTATGACGATGCTCTTGCCCACGAGGTCTTCAGGTTTGTAGTCTTTGCCGATCCCGGCCACTATGGTCCTTTCTTCGCCGACATCGACCTTCAGCTTTATAAGCTTATCCGATTTAGGAACCCGCTCGGCTTCGAGGATTTGGGCAGCACGCAAGTCGATCTTCTGAAAATCTTCGTACGTGATTTCCGGTTTTGTTTCCAATTTTTTTGGAGCCGGTGGCGCCTCCTTTTTGAACTCGACTCTGGGGAACAGGGCATCTCCCTTTTCCACGGGACTCCCCGGTTTCAGGCCGCCCCAGGTGCGAATGGAGTCGTAATTTTGATTTGTATAATCGGTTATTCCGATTCGACCCAGAATGCTTTGCGACGTCCCGGGCATAAAGGGAGCGATGAGCACAGCCACATGGCGCAACGACTCCAGGAGATTATACACGACTGTTCTTAATCTCTCAGCATTTGCAGGATCTTTGGCCAGCACCCACGGCTCGGTCGTCACGATGTACTTATTGGCGAGATTGATAAAATCCCAAATTGCGATCAGGGCCTTGTGAAAGGCCAGTTCTTCAAATGCGGACTCGACCTCAGAAATAACGGATGCAGAGCGCTCCCTAAGCGTCAAATCTTCAGGTATATCAGCCAAATTCTGTGTCGATTCAGGCGTTTTCCCCTCAAAATACTTCAAGGCCATCTGAAGAACACGGCTGACAAGATTTCCAAGATCATTGGCCAGATCGGAATTGAGGCGCTGCACCAGGCTCTCTTCACTGAAGCTCGAATCGAGTCCGAAAACCATATCTCGAAGGAGAAAATACCGGAATGCGTCCAGGCCATATTTATCTTTCAAATCAAGCGGACGCACGATGTTTCCCAGGCTCTTGGACATCTTACTCTGCTCGATATTCCAGTACCCATGAACATTCAGATGACTGTAAGGCTCGATCCCGGCGGCCTTGAGCATGGTCGGCCAGTAGATTCCGTGCGGTTTCACAATGTCCTTGGCAATCAGGTGGTTGGAATGAGGCCAGAAGATCGTGAAGCTTTCTCGATCCGGGTAACCTATACCGGTAATATAATTGATCAGGGCATCGAACCAAACATACGTGACATAATTCTCATCAAAAGGCAGTGTAATACCCCAGGTGAGTCTGGATTTGGGCCTGGAGATACAAAGATCCCCCAAGGGCTCCCGAAGGAATGCCAGAACCTCATTGCGATAGCGTTCAGGACGGATAAAATCGGGATGATCCTGAATGTATGAGATCAGCCAGTCCTGATAACGGCTCATCTTAAAGAAATAATTGCTTTCCTGCCGGAACTCCGGCGCAACCTGATGATCGGGACACTTTCCGTCCACAAGCTCCGTCTCCATATAGAAACGCTCGCAACCAACACAGTAGTGACCTCCGTACTGGCCGAAGTAAATATCTCCTGAATCATAGACTTTCTGCAAAATCAACTGGACGGTTCGAATATGCTCGGGATCGGTCGTCCTGATGAAGGCGTCATTGGTAATCGCCAGCTCCGGCCAGAGTTCACGGAATTGAGCGCTGATACTATCCGCATAGGCCTGTGGCGTAATGTTCGCTTTACGGGCTGCCTCAGCAATTTTATCACCGTGTTCATCCGTTCCGGTCAGAAAAAAAGTTTTATATCCGCGGCTCCGATTGAAACGAGCCAGCACATCCGCAATGATGGTCGTATAAGCATGCCCGATGTGAGGCGACGCATTTACGTAATAGATCGGTGTTGTCACATAAAAAGTCTTCTCATTCATAACCTATCCTTCCGTACTAACCGCTATATATCGCAAAGCTGACTTATATCAGCCCTGATCTTTTGTCTTCTTTTCCTCTTTTGGTGGTTTTATTTCCAATTCTACTTCCCTACCGTCTTCCATATGTACTGAAATCGTGCCTTTCAGGATGTTCTGCCTTACGACCTTACCCCGCCCCAGAGGCGTTTCACTAATTTTTCCGATTTTGGGCATATTTTTTTTCATATCGCGATAAGTCTCGTATTCGAAGGCGAGGCAACACATCAGCCTTCCGCAGAGTCCGGAAATCTTTTCCGGATTGAGGAGCATATTTTGCTCTTTGGCCATCTTTACTGAGACGGTATCAAGATTCTGCAAGAAAGTTGAACAGCATATCTCTCGTCCGCAGATTCCCATACCGCCACAAATTCTTGTCTCGTTTCTGACCCCAATCTGTCTTAATTCGATTCTGGTTTTGAATTTCTGAACAAGATCTTTTACAAGCTCCCGGAAATCTACCCTGTTATCAGCAGTAAAGTAAAAGATGATCTTACTTCTGTCAAAAAGGCATTCTACTTCCACCAGCTTCATTGCAAGATTTCTTTCTGCAATACGGCTGAAGCAAAAATCAAATGCGTTCTTTTCCGTTTTCCGGTTTTCCTCATCCGCCTTCAAATCCTGCGGGGTTACTTTCCGGACAATTTTTTTGAGGTTTGGCGGGAACTGGCCCGCTTGTGCCTGCCTTACACCGGTAGCTACGACCGCAACGGTCAAACCGTTTTCCGTCTCAACAATAACCTTATCATTCGGTTTCAATATAAGATCAGCCGCTTCAAAGGTATAGATTTTCCCCTGTTTTTTGAATTTCAGGCCCACAATATTTTTTGGCAGATCGTCAACTATACTCTCTTCCATTTTTCTATTTCCTAAACCTGAAGCCCGAGGCCTCTTGAATTTCTATTCATCTTCTTCCCTTCCGGGGAAGTATGTTTGTAAAAAGTCGAAACATCATGCATTCAAGCGCCAATTGCTTATTGGCATTCTGTTCAATAGCCCTTTGTGTCCTGCTGATCGTTTTGATATTTTCAAGTATAATCGGTCCGGTCAAGCCTGTAATTGCTTTCCGGATATCATCGATCCTGTCCCGGTGAATCAGATTGTTCTCGTTCCCACCTTCCAAAACATACAACATATCCCGATACCACATCGTCAAGGTACCGAGGATTCTCATGATGTCCTTTTTTTCTGATCCAAAATCGGACAAAAAAGAGAAAAAATCAAGAGGATCTTGTAATCTCAAGAACCTGTCCATTGCCGAAGTTTGGAATTCAAAATAACTTTCCTCATTCATTTCGAGCGCCTTCCCGATACTTCCGGCCGAGGAAGCAGCCAAAATCAAAGCCTTGTCCCTGTCCAGACTGCACTGCTCTTCCAAGAAGGCTGCAACAATTTCTACCGGGAGCGGATCAAAGCGGATGCGCTGACATCGGGAAACGATAGTCGCCGGAAGCTGGTAAGGTTTTGATGATATCAGTATCAAGACATTACAGGCAGAGGGCTCCTCCAATGTTTTCAGAAGAGCATTAGCAGCAGCACCGTTCATCCGGTCAGCCTCTCTAATAATGAAAAATCTCGCCTTACCCTCAAGAGGAGCAAATCTCATCTGGTTCTGGATTTCCCGAACCTCTTTTATCCGGATGAATTGTCCATCGGGATCTATTTCTATCAGGTCGGGATAATTCCCATGGTCGATTTTCAAACAGGATGCGCAGCTGTCGCAAGCATCGGGGCCGTTTTGCAGGCAATTGATTGCCTTTGCGAAATTATAAGCTACTGTTTTTTTCCCAACACCCTCAATCCCATAAAAGAGATAAGCATGCGCAATCCGTTCATTGCAGATAGCAGCATTCAATATTGAGAGCGTTTTTTCGTGTCCATAAATTTGCTTGAACGACATCGTCATTCCGACATTTAGAAGTTGACCTCCGGGAGACCCGGAATGTTCAATCTTATATGATCTTGTTTATCTCTGCCCAAACTGCCGCATGGACTTCCTCAATGCCTTTTGACCCATCTACGATGCGGAATCTTGCTGCTTCATTCTGAGCCAGTTTCAAATAACCCTTCCGTACCCTTTCATGAAAATTGATTTCTTCTGATTCAAAACGGTCTTCGCGTTTAGATAATTCGGCATTGGCCATTCTTTTCATCGCGCGAGCAATACCCTCCTCCACAGAGATATCAAAAAGGAATGTCAAATCTGGTTTCAGATCGGCACATGCAAAACGATTCAAATTTTCAATATCTTTGAGATCCATGCCCCGACCGAACCCCTGATAGGCAATGGTTGCATCTGAAAAGCGATCACAGAGGACAATCCGGTTCTCATCCAGTGCCGGCAGAATCATTTCTCGAACGTGCTGCGCCCGATCCGCCATAAACAAGAGGAGCTCCGCTTCCGAGGAGATTTTGATCTGGGATCTATTCAGCAGCAACCTTCGAAGCTCTTTGCCGATATCACTTCCACCCGGTTCTTCCGTCGCAAGGACATCTCTACCCTCTATACGCAAAGCATCCGCGATCAGCTTTATTTGGGTTGATTTACCACAACCCTCGACTCCCTCAAAGGTTATAAATTTTCGCATTCGTCTACTTTCATATCGGAAGTTTACATAGGCGGGCACGGAAATTCAAATGCCGGAATTGGAGACAATTCCGGCATTATCCCTGTTCCTATTTCTGCTGAATTTATGATCCTGAGATGATCGCTTCCACCGGACAGATATCAGCACATGCGCCGCAATCGGTGCAGAGTTTCCCATCAATCGTATATTTCTCTTCACCTTCGGAGATCGCTTCCGCCGGGCATTCTCCTTCGCAGCTTCCGCATGCGATGCATTCGTCTGTAATCGTATAAGCCATTTCCTTTATTTATCCTCCTGTTATTTTGGCATGGGTTACGAGAACCTCATGCTTTTAATTTCGGTCTATGCTCTCCGTATCTAAACGGAAATAACTTCTTTAACTGCAGGGACACTCTGTTTCAGGTACTTTTCTATTCCCATTTTTAAGGTCATCTGAGACATGGGACAACCACTGCACGCTCCTATTAATTGCACCTTAACAACGCCATCCTCCGTAACATCAACAAGAATAACATCTCCTCCATCAGCCTGCAGACTCGGACGGAGCTCATTAATTGCTTTAGCTACTTCTTCTTTCATCCGATACCCCCCTTAATTAATCATTAATTCTCTTTCGATTAACGCGGCACGTAATTGATTATATCTTTTACAAGGCCTTTCGCTATCTCGGAGAGATCCGGCTTGAAAAGCCAATAATCTTTAATCCTGTTGTGATTAGCCCGCCAGATCACTTTTCCTGTTGCCGCATCAATCAGCCGTATTTCCATCCCTACTTTTGCGAACTTCTTTTTGTCTTCAATGGAGTAATTCCATAAGTCAATTTTTCCCACAAAAAAAGCCTGCACATTTAATCTCTCCCCGATTTTTTTACTGAGATCAGGATCGGAGAAATTTACCATTTTAAGCTTTTTCAGATATTCTGAAATTGTTTTTTTCAGGTCTTCGTCTTTTTCCAAACTGGCTTTAAAAATTGCAGGTGATTCCACCTTTGTATACCAATGCTTTTTTTCAAGCATATCGGTAATGATCTGTTCCCCAATACCCTCAGCTGCCGGAAAAGCATCCGTATCCACGGCCAAAACCGCAATTCTCTCCGGATGAAAATCTTTAGCTTCAGGCGTGCTTTGAGAATAGCGGATCTTTCCTCCACACCCCATAAGGGATATACAGACCACCAGTACTAAAAACAAGCCAATTTTTTTAATCACTATCTTCATTTCTCCGAGGTTCGCAATTATAAAAGGAAGGCAAACCACTCGATGCCTTTTAGCACAATGCGTCTGACAAATCCACCCCAGAAAATGCAAAAAGTATTGATTTAATAGACTAACGATTATCAGGAAACTGCCTGCTTATGGAATCCTATTTCTGACAGCGCATAAATTATTTGCTTTATTACCCAATTAGGCGTTGAAGCACCTGCTGAAATTCCGATTTTTTCAAACCGGTCCAGCCGAATATCTTTGAGATCGCCTGCAGTTTCAATATGGAAGGTTGGTGTTCCGTGGCTTTCGGATATGTTGGCAAGTCTTCTGGTATTTGCGCTGTTGTGCCCACCAATGATCAGAACGACTTCCATTTCAGAAGCCAGTTTCCTGGCTTCAGCCTGTCTCTGTTCCGTCGAATCGCAAATGGTATCAAAAATCAAAGCACCGGGCATCTTTTCAGCAATGTGCTTTGCAATATCAGCATATGCCTCTTTGCACTGAGTCGTTTGGGCAACAACACACAATTTCTCGACAGGATGGAATTTTTCTAAATGGTCGATATTCCCAACCGCAATTCCATGCCCTCCCGCATGCCCCAGCAATCCCTCAACTTCCGGATGCTCACTGTCACCCACAATCATGATCGTATAATTTTGGGCGGCATGTTTTTTTATAATCGCCTGGACATGAACCACCTTAGGGCAGGTCGCATCGATAATTTTTATTCCCTTTGCCTGAATCCTTTCTTTTTCCTGAGGTGAAATTCCGTGGGTACGGATGATAATCATTCCTTTTTTTATATTCTCCAAATCATCGACTGGAACGACCCCCTGTTTCCTCAGCATATCCACTGTTTGCGGATTATGAATTAATGGGCCATAAGTATAAATAGGTTCAATCTCTTTTCGAGCGGCAATTTGAAGCACCATGTCAACAGCACGCCTTACCCCCATGCAGAATCCGGCTGTTTTCGCCAATTTTATTTCCATAAACTTCCGACCTGAAAAGCTTTCTTTGTAAGAGGAAGAATAATATCATTTTATTTGTTTTCCTCCACTCTTTTTATATATTCAGGGCAACCGCATAAATAAAAAATTCTTTGTTGCCTGCCGGACCAAGCAGGGGAGAGTCACAAGTCCCAATTACATTCAGACCCAATTCCCGGCAGAAATCTATGATTGCCTGCACAACCTTACGATGGACTTCAGCATCTCTGACAACACCTTTTTTTCCGACTTCCTCACGACCCGCTTCAAATTGCGGTTTAATTAGAGCCAGCAAACCTGATCCAGGTTTTAAAAATTTAATGACCGCCGGAAGGACCAGTTTTAGAGAAATAAATGAGGCGTCAATTGTAGCGATATCAATATCATCGTTTATAGCTTCTCCGGAATAATAGCGGATGTTGGTCCTCTCTATATTGATGACGCGCTTATCTGTTCTGAGCTTCCAGGCCAGTTGACCATATCCTACATCCAATGCATAGACCTTCAGAGCCCCTTGCTGCAAAAGACAATCGGTGAAGCCGCCCGTTGAAGCCCCAACATCCAGTGCTGTTTTTCCGGCAACATCAATCTGAAAGTGGTCCAGAGCGCCTTTTAGCTTAAGACCGCCTCTGCTTACATATGGATTGTCTTCTCCTTTAATAGAAATTTGCGCATCCGAATCAATCATTGCGCTCGCCTTGTCGATCCGCTCTCCCTGAACAAGAACAATGCCGGACAGGATTAATGCTTTGGCTCTTTCTCGGGTCTGAGCAATCCCGCGATCAACAATGATTTTATCCAACCTTATTTTTTGACCTGATGAGCTTCTCTTCATGCAATCTTTCCAACTGATCCGATGCAACCACTTCCACAACTGCTCTCGCGATACCCTGCGCATCTATGCCGAATTGTTTTCGCAATTCGGCTTGAGTTGCATGCTCCACGAACGTGTCGTCCACCCCAAGGCGTTTCATCTTGACATCCGAAATGCCTT
>DHHG01000215.1 GCA_002403175.1 Syntrophaceae bacterium UBA4778 | reverse complement strand
CCTTTTTTATATATCTTCTGAAAAAGAAAGAACTCAGATAGCAGGAGGATCGATTGGACGGAAAAACAGTGCCGAAGAAATATGAACCCCATCTACCTATCCTGGAATTGGAAAGTATCGACTTCCGTTATGACTCTGAGTGGATTATTCACGATATTAGCCTCCGGATTATGAAAAAAGAATTTTTGGGAATTCTTGGCCCCAATGGTTCTGGGAAAAGTACCCTTTTGAAAATTATGACAGGCATACTTAGACCTGAAAGAGGCAGTGTGCGGTTAGATGGGGTTGAAATAAAGGATATCAAAAGAAAATCATTGGCCAGAAAAATTGCCATGGTGTCCCAGGATACCCCCATTGTCTTTCCTTTCAGTGTCCGAGAGATTGTATTGATGGGACGTTCGCCCCATATC
This sequence comes from Syntrophaceae bacterium UBA4778, assembly GCA_002403175.1. The sequence goes on along the minus strand of DHHG01000215.1, from coordinate 37,585 downwards.
GGATTCATGAAATTCGAAAATGAAAATGATCTTGCACTCGTTGATGATGCGATGCGCATGACGGAAATTCTACCGCTCGGGAATCGCGGCATCCACGAATTGAGCGGCGGAGAAAGGCAAAGAGTGATGCTTGCCAGGGCGCTTGCGCAGAAGCCTGATGTCATATTCCTGGATGAGCCTACGGCATTTCAGGATATAAGGCACCAAATTGATTTTTTTCGCCTGGTCAGAGACTTACGCAACCACCAGGGGTTAACTGTTATAACTGTGACTCACGATATCAATTTGGCATCCGATTATTGCGACCGTCTTGTTTTTCTCAAATCGGGCAGAATACATGCGAGCGGCCATCCCAATGATGTCATAACAGAAAAAAATATTTCTGATGTTTATGGGACAGACGTGCTGATCGACAATAATCCCATTTTAGATCGACCAAGGATCACTCTTCGCGCTTGAGTAGATTTGGTTTTCTTTTCCTATCTTTTATTTTCCTGACCAGTTTTCGAATCCGGAAGCGAGTGTATTTTTCAGTCTGCCATGGGCACGCAAGCAAATCAGTTAGCCATATTCAATTCAGGTTTTTCGAATCACAAAATCAGGTCCTTCCTTATATTACCGCTTTCTGAATTATCGTATATACTTTTCATCTGCTTCCATATTCTTTTAGGGTGGCCCGATTTCATCATTGCTGCGCCAGAATGCACGGCCAGCCTGAAGCGCTTCCTTTCAGGTAATCTCAAAGTTGAATATCCAAATAAATTTAAGGAGGGGAACCATGAAAAAAAGAGGAAAGATGTTGATGGCTGTGCTTGGATTATTTTTGATATTCCTTTGTTTCTCAAGTGCGGCATTCTCGCAACCTTTGGAAATGCAACAGAACATACCCAACTGGTGGCTCATCGGAACCCCTCTTAACCAGCAGGGAGAGCCTCCGATTTCCCAGGCCCAGCCTGCTATGGTGACGGTACACGGAGCTGTTACCAAGGTAGAGGACATGAGAGGTGTTGCGGGCAGTAATCAAATGCAGATTAAAACACCCCAAGGAGATACCTGGGTCATATTCTTGGGACCAAAGTGGTTTGTAAACAATCAGCGGCTGAAATTTAATGTAGGAGATCTCGTGGATGTCAAAGGAGCAAAATACATAACCATGGGGCAAAATAATATTGTTGCTCAAGATGTGAGCAAGGGTGATTTGACGATGAAGTTAAGGAACGCGGATGGCCTCCCCTCTTGGGAATGCTGTATTCCCAGAATGCCATCTCAGCAGGCGCGGTAAGTACGAGGTTAAAATTCGTTCAGGAAGCAATGCAGGCGGCTGTCTCCAAGGACAAGTGCAGGACAGTCGCCTGATATTGTATTCCGTAACACCACCCAACAGCTATTCCTAAATTCAAAACAGCTGTTTATCAAAATTAAGCAGCATTCACTCAATCTATTGCTCCCACCTTGCGCCGAACCGGCCAAACCCTTTTAATGACTTTTGTTTAAAGAGCAAAAATGATATGAACGGATAATTAAGTCCTGAATAGTGAGGCATTGCAATTGGAGCCCATTTTTTTTGATTCAATTGAGATTCCGGCCCCCAGCAAAGAAATTTTCAGGCGCATGGGATTCAAAAGAGGAAAAACTCAGCTGTCTCCCACTCAGGCCAGAGAAATCGAAAATTATATGGATGATGCCCTCTCGGACATTCAGCTAAAGGGCGCAGGGGTTCGTATTCCTGTGTGCAACAAATCGGTTTCTGAAATCGCTCTCTCTTCAGGTTACATAATCCAAAGCGTGAAACTGGCAAACATGCTTTCGCGCTCCAATGAAATTTTGCTGATTGGAGCCACTGCCGGTCCAAATATAATGGAAACGATCAGGCAGGATTCGACCCGCAACAACTTGACTCGGGCGGTCGTTTTGGATGCTGTCGCAGGCGAAATGGCAGACGCGGCACTGGACTGGATAATCCGGTATTTCAACCACGAACTCAGACGAGAAAATAAACGGCTCACAAACGGAAGATTTTCCGCCGGATATGGAGATTTCGACATTGAGAATCAAAGATGGATTTATAAAGCATTATCACTGGATCGACTCGGCATCAGCCTGACAGAAAGCCTGATGCTCATTCCGGAAAAATCCGTAACGGCCATTATGGGAATAGAGGAATTTGCATAATTTGAAAGGTGTTACTTTGGATAAGGCTGCTATTAACAAACTGCTTGATCAACAAATACTCATTTTGGACGGAGCGACCGGAACGGAACTGCAAAAGCGGGGGATGAGCGCGGGCACATGTCCCGAATTATGGTCTCTGGAAAACCCTGCCGTGCTTGAATCCGTGCACGAAGATTATATAAAGGCAGGATCGGATATCATATATACCTGCACCTTCGGCGCTAATGAATATAAACTCAAGCAGTACGGAAGAACCGATATTCGCGAAATAAACCGAAATCTTGCGATGCTGGCCAGAAAGGTTTCCGGCGACAGGACGCTTGTCGCCGGTGATATCGGTCCAACCGGCCAGTTTTTTGAGCCCTTCGGAGGCTTACCCTTTGAGAAGGCCATTGAGATTTTCAAAGAGCAGGCAAAAGGTCTCCTCGACGGAGGCGTGGATCTCTTTGTAATCGAAACCATGATGGATATTCAGGAAGCTAGGGCTGCGCTTATCGCCATCAAGGAGATCTCTGATTCTTTCACCATCGTTACCATGACATACGAAAAGGACGGACGCACCCTGAACGGCACCGATGCCATTTCGGCCCTGATTACCCTCCAGAGCCTCGGCGCTGATGCGGTCGGCTGCAACTGTTCATCCGGCCCGGATACCATGTTGAAGATGATATCCTCCATGAAGCGATACGCCAAGGTTCCACTGGCAGCCAAACCCAATGCAGGAATTCCCAAGTTGATTGAGGGAAAGACCGTTTTTGATCTGGATCCGTCCCCCTTCGCCGCATTCGGGAAGAAATTTGTCGCCGATGGAACCAATCTGATGGGTGGATGTTGTGGCACGGACCCGCGGCATATCGCAGCGCTGAAACAGGTCATTGGAAACGACCGGCCCTATATGCCGCTGCAAAGATCAATAGCGGCCCTCAGTTCTGCCAGGGGACATATCGTTCTGGAATCCAGAACCCCTCTGGTTGTAGTAGGAGAGCGCATAAACCCTACCGGGAAAAAAGTTTTAAGGGAAGCTCTGGCACAGGATTTAGCCTCCAGCCGGCACACCCTGATCAGGGAAATGGCCAGAGATCAGGAAAAGCAAGGCGCACAGCTTCTGGATGTCAACGTCGGAGTACCCGGAATCGATGAAACCGCAATAATGCGGGAAGTAATCGGATTTCTTGCAAAGACGACCGATCTTCCCCTCGTTATCGACTCGCCTAATATAGATGCCATTGAAGCCGCATTGCGTCTATATCCCGGACGCGCCTTGATTAATTCCATCTCAGCCGAAAAGAAAAAAATGAAAAGACTTTTGCCCGTAGCAGCCAAATACGGTGCAATGTTCATATTGCTTCCCCTTACGGAAAGAGAGGTGCCGGAGACAGCCACTGTACGGAAGCGGATCATTCGCCGGGTCCTCAACGCGGCAAAAGCGTTTGGATTTACACAGGAAGATATCATCGTGGACGGCCTTGTTATGACCGTGGCCGCTAACGCCGGGGCCGCTCTCGAAACGCTCGATACCATCGAGTGGTGTGCAAATAAACTGAAAATGAGGACGATCCTCGGATTGTCCAATGTCTCGTTCGGGATGCCCGAGCGCAAATGGATCAATGCCGCCTTCCTCGCAATGGCTTGTGCCAAAGGTCTAACAATGACAATAGCCAATCCGTCGCATGAGGAACTGATGAACATCAAATTTGCAGCAGATGCCCTATCCCTGAAGGATAAAGGGGCACGCTTCTACATCGAGCGTTTTTCAGGCGCAGAGGCGCAATCAGGTCGGCAGGGAAAAGAAACCGGACCCGAATCTGAGCAGCAATCGCCTGCCCGCAAGATCTATCAAGCAATTCTCGATGGAAATCGTGAGGAGATAACCATCCTTATTGATCAGGCATTGACATGCGACATCAGCGCCTTTGATCTGGTCAATACCTTCATGATCCCTGCGATCACGGCAGTAGGCAACCTGTTTGAAAAAAGAACCTACTTTCTGCCGCAGCTCATCGCAGGCGCCGAGACCATGAAAATAGGTATCGACCACCTTGAACCCTGTCTTCGTGCTGAAAAGGCCGTCCGGAATGAAGGTAAAGTTCTGCTGGCGACAGTCGAAGGGGACATACACGATATTGGGAAGAACATTATCGCCTTGATCTTACGTAATCACGGATATGAGGTGATAGACCTTGGAAAAGATATTTCGGCAGATCGTATTATTTCCGAAGCACAGCATCATCAGCCTGTCGCGGTCGGATTATCCGCACTCATGACGACAACCATGCAAAAAATGCGCGAAACAATCGAACTAGCGCAGAAACGGAACGTCAGATGTCCTTTTTTAATCGGCGGAGCGGTGGTTACCAAAGAATACGCCCATGCCATCGGAGCTCATTTTGCCAAGGACGGTGTCGAGGCAGTGCATATCATTCGCTCTTTCAAATCAAAAGAATCCTGAAAAAGCGCGTAATCCCTGTCCGGTCTTTTGTCTTTGATTTTTTCCCCTTTTGAAACTTGTATTTTCTATCGGGGTTGGAAGATCTCTCATGAAATTATTTTTTATTGCCACCACTTTTCGAGTAGGGTATTATGCGCCGTTTTTTAAACAGATGATGAGGATAGGCCATGAATATATCAGAAATGAAAAATAGATTAGCAGAGATTATTATCGAAAGATCTTTTAAATACAGCAAAGATGAACCTTTTACGTTGTCATCCGGGAAAAAAAGCCATTTCTACTTCGATTGCAAACCGACCACGCTCGATCCCGAGGGAATGAATCTGATCGGAAATCTTGTTTTTGATCTCTTGAAAAACTCTGAAGTTACAGCTGCGGGAGGGCTGAGCCTTGGAGCGGATCCGATCGCCAATGCCGTTTCGCTGATCTCATTTCAAAATGGCAGGCCTATAAAATCTTTTATTGTCAGAAAAGATTCCAAAGAACACGGAACCAGAAAAAAGATCGAAGGGAATCTCCGGCCTGGTGAAATCCTGGCCGTCCTCGATGATGTTGTAACCACAGGAGCTTCGACGATTACAGCAATCGAAGCAGTTAGAGAAGCTGGTTTTACGATTGAGCGCGTTATTGTTCTCGTCGACCGCGAAGAAGGCGGAACAGAAAACATCAAAAAGTACGTCGATCGAATCGACCCCATCCTCACGAGAACCCAAATAATGGATATTTATCAGACCCGGTCCTGATGAGAAATATTTGATTGGTGATTGCATTATTCTTTTTTAAATTTCAAATAACATTACAGACCCGCCGGGAACAGAATTTTGAAGCTGTTCAAATCGCAAGAATGTGCTGGTTTTGAAAAATCCTCCGGGATGGAACCAAACCGCAATTTATTTTTTGCTGCCGGTCAGATGGTCTGTTGCAGAGTTGCTTTATGTCATTTAAAACTTTATTCTTTTCTTTGATTATTTTTTTTACTTGTATTGGTAGTCCTTCCGCTTTGTCAGACACAATTCCTGTTCCCAATTTCTCGCCGTTATCTGCGAAGGGCGTTCCTGCGGGATGGGAACTGGATATCAAAAAAGGAAAACCTATCATAACGCTCGTTAAAATAGGCGATTCTAACTATTTACACCTGATCAGCAATAAATCCTCCTTTGGAATCAAAAAAGGATTCAAAGTGGATATCCGGGAGTATCCTTATTTGAATTGGGAATGGGCCGCCACTAAACTACCCTACGGAGGAGATATCCGAAAACGTGCAACAGACGATCAGGTACTCCAGATCTATGTTGCATTCCCTGCGACGGGATTGCCGGAGAAGTTCCATTCACCCGTTATCGGTTATATCTGGGATAACGAGGCCCCGAAAAATAGTACCGGAAGAAGTCCACAGATATGCGCCGGCAAGCTGAGATACTATGTTGTAAAGAATAAGGTGGATAAATTGAACCAGTGGCATACAGAGAAGAGAAATATCTATGCGGATTACAAAAAACTCTTTCCTGATATCAATGGTGGCGAACCGACCGGACCGACTGTAGGAATGGAGATTTTCATAAATTCACAGCACACAGGCACGCAGGCGGAGGGCTTTATCGGGAATATTTATTTCAGCAAAAATTAGTGTGCTTACGGAACACGTCCTCAGCTTAAATCGATTTTTTTTGCAGAACAGTTTCTTATCCCTCAAGTCCTGCCGAATCTTGTCTCATCCGATTAACCAGTAAATGCGCCCTGCGGATCGGCTCCGGAATTCTGTAACTCCGGCAGCTTGAAAGAACGATTCTAATAGAGCTCGCCAAACCGATACGATGTCCCGGAGACACATAAATTGGTTTGACATTTTTTTTAGTCCGGAGGGCAGCCCCAATGATCGTATCTTGGCCAAACAGATAAGAAAAATCTCCCGGCTCTTTTCCCACGTCCTCATGCTTCCCAAAAAGCCTGGTTTTTGCGGAACCGATGGTAGGAATATCCAAAAAAAGGCCCATATGTGACGCCAAACCCAACCCTCTCGGATGCGCAATGCCCTGCCCATCAAAGAGGACAACATCCGGACAATTCCGGAGTTTCTTGAAAGCCTCAAGCAGTACCGGTCCCTCGCGGAAACTCAGCAGCCCGGGTATGTAGGGGAAAAGGACCTTCCCCGAAAATTCAGCTTCTTCTATGACTTCCATCTCAGGGAATCGAAGGAGAACGATACCGGCAAAGAAAAGGTCATCGCCTCTGTTATAGGAAATATCCGCACCACCCAGGATTGAGATGTTGTCGATCCCTGGTGCATCTTCCAAAATTACCTTATCTTTCAGCCTCTCCTGAATACGAATCGCTTCGGCATAGGTTACATTCCAATCATGTAAACTTTTGATTTTCACCTTAACCTCAAAATTCTGATTTTTATCAGCACCGTACCGGATATCAAGCTGAAGAAGGAATTATCTTATATGAAATCGAATCAGTTTAACATTGCAAATTCGAATGCAATCGGCTATCGAATTTAAAAATATTCAGATGAGGTGAATGATGCTGCACCTGAGGACCTTCTTTTTTATCTGGGGTTGTCTTTTTTTTCTGATTTCTTTTTCCGATGCTTCCGCACAGGTCAAGTGTGTAGAATCGAGCGGAGAGGCCGCAATCGTGAATGGTGACTCTCCTTCCGCTAAAATGGAAGCCGTCGCCCGTGCAAAATGGGCGGCAATTGAAAAGGTGATTGGGGTTGAAGTGAAAGCCCAGAGCGTCGTCCAGAATATGACCCTCTTCGACGAAGCCGTTAAATCCGAAGCACGCGGGATTATAAAAAACTACGATGTACTCGGACAGGAAACAAAAGATGACGTAGTGACTGTAAAAATAAAGGCCTGTGTTGAACCGGCCAAGGCCAGGGAAGCCGTATCCAATCTTGCCCTCAATAATTCTGTTGCAGTATTCATCCCAGCTAAAAGACCGAAGAGCAATGAATATGAAGAATCCAATATTCTTTCCGAAAACCTGATCGGAAAATTGAAAAGCCAGGATTACACAGTTGTAGATATTGCACCGACGCAGGCGGCGGATGCCACTGAAATAGAGAACGCGGCAAAGACCGGAAACACATTCAAGCTTAGAAATCTTTTTTACAAATTTCTCTCCAATGTCCTGATCATCGGAAAGGTCGAATACAACATTTCTACAAAAAAGGGAGCGGATATCGGATACGGCCTCAGCATGCCTTTCAATAACGTAACGGTAAGACTGAATTATCGCATTGTAGCCAGAAACAGCAAAACAGGAAATATGGAGATCCTCTGGTCTGAGGCAGCACAAGGCAAGGGTCTTGCAAACAGCGTTGAAGATGCGGCAGCCGAAGGCATGAAAGATCTGGTTGAAAAAATCACCCCTACCATTCTCGACAAAATCGCCGGTTATATTCAGGGCAATGTCAAAAAGATCACGATCAATATCAAAAACGGCGACTTCGATGCTACTACGGAGATCAAAGGGCTTCTTCAGAATATCGCCTGGGTTACAGCTGTTGAAGAGAAATCGGTAAACCAGTTCATCGTTAGTTATCCGGAGAACTCGCTTTATCTGGCCAACAGCATAAAACAAAAGGGGAACTTCAGGATTGTAAATTTTTCATCCTATACGATTGATTTGGAATTTCAGAAATAGCTTCCGGGATGCAGCAACTACGCTGATCAGATAAATACAACCCTTGCTTCTCATTGACATGCGGGCATGCGCGCCTACCCGCAGCAATTTCGAACTGGTCGTAACCGACCCATTAAGAGAAGCGACGGGATCAGTATTAAAATTGATTTGTTGGATATTGGGATAGAATTCCTCTGGCGCGTTCGATATCCTTTTTGATCTGATCGACCAACCTATCCGGATTTTCGAATTTTTCTTCATCACGTAACTTTTGAATAAAGAACGTTCTTAAATAATTTTCGTAAAGATCGTCACAAAAATCGATAATATGGATTTCGAGACTCAGGTTCTCGTTTGCAAAAGTCGGATTGAAACCGATATTGGCCACGGCCTGATGCCTCTTATTGTTTATTTCTACAAAAACAGCATAAACGCCCTCCGGCGGCATCAGTTCCTTATCGGGCTTAATATTTGCTGTCGGAAACCCAAGTTCACCTCCTCGTTGAAAACCCTTGATGACCTGACCGGATAATACGTACGGCCTGCCGAGAAGGTTGGCTGCTTCCTCCATGCTTCCGTTCAGAATGGCATTTCGAATCCGAGTGCTGCTAACGATTCCCTCATTCATCATAACGGCTTGAATGACCTCTACGCTAAAACCGCATTTTTCTCCCATGAGCCGGAGATACTCCGGTTTCCCTTCCTTGCCGCGGCCGAATGTGTAATCATGCCCAATCAGGATCTTTTTTGGGTGGAGTTTACCGCAAATGACATTATCGATAAATTCCGCAGCAGTCGTTTTGGCGAAATCCCTGGAAAATCCGATAACGACCGCAGCATCAACGCCCAGAGATTCAAGTACTGCCATCTTTTCTTCCAGAGTAGTAATCAGATAAAAAGGGCTTTGGTCCGGTCGCAAGACTTTTTGCGGATGAGGCTCGAAGGTCATTACCACTGCTTTTTGACCGATTTCATGCGCTTCCGCAACTACTTTGCGAATGATTTTTTGATGAGCGAGATGCACTCCATCGAAATTGCCGATCGTCATAATACATCCGTGCAGATCCGGCGTTATATCCTGCAAATCTCTTATTACTTTCATATTAAACCGCTCGGGAAAATTTATTGATTCTCAAAATTTGCGTTAACATATCTATCATGAAATTTATTTTCAAGATTTTTTCTTGACAAGGAAGGACGCGTCGGAATAAATTAGGCATTCAATTGCCGAAGTGGCGGAACTTGGTAGACGCGCTAGGTTCAGGGTCTAGTGGGAGTACTCCTGTCCGGGTTCAAATCCCGGCTTCGGCACCAAAAATGATGTGATGAATCACTGTGATAATGGGGAGTTGGAAATAGGTTCCGGCTCCCCATTCGTATTTGGTGTAAATGCTGGTGTAAATTCCGGAGCTGATGGATTTGAAAGTGCTCCATTTTGCGGCGCTTTTGAGGGATTGAAGACCTTCTCCATAAAGGCGCTGCCCTCATCCCGCTCGTAGTTCTTGATGTACGAATAGTACTTCTCGTAAATCATCTGCAATGTCTCATGCCCCATCATAGTCTGCACCCAGCCGGGATGTTCTCCGGCATCGAGTATCAGGGTCGCAAAGGTGTGCCTGGTCTGATAAAAGGCTCCATCAAGAAAGATCTTGACAACTGTCACGTGATACGTGACATTTATTCCGTGATTAAGACATTCGCTGACAAGCATACCCGGGATTTCTACATTACGGGCAGGTCTAACCGACTCCAGCCTGACTTATTAAAAAGGGCACTCAGGAGACTCGAATACATCGATTATGCCGCGTGCCTCGATGATCTTAGAGTTCCTCCGAGCAACTGTCTTCATAGCCTGAAGGGAGATCGAAAGGGCCAGTATGCGATTTCAATCAATGACCAATGGCGGATCTGTTTCAGTTTCCGGGATGGCGATGCCTACGAGGTCGAGATTGTTGATTACCATTGAGGTGTAAAGATGAGTTTAGAAATTAAAGAGCGAAAAATAGCGCCCACGCATCCCGGTGAAATACTCCGGGAGGATTTCATGCCTGATTTTAAGCTGACGACCGCGAGTCTGGCTTCAGCACTGGGTGTATCTCGCCAGACAATCAACGAACTTCTGCGCGAACGCCGTTCCATTACGCCTGTCATGGCCCTTCGCTTGTCGCGGTTGTTCGGCAACACGCCCGAGTTCTGGCTTAATGCCCAGAGGGCCTATGATCTGTGGCATGCACAGGAAAACAGCCGGAAGGATCTCGAAAGAATAAAGACGCTCCGTGCGGATTAACTGGATTGGTGCCGTTCACCTTCCATCGCTGAGCGCTTGGGGGGTGTAAAATTGGTGTAAATTTTTTTCATTTTCGTTGAAAAAAGTGCATTTATTGCACATATTGAATAAATGCGGAATACGATCTAATCAGATGAAATCAAAGGGAATAGCCGATATATCTGAGTTTGTTAAAAAACCATCTTTTTGCGCTTCAAATCCCGGCTTCGGCGCCAAATTCAATCTGATAGGAATCAGTGATTACGGGGAGTTAGACTTAGGTCTGAGTCCCCGTTTTTTATGGTCGATTGAGAGTTTCTATATCGAGTATTTGTGTCCTCCCCAATAGACCCGAATCGGCCATCAAGCGCAACCTTGACTCGTTCCACTCGGCCAGAGATCGAATGCGCTCCTGGCTGGCATCAGCCATAGCTGACTGGGCATTTAATATTTCCAGAATATCAGCTGCGCCCTTGTCGTATTTGCGCCGGGTTGATTCCAAAGCAGCCCACGCAGCTTCGATCAAGTCGTCCGATGCCCTCAGATTCTTCAGGGAAGATTCGGCATCGGCATAGGCCTTGACCACTTCCATGAGTACATTGTGTTCTGTATCCTGCAATTCGGCTGCGCGCTGCTCTTTCGATGCCTCGGCCCCACGGATCTTGTACGTGTTCGAAAAACCACTGAATAAGGGTATCGATAACGACAAACCAACGGTGTACGAATTCAGTTGATTGGGAGCTATGGCCTGGCCGGGATAACCGTTGCGAAAATAGTTAGTGGTAAAATCAAGGGCTGGCAATCCTTCCGAGCGCGCAACCGCGATCTTCTTTCCCGCTGCTTCCAGCTGGGCGCGTGCCTCCAGAATCGCCGGATGTTTTTTCTGGGCATCGGCAAGCCAGCGATTAAGCTCCCGGACATAATCCCCGGTCGAGGCAGATAAATCATCCGCCAGGGTGATAGGCGTTTGCGTCGGAATCCCCATTGTATATATTAGGACGGAGATGGCTTTTTCGTAGTTGCCCTGAGCCCGGTTTTTGTCCAGGACGGCACGCGCGTGCGCCGTGGCAGCCTGCAGGGTATCACTCCTGGCTGCAGCCCCCCTTTCCTCACGATGCCTGGTAGCCTTAAGGGTATCTCCGGCAATGGCTTCGGCCTGGCCTCTGGCCTCATAGGCAGCTTTGGCTGTATGGGCGTCGAAGTAAGCCTGAATCACCGCCGCCAGGGTCTTTTGCAGGGTCGCACCATGCCCGGCAAGCGCTGCCTCCAAAAGGCTTTCGGCATACTGCCGATTGGCCTTTCGCCCTCCGAAATCAAAGAGCCGCCAGTTGGCGTTGCCAAAGACGGTCACACCGTCCGTTGTATTATCGTAACCGGCGGATTCCGACTTGCTGTGCAGCGCGTTAACGGTGCCCGACAGGGTGGGAAGATAAGCAGCTTTGGCCTCTCCCAAGACGCCAGCCTGTACTTTGATATTGGCCCAGGATGCCTTCACCTGGGGATTGTTGCACAGTGCCAAATCCACAGCATTGCTTAATGACAGGGGAGCTGAAAAATCCACATTTGCAGGACAGGCGACCGGCGCCTTATCTCCGGGCAAGGTGATACCTGTTTTGATTTCCTTGGGGGTCGTTCTAAGAGGATCTACAAAAGGCACAACGATATCAAAGGCAATCGCTTGGGAAGCTATACTGGCTATACTGCACGCAAAAAGGATTCGAAATAAATTTTTGATGAATAATGCCTGTTTCTTGAACAAAATTTTCTCTTTTCTTTTACGAGAACGTCACCCGTGACCTGTCACTTGTCACTGCGTCTTAGCTTAACATACCCTAAGCGTAATGCCGTCCAGATGAATGTTTCCGGACCGTGATGCTAGCGTTCGTTTAAGCTCTCCCTTTTGTGCTGTATCAGCGGACTCAATACATATTCGATAATGCGCCTGTCGCCAGTCTTGATCTCCACCCGGACGGACATCCCGGCGGACAGCGGCATCTCGCGACCGTTTACGAGTATAGAAGATTTGTCCAGCGCCACTTTGGTTGAATAGATCAATCCCTGCTTCTCATCCTGAATCGCGTCACGCGATACATGCACGACCTTGCCGGATATAGTGCCGTATTTCGTATAATCGAAGGCGTCGATTTTGACGGCAGCGCTCTGGCCTTCCTGAACGAAACCCACGTCCTTGTTTTCGATAAAGGCTTCCACCTCAACTCTGTTTTCTTTAGGAACTATCTGCATGAGGGGTTGCGCGGCCGGTACAACGCCTCCGACAGTATGAATGGTCAACTGCTGGACGGTACCTTCGACCGGAGCCGTCAGTTTCAGAAGTCGACTATGGGCGGCGGAGCGTATAGCATCCTGATGAGAAGCGGCAGCGGCCCTGTCTCCTTCTGTCAGGGCATCATAGGCCACGCGTCTGGTTTCGGCAATCAGGGCCGTTCGCTGGTTGCGCGCATCTGCCAGCTGTCCTTCGAGATCGAGGCGGGCCTGTTCTTTCTCCAGCCAGGCGTGTCGGGAGACATCGCGGTTATTGAGGAGTTCTTTGTAGTCGTTCGCCCGTTGGGTCGCCAAGGGCAGTTCCTGGGAAAAACGGGCGATGTCGTCCTCGATGCGCTTCAACTTGGCGATATAATCATGGTACTGCCCTTCGAGATGCCTCTGCTCGGCTTGCCATTTATCCGCAGGCACGCCTGTGAGGGCAGCCAGTTTCGGGGAGATCCCATTATCTATGGCATTGATCAGGGCCTTGGATCGTGCCGCCTGAAGGAGGGCCGTGATCTTATCCCCCTTTGCCTTGTCGCGCTCGGCATCCGTGGCGCTCGTATCGAGTTCGACAAGAACCTTTCCCGCCCTGACCTGTTCCCCTTCTCCGACATGCAGAGCAACGACGCTCGCCGTATCGACGGAGGCGATCGTCTTGGTCCGGGAACTGGGAATCACTTTGCCGGTGGCATTGACAACGATGTCGATCTTTCCCAGAATCGACCAGGCGATCAGGACCGCAACCAGAGCCATCATTATTTTGGCTACAATACGCGAAGCAGGCGAGACGGGTTTGGCCTGTAACGAGAGGGCAGCCGGAAGAAATTCCGATTCGGTTTCGTTCAGAATTTTTCCACTCAGGAGCTTTCGGTTCTCCCAGTGGTACGCGAATACAGCCTTGTACTGACGCCAGAGGTCGACATATGCCTTGAGTCGGTGTTTGAAGCTCTTATGGGCACTCATCGGGACGCAGCCTCTTTCACGGGAGCATCAGGCCTTGCCTGATCGCCCTGTTGGAGGTTATAGAGGTACCGGTAGATCCCCTTCGGGACTTTCAGAAGATCGTTATGGCTGCCCTGCTCGACAATCTGGCCACGTTCGAGAACGATGATCCGGCTGGCGTCCCTTACAGCAGAGAGGCGATGGGCAATGATCAGAACGGTCCGGCCGGTACAGATCCGGCGCATATTCTCCTGGATGATCTTTTCGGATTCGTAGTCGAGGGCGCTCGTCGCCTCGTCAAAGATCAGGATTCGCGGATTGGCAATCAGGGCGCGGGCGATGGCGATCCGCTGGCGCTGTCCTCCGGAGAGCCCCACGCCGTGTTCACCCACCCTGGTATCGTAGCCCTCCGGCATCTCGCAGATAAACTCGTGCGCCCCGGCCAGTTTGGCCACCTGAATAATGGTTTCTATCGGCAGGGCAGGGTTGGACAGGGCGATGTTGTCCCGGATGGAGCGGTTAAAAAGAGTATTTTCCTGCAATACTACTCCGATCTGGTGGCGTAGCGAAGCAGTATCGATAATGGCGATATCCTGGCCGTCGATAAGAACCCGACCCCGGTCAGGAACATAGAGGCGCTGCACCAGCTTGGTCAGGGTGCTCTTGCCGGAACCCGATCGACCTACGATGCCGATCACCTCTCCGGGTGCGATTTTTAGATTGACATCCCGGATGACATCGGGCGCATCGGGGCGATAACGGAAGGTGATCTTATCGAATTCAATGGCACCGTTCAGCCGGGGCAGACTCGTCTTCTGGCCGACAATCTCGGTGCGGGCATTCAAAATATCTCCCAGGCGGCTCATGGAAATCCCGACCTGCTGAAAGTCGTTCCAGAGTTGCGCCAGGCGGAGGATCGGCGAGGAAACCTGCCCTGCAAGCATATTGAAAGCGATCAGCTGCCCTACGGTCATCTTGCCTTCGACGACCTGGGTGGCCCCCATCCACATGATCGCCGCTGTCACGAGTTTGCTGATCAGATTCACACCCCCTCCGGCCAACATACCCGCATTGGTAACGGATAGTCCCGAAGTGACATAGGATGCCAATTGCTGCTCCCATTTCTGGACCCATCGGGGTTCGACTGCCAGGGCCTTGACCGTATCGATCCCGCTGATCGTTTCCACGAGAAAGGACTGATTCTCGGCACCCCGGTTGAATTTGTCATTCAGTCGCGCCCGGATGATTGGGGTAAAGATAAGCGATAAGAGAGCGTACAAGGGAAGCGAAATAACGACGATCAGGGTGAGCCACGCGCTATACCAGAGCATAACCCCGAGAAAAACGAAGGAGAAGAGAAGATCCATGACAAGGGTCATAGCGTTGCCGGTGAGAAAGGAGCGGATGTTTTCGAGCTCGCGGATGCGGGCGACCGAATCCCCTACCCTTCTCGCCTCGAAATACGCAAGGGGCAAGGCGAGGAGGTGCCGAAAGAGGCGTGCACCCAATTCGACATCGATCTTGCTGCTCGTGTGCGCGAAGACGTACGTGCGGATGCCGGTCAGGACGGAGCTGAAGAGTGTGGCGCAGATGAGTCCGATCGCAATGACGTTCAGGGTCTTCATTGCATGATTGACCAGGACCTTGTCCATGACGACCTGAAAAAAGAGTGGGGTAGTCAGACCGATGATTTGTAAAACAAAGGAAATCAGCAGCACCTCTCCGAGGAGTTTGCGGTACTTGACTACCGCCGGGATGAACCAGGAAAAGTCAAAACGGGCGATCTCCCCGGCGAAGCTCGCCTTGGAGGTAAGAAAGATCAACTGCCCGGACCAGAGATCCATGAAGGCGTTCAGATCTAGCACGGTAGGACGTTCCCCCGGCAGCTTGATCAGCACCCTGGGTGAAGACTGTCCGGAAGCATCCCCCTGCGGAGAGGCAGCCGTTCCCGCATCGTACCGAGCGAGGATGAAAAAGCCCCCGTTTTTATCCAGGGCAATGGCGGGCAGAGGCGCCCGGTCCAGCCTTTCCGGCAACTGATTCACGAGTCGCGCCTTCATTCCCAGCGACTTCGCTGCCAGCAAGAGTTTTTCGACCGTAAAGGCTTCGGAGCCATACTCATGTCGCAGCTTCGCCTCATCCACCGCGATCCCGTGCAGCCCGGCTATGACCAAGAGAGAATCTAGACCAGAATCCATCACTTCCTCAATTAGCGACAATGCCGCAGTAACAAGAAACCGGTAACGGGTGACGAGTAGATTAGCCTGTCACTCGTCCCCCGTTGACCTTCACTATTCACATTTACTATTTACTGTTCACTGCTTTAAGAATGCCAGGCACTTGAAACCATTGCCATCAAATCCGGGCTCGCCTTCACGTCATTAACGCTTGAGAACGCCAGATTGTGAGCCGTAGCGAAGGTCGCCATGTTTTGAATCAGCTGGTTGATGTCCGTGGCAGTCATGTAAAGCCCGTTATCGAGCTGGACCTTTTCGATGCCGTAGTTCGTTGAGGTCTGGCTTGTAACCGTGATATTATCCGTGCTGCCATATGCAATTGACAGATCGGATGTCCCCTGGAAGATGGCGATGCTCTCTTTCAGAACATCGCTCTGGAACCGAATGATATCCTGCGTTGACGAATCAGCTCCGCTGTCGGTGACAACATCGGTTCCCCCTCCATTCGAGAAAACGTAGGTGTCGTTGCCTGCACCGCCGTTCAGGGTGTTGTTGCCGCTGTTGCCGGTGATGTTATTGTCGAGTGCGTTGCCTGTTCCGTTGATGGAGCTAGTTTCCGTTAAGGTCAGATTTTCGACATTGCTCCCTAGAGTATGAGTAATTGAGCTTAGAACCGTATCTGTCCCTGAATTGGCACTTTCCGTTACGGTATCGCCGGTGCTATCAACATAGTATACATCGTTTCCGGCGCCACCCACCATCGCATCATTGCCTGCGCCGCCGTTGAGCGTGTCATTGCCGGCATTGCCGGTCAGGGTGTTGGCGGCGCTATTGCCGATAATGGTGTTGTCAAGCGCATTGCCGGTTCCATTGATCGCACTGGTACCGGTCAGGGTCAGGTTCTCAACGTTATTGCCCAATGTATACGTTATCGAACTCCTAGCGAGGTCGGTCCCTTCATTAGCATTTTCGGTAACAACGTCGCCGGTTGCTTGTACAATATAAGTATCGTTTCCAGCGCCACCCACCATCGTATCGCTACCGGAGCCGCCATCAAGGGTGTCATTCCCCGCGGCGCCCGTCAGGGTATTGTTCGCGCTATTGCCGGTAAGGTAATTATCCAGGGCATTTCCTGTTCCATTTATCCTTGACGAACCTGTAAGTGTCAGCTTTTCCACATTATTGCCTAATGTATATGTAATCGAGCTTTGGACTGTATCTGATCCCTCATCGGCAATCTCTGTAATTATATCGCCCGTATTATCAACAATATAAAGATCGTCGCCCATGCCGCCTGATAAGCTGTCAGCGCCCGTTCCGCCGTTTAATGTGTCATTGCCAGCACCACCTGTAAGCGAATTTGAGGCGCTATTTCCAACCAAGTTATTCCATAGTTCATTGCCTGTGCCACTGATAGCGCTCGTACCTGTCAGAGTCAGATCTTCTACACCATAGGGAAGCGTATAAGTCACTGAACTTTGGATTATGTCCCTTTGACCCACTTCGCTATTTTCCCCCTCGATAACAATATCGCCGATGTTATCTACAATATACGTATCGCTTCCGTATCCGCCAGACATTGTATCGGCCCCTGCGCCGCCATTGATGATATTATTGTAATTCTCATAATGGGGTGTGTCGGGCACGAATGCGATGTAATTGTTCTGCGCATTCCCCATACCATTGAGCGCGCCACCCCCGACTAGATACAGATTTTCAATATTGCCTGAAAGGCTGTAACTCACCGTACTGTAAACTGTGTCGGTCCCTTCATTTGCATTTTCCGTAATGGCGACGTCCGTTTGATACACATAATAGGTGTCGTCACCCGCGCCACCGATAAATGTATCCGCGCCGCCATTGCCATAGAAGACATCATTACCTGCGCCACCTGTCAGGTTATTTATTGCGCTGTTTCCGTAAAGCAAGTTATCCAAAGCATTTCCTGTTCCGTTTATTTTTGATGTTCCAGTCAAAAATAAGTTTTCAATGTTGCTGCCCAGTGTATATGTGACAGAACTTTGGACGGTATCGGAACCTTCATTGAGATTCTCGGTCACAATGTCACCGGTATTATCGATGATGTAAGTATCATTACCCTGACCGCCACACATGTTATCTGCACCGGTTCCGCCATTCAGTGTGTCATTGCCGGCACCGCCGGTCAGCATATTTACAGCGCTGTTTCCCAGCAGACTGTTTTCCAAATCGTTACCCGAGCCATTGATGGCGCTGCTCCCTGTCAGCGTAAGATCGTCTACGCCATCGGGAAGCACATAGGTTACCGAACTGAGTATTGTATCCGGCGTGTGCCCTTCACCCTGAAAAACACCGTCTTCATCAATAACAACGTCACCCACGTTATCAACGACATATGTATCGACGCCATATCCATGCATGGTGTCTGCGCCGGCGCCCCCATTGAGTGTGTCGTAATATCCGTTTCCGACCAGAACATTGTTTAACGCATTACCCGTCGCAGTAAGACTCATGCCATTGCCGATAAGTGAAACATTATCAATGTTATTGCCGAGCGTATAACTGATTGCGCTCTGAACTGTATCCGTACCTTCGTTCGCATTTTCACTGATGACGTCGGCTGCATTATCCACAACATAGGTATCATCGCCAAAGCCGCCCACCATGCTGTCCGCACCGGTGCCGCCGTCAAGGGTGTCATTGCCCGCATATCCGTTCAGCGTATCATTCCCGGCGAGACCCATTAGTCTATTGTCTGCACCGGTTCCGTTCAGCAAATCGTTTCCGTCGGTACCCATCGGGACTGCATTCGATTCGATATAGGACGCATCCCATGTCGTGCCATCGGCAAATTGGATCTGCTCGACTCTGTAGTTAGTGTCGTTAAACCAGTCTGCAACGGTCATTGTATCGGTTGTGCCTGATATTGCGAGCACCAGATCATTATTCTGGCGGTTAAGTGTAATATCCGCGGGCAATACTTCGCTCTTAACAGAGATAACGTCTGCATTGCCCATATAGTCAATAACATAATCCTGACCATATCCCCTTCCGAAAATGTATGTATTGTTACCCAGATATGAAGTCCCTCCATATAAGTCTTCATAGCAATACAGTTCGTCATTGCCGGCACCGCCGTCGATCGTGTCGCTGCCGCCCATGCCGTAGATGGTATCGCTGCCGGCCATACCGATCAGTTCGTTGTCACTGATGTTGCCTGTCATGGTATTGTCCAACGCATTGCCGACAGCGCCGTGCCCATACAATTCGAGCGTTATGGCCTCGATATTGTCACTTACAACATATGGCGCCTGCGTTGCGAAGATAAAGACTTCATCATAGCCCTCGCCGGTATTTTCTATAATCACATCTCCAGAATCATCGACACAATAACGATCATTGCCAAGCCCACCGATCATCGTTGCCAGGCCGCCCTCCTCACACCACAGTCTGTCGTCGCCGGCACCGCCTATCAGTGTATCCAGACCGTCGCCTGCAACCAACCAGTCATTCCCATCGCCACCATCAAGGAGGTTATTGCCGTTTTCTCCATAGTTTGCATCATTGCTGAATATATTATCATCACCCTCATTGCCGTAAATGGTGTCATTGCCTGCACCGGCATAGATCGTATCGTTTCCGGCATAACCATAAATCGTGTTGGAAAAACTTCCGCCGATGATTGAATCGTTTGCGGCCGTGCCATAGACAATCGTTTGAATGCGACCTTCAAGTTGTGTCGGCGTGAGTAGGGTGCCATCGGCAAATGATATTTGATCGGTTTTATAGGCCGAACTGCTGAACCAGTCCCAGATCAGCAGCGAATCGGTTGAGCCGTTTATACTGATGCGCAAATCGTTATTCTCTTTTGTGACGGTCACGTCGCACAAATTAGCGCCTATCTGAATTGTATCCGTTGTCGTGGCATAATCCGCTGCATAATTCTCGATAATGTCGGAACCGTCTCCTGTTCCAAAGACATACGTATCACTCCCGCCGTCACCTTGGAGATAATCATTGCCGTCACTTCCGTACAGAGAATCGTTCCCGCTGCCGCCGACAATCGTGTCATCCCCTGCACCACCGTCTGCAAAATCGGCTGCATCATTAGCATCGCCATTGTCCAGATAGATAGCGTCATTTCCATCACCGGAATAGACCTCATCCGCTCCCGCTCCGGCCCAGATGGAATCGTTCCCCACGCCCGTGAACACGACATCATTTCCAGCCTGACTCTCTACTAGATTTCCGCCGTCTCCGGCATCGATATAGTCAGCATCTGTACCGCCCACAACCTGATCGTTGCCGATTCCGGCGTAGATCTCATTTGTGCCATTGCCGCCGAATATTGTGTTGTTGCCGTCTCCCGCATCAATATAGGCACTGCCTGCCCCCCCCTCAATGTAATCGTCACCGCTGCCTGCATAGATTTCGCTGTTCCCGTCATCGCCATATATGGTATTTGCTCCATCGCCCGCATCGATATAGTCGTCGCCTGAACCGCCATATAGAGAATCGTTCCCATCTCCCCCAATGAGCGTATCATTGCCTGCATAACCTAACAGCAAGTCGTTACCTGCTTCGCCGTCGATATAATCATCCCCCTGATCTGCAACGAGGATATTGTCCGCGTCCCCGACTAACTGATCATTTCCATCGCCACCGAATATTTGGTCCGCTCCGCCTGCACCTATAATCGTATCATCGCCCGCTTCGCCATCCAGGTAATCATTTCCGGCGAGATCGCTATAGTCGCCTTCGATGTAATCGTTATCTTCTCCGCCGAATATCTGATCGTTTCCGTCACCGCCATACAAGGTATCATTTCCGGCTTCGCCATCCAGGTAATCGTCATTTTCTCCGCCATAGATGGTATCCAGGCCATTTCCACCGAAAAGTTCATCGCGCCCACCCTGCCCCTCTATTGAATCATTACCCTCCCCACCATCGATATAATCATCACCGTGCAGCTCGATGGCCAAATTATTGTCATCTCCGATCAAGATATCATCGCCAGCTCCGCCTTCAATAAAATCATTGCCCCTATCGCCAAATACTGTGTCGTGACCATTTCCACCATAGATTTCATCATCACCGGCGAACCCATCGACGTAATCGTTTCCTGTCCCGGCATAAATCACATCGTCGCCAGCTTCATAATCTGCAAGGTATTGTACTAATGGCACATTATGAAACTCTACGCCTAAAGCTTCATTTACGGAAAATGACCATCCCCAATACGATGTCGATTGTCCAACACCCAGATAAGCGCAATCGCCAAAGATCACATCATCGGCACCTCCGCCAACCAGCAGGTCATTGCCCGGCCCGCCAAACAATCCGTCTCGTGCATTGCTGCCATAGATAAAATCATTACCTGGCCCGCCAGCAGCTAAATCACCAGTTTCCTGAAGATTTTCCGCCTCTTCTCCGGCTGTGATCAATTCGACCATCTCGCCATAATCTGCACAAAATACTTTGTCACTTCCGTAACTCCCAAATATGGCATCAACGCCCGAATTTCCCTCAAGAAGGTAGCTACCAGGCCCTGCCCAGGCCTGAACCAGATCGTTACCGCCACCGCCTTGCAACCAATCATTTCCTGCTTGTTCATAATATGTAATAACTTCATCATTGCCATTACCGCCAACGATTAAATCGTTGCCATTCGTCCCATAATACCTGCCGCGATGGTCCGTATCGTTTGGATCTTCAATGTCCAGATATATTGTATTTGTAATATCAGGATTCTCCGACACTTCGATCAGGTTGATGCCGAAATCGCCCCACTGAAAATCTTCATTTAGGATGACCTGGCTACCTGTAGGCATGTGAGTCACAACCAAGTCCGTGCCCTGCATGACGGCCCTGATTGATCCATCAGCATTTGCGTAATAGCTACCTTTGTTGTAAAGCAAATTGATTTCTTTGCCGCAAAGAATAACTTTATTGTTGCCCTGCTTGTCTTCTATCGTATCGGTCCCATCGCCGGCATTGATGATGTATGTGTCGTTGCCAACGCCGCCGATAAGTGTGTCGTTACCTGTGCTGCCGATTAGCATATCCTCACCGTCGCCACCATAGATTACGTCATTACCCGCCCCACCGTTAAGCTTGTCATTGCCTCTTTCCCCAAACATGAGATCATTATATAGACCAGCAAGGATGTTATCACTCCAGGCACCCTTTTCCAGGTAGTTGTATGACTCCAGTCCTCTGCCAACAATAACTCTGCCATCAATGGTGTTGCCCATGGCATAATTCTGAATCAGATAGTCATTGGCAATACTCACTGAGACATCAATACCATCAATACCTGAGGGAAGTGGGTAGCTGCTCTCATACGTGTATATCTTGTTGGCAACATTTGATTCTAGAACCTGATGTCTGGTGTACATCCGCATGATCTCTTTGGCATCCGCCACTGTAATATTAGCAGAATCATTGTAGAGACCGAACATAGCTGCTTCTTGATACCGACGATTGGCGATCCCTGGCAGTTTATTGCTATTAGAATTGTATCGTATCTCATACCAGGATTCGGCACGGTTACCAGCAACAATGGCATCTGCCAGTTTTGGGCCAAGCAGAGAACGTGAGCCGTCTTTTGTGTTATACGCCAAAGACTCGAGAGCTATCCTTTCTTTGGAATCCGGTATATTTGTAACCCAGTTGTCCACTTTGGCTTGATATACAGGCATAATAGCATCAAATACTGATTTCATCTGCGAATCTGACAATCCGAAAACATTTTCTTTGCCCGGAATCGTTATTAAAGGGTCGTTATATCTCCTCTGCATAACAGCATCTAAAGCCATCTGCAGATTTGCATTGGCTTGATCAAGTGCAGCACCGGTAAGATTTGCAGGGTAGGTCTTTTTTAAAATTTCGATTATTTCATTTTGATAAGCAAGTTCTTTGGCTTTGCCTGCTTCAGACAAACTTGAATCCCTAGGATTAATTCCAAGAACCTTAAACACTTCATCTCTATTTTTATCAACTTGTAAATTGAAGCCGATGCCGATTGTGGCAATGCCTTTGGAATCAATGTAAGGCCATGATTCGCTGCCTTCGACTGTTTTGATAAAAGTGAAGCGTTGAGCTGTGTAGGCATCTCTATCTGTAATCGTTTGAAATGTTAACATTGCACATCTCCTATCTCGATTTTGTTTTTTGTTTTGATTTTGATTTGTAACTATAAACGCAGATATCTGCACCCAAGTCCGTCCAGCCTGTCGTATTCATTACTGAATCAAAAACACGCACACCTCCATCCTTAAATTTTAACCAGCCACCCCAATAATCAAGATACGTTCTGCCTTTATATATAAAGATTCCCAGTTGAAATGTACGTGTAAAATTACTAAGGTGCTCATTAATAGTAGTCATATCCTCATTGAAAACTATAAGTAAATAGCCGAGTGGACGAGCAAAACTACTTTCATCCGTATCACTGCAAGTGCCCATATCATAGCGGACAACTTTATCCAGCTTGCCATTGTTATCAATGTCCACACAGGTGATGCTGAGTTTGATTTCATTACTTTTGATTTGCTCTTTCAACCTTTCCAGCCATTTCTCTTTGTTTCTATCAAAAGCTTCTTTTGCCCCTTCAGTCCGGCTGTTCCATAGATAGCGATCCATTTTCCAGATAAGTTCTCGATTTTCCCATGCGTTTAGTTCCTTCCATTCCGGTTTCTTAAAATCAGTAAATTTTGGATTAAGCTTCCTTTCGCAAACCATAGCGTGAGGCAGACTTTTAAACGAATTTAGGTTTTTGACGTACGCTCTACATACCTCTCGATCCTTGCCTTCAACCAATACATATTCGCCAGCGAAAGACAGCGGTGAAAAGAAGAGCACGAGCAAGAATAGAATATTTACATAGACCGCTAAAATCATGCCGCCCTCCTTAAGGTTATCCTTCCGTTGCTCCCATCCAGCAATTTCCATTGATTCTCCCCGTCTTCGTAAAAGTTCCCGAGCGCCAGTCGTTTCATCTCGGACCCGTTATTGAACAAAACGATCTCGCCGTCTCTGGCAGGGGGAGGGGACGCCCATGATTTCATGCGTTTCTCTCTGCCTCCAAACATAAATTCATCTCCGCAACTATCATCTCCCCTCTCTGAACCGCCCTGCTCACCGCAGATTGCGTCAATTGTAATTTCTTTCCTATCGCCGTGGCAGACATCCCCAGTTCTCTTACTGCCCAATACGCAATAACGCTTTTGGCTCGCACCCGGTGCGGCTCTTTACCAATTGCCTCAATGCAGTTTTCCGGAATTTTGAATAGATCCGATACATGTTTCCTGATGTATTCATAATCATACCCAAGGGATCTTAGCCGATATTTCCGATCCAGTTCCTCTCCCGCGTCTCTGAGTACCGACTCGACAAAACCGCTGTCGCCCAGAATCCGCTCGTCACTCTTAAAGTGCTCACCTACTTGCCTCATATCTTTTAAGACTTCCCAACCGTCTGTGCTACGAAGCAAACCGCCGCCGGTTAGCTCCTTCCGCTTTCCGATCGATAATCCTTTTTTTACATATTCTCGATATAGACATCGCGCGGTTCGCACCTTTTCTGAGAAGAGTGATAATACGGTTTTTGTATCCTGCCAGTCAGAGGCGTATTTTCCTATCAACCGGCTGTGACCACTGTATGGGTAATGCTCCAATCCTTCTATGTCTGTTACGAGTCGAGCCCTGAGCGGATTCAAATGTATGTAACGAACCAACTCAAACAAGTATGGATCTTCCTGGCACAGTATGGATTTGTAGCGATTCGGGAATAGGTGCCCATGTCGATTGTGTCTGCGGTTAAAGTACACCGCGTATCCGGTAAGCAATCTGCGCATAACGGTTGCGATCGGCTCCCTTCCGGTCCTTAGAAGCAAATGGAAATGATTCGGCAGGAGCGCCCAGGCAAAACACGCTGTGGAACTTTTTAACAGTACACTGCCAAGTCGCTCGACGAAATGATCGAGGTCTGCATCGTCCATGAATATCCGCTTCCGCTCTATCCCTCTGCAGATCACATGATGCAATGCGCCGGTTGCGTCTATTCGTGCTTGTCTTGGCATAGAGCTTTTCCTATCTTATTAATTTTAGTCAATCCGAGAAACGCATAACTTCATGGGCGTCCCTCTCTTCCCCCTAGGATATATTATAGTCAGCAACTATTTTATTTCTTGTTTTCCGAATTCTTTGGAGCAATGGGTTGGGGCGCTTTGGCGCCACCAGGCGAATACCAACCATCTTTCCGCCGCTCTAAAACTGGACAACCCTGTTGCAGCAATCTAGGATTAATTGAAGTGCGAATAATCCTTTTGTATTCCTCCTGAGTAAGACTGCTGTTGAGTGCTTTTACTTTCTCTGCAGATACCAGCTTCTTACTTGCAAGTTCTTCTTCATGTGCTGATGTGTTAATAACCAGATTGACATTGTTGAACTCTGACGGCAGATCCTTCAATTGAAGGCGTCTCCATGTAGTGCCCTCATACTTAAAAATAATATACGGTGGGTTTGGACGTCCCCATTTGTTGTATGCCAGACACCCATATGCTGTCGTGATAATGTACGGGGTACTGTGCATAATATGCAATGCCACCAAATCAAAATTAGAGTGCCCGACATCATCGCTGTATTCGTCTTTCCAGGTGATAACCCGTTTTGTGCCGGGCAGGGTAAACGTAAGGGTATGTTCCTTGATGGGTGATTGCCCTATTTCACCCCTGCCGCCATGTTTCTGCCATCTTTCCACAACGATTTTCCTGCCGTCGTGCAGAAGCACCTCTTCCTTCCACTTCGCTGTATTGCCGATTCCCAAAAAGCCCAAGGCTTCCATACTAGTCACCCCTAAGGTCATAATCGAAATGAATAAGATCAGAACCAGAACCCTTCTCATGCTGCCATCCTCCATTCGAATTCACATTGCCTTTACACTATGAAGCACGCTCACTGAAGGCTCTCTTTTCACCTGCTATTTCGTTTATAATAACAACCTGCTTTGGCAGTATTTTCCTGAGATCGTATCTCTCCAGAACTGTTTCCCGCGCCCGTTTTCTGATCTCTGTCATTTCTTCTTGATGCGCCAGGGCGTAGCAGACCTTTTCTGCAATCTCCTGCGGCGAGAAGAATTTAAAGAGTATCCCGTTTTCCCCATCCCGTATCACCTCTTTCACAGGCGGCGTACTCGATGCGAGAACCGGGCAGCCCGTCGACATGGCTTCCAGCATGGACCAGGAAAGGACGAAGGGATAGGTCAGATAGACATGTGCGGAAGAGACCTGGAGCACTCGGCGATAAGCGTCGTAAGGGATATAGCCGGTGAAGTGCAGCCGTGACATATCTCCGCTAAATTTCGCTAATGCGGCTTGCTTGTATGTCTTGCCCTCGGGCAGATTGCCGCTGTAGAAGACCTTGTCCTCGCCTACGATCACGATGTGGCAGCTGGGTCTTTCCTTCAGGATTAGTGCGGCGGCTTCCATAAATTGAGGAAAACCACGGTACGGCTCCAAGCCGCGCGAGACATACGTAATAATTTCCTTGGCCTGCGACAGATCCAGATTCAGTTCCGGCCAGACGGGTTTTGCATCGGGATCGGGCTTGAAATAGTCGGTGTCGATGCCCTCGTGAATGATCTTGATCTTGTGCCGAAACTCCAGGGGGAACTGCTCGTACTGCCATTGAGTCGGACAAATGCCGTAATCACAGGAGTGGAGATCCACCAGGATATGGGAGTTCTTGATTCGGACGCGGGCCTCCGTATCGGTGGTCAGGGGCTTACTGCTATCGAAATCGACATCGGAGCCGTGAGCACGGTAGAACCACTCGAAGTGGCCGACAAGAGGCGTATCGGGAAAGACGTCCTTCATAAAGAGATTCTGTCCCCAAGTGTGGCCGATGATGATATCTGGGATAAAGCCCTTCTTTTTCAGATCGAGGGCGGCCCTGGCGGCTGCCTGGCCGTGGAGGATGGCCTCTTCGAAGGAACGGAGATATTGATGTGTTTTTGATTGATCGCGATCTGTCTGTTTATAGACGACCTTCAGCACACCGGGGATGGCGCGATCTCGGCGTTCGGTAATAAAGACGACACGGTTCTGCGCATCCTGTGCAAAATGTCTTGCGAGATGAACGAATTGCCCCGGAAAATTACGATGGAGAAACAAAATGCGCATTAAACGGAAGTACTCCCAAATAACTTTTTCTATGATGCCTCTGCCCCGCTATGGAACGGAATGCAGGGCATCAGCGTCCGCCAAAAAACAGAAATAATTCCCTTGGATTTCCGATCTAAGAAGAGAAACCCCGGATAAATTCCCACCGTTCGCCGTCAAATAGGTAGAATCGGGTTGCATTACCTGAATTGCACGAAAACAATGGAGAAAAACGAGCAACAAGACATGCCGCCTCTTTCTATTAGCAATATCGAAAAGAAAGGCAAAAACGATTTATTTAAATAGGAAGTGCGACGTGGGATTTTAGACCATACATCCAAATTAAATGTCAACATAAAAATTTAAGACTTTCTTACATTTTGTTAGATTTATTTGAACAATAAATAGCGCATAAATTTATGAATATTTAAGCATTAATGATGACAATAAAATAAACGCTATATTCATGATAATTCCTATTTTACCAAGGAAGTGCTTCTCGATCTTCTAATGAGGGACGGGGATCGGTAAGGCAGAATCAAATGGGTATCAGGAGAGCGATACAAGGTCACCTCACAGAAATCAAAGGAAATGCAATGGGGTGCACACGCCCCCTCGTCACTTTCCAAAGGGAAAAACTCTGACATTTGGAGGTTCTGAAAAAAACCGTATTTCAATGATGCACAAGCGAAAGATACTATCTCTTCTGCACATATTATATTTCTTGCGCAAGATTTGGCAATTACGGTGAGAATTACCGATCTTTTGATTTTATTAACCACTCTTTTTCACTGGTTACCCCAGAACCGCTCTCGGCTGCCCCTAGCTTTCCATCTTTCTCCTTCTGCATGAATTCGTTCTGAAAAAGCTTGTTTGCATTCTCTCCCAAAGGGCGTAAAAATGGTTTTATGAAAAATCAGGAACTGGCCAAAATCTTCTATGAGATATCCGGATACCTCGAAATGGAGGGGGTGGCTTTCAAGCCCTACGCTTATCAGAAGGCTGCAATCACGCTGGAAAGCCTGAAGGAAGACGTCGAAGCAATCTACAACAGAGGGGGAATCAAATCTCTTCGGGAGATCCCAGGAGTCGGTGAGAAGATCGCGTTGAAGATCGAAGAATATCTGAAGACGGGGCGGCTCAGGTACTACGATGAATTCAAAAAAAAGATGCCGATTGACCTGGATGAACTAACCCACGTGACTGGGATGGGGCCCAAAAAAGCCGGGGTGCTCTATTCGAAGCTGGAGGTGAAGAACCTTCAAGATCTGGAAGCGGCAGCCCGGTCGCACCAGATAGCGCCCCTTTTCGGATTTGGAGAGAAGACCGAGCAGAACATCCTGGAAGCCTTGGAATTCCTGAAGAAGAGCAAAGGGCGAGTTCTGCTGGGAGAAGTCCTTCCGATGGCGATGGAGGTTTTCGGAAAGCTGATCCGGCTTAAGGAGGTCGAAAAAATCGACACTGCTGGCTCCCTGAGGCGGATGAAAGAGACGATCGGCGATATCGATTTTCTGGTCACCTCGAATAATCCGTCCAAGGTGATGGATTATTTCGTGAACCTGCCGGGAGTTGTGAAGATATGGGGAAAGGGGCCTACCAAGGCGTCGGTCAGGGTGAAGGAGGGAATCGACATGGATGTCAGGGTCATCCCGCCCGAGAGCTACGGCGCGGCCCTCCTGTATTTCACGGGATCGAAGGAGCATAACATCGCACTGAGAAAGATCGCCATCGACAAGGGGTTCAAGCTCAGCGAATACGGTCTCTTCGCGGGTGCACAAACAGTTGCTTCGGAAACGGAGGAAACGATCTATGAAAAGCTGGGCCTACCCTGGATTCCGCCGGAGATCCGGGAGAACCGGGGAGAGATTGAAGCGGCACTCAAAGGGAAGCTCCCGCGGCTCGTTTCCGACGCGGATATCCGGGGGGATCTGCATGTGCACTCAAACTGGAACGGCGGCGCGAATCCGATCGAGAAGATCGCCGATGCCGCCATCGCCATGGGCTACCGCTACATCGGTATAGCCGATCACACAAAATCCCTGAAAATCGAGCGTGGCCTTGATGAAGCGAGAATCATCGACAGGAACCGGGAAATCGACCGTATCAATGCAAAGCTCAAAGCGGCGGGCCGCGATTTTCGGATTCTGAAGGGATGCGAAGCCAACATTATGCCCGACGGCTCCGTCGACATCGAAGACGACGTCCTGGCCGGGCTGGAATTCGTCATTGCCGGCGTGCATTCAAACTTCAAAATGACACGGGCCGAGACGACCGAAAGGATCGTCAGGGCCATGAGGAATCCCCACGTGGACATCATTTCACATCCGACAGGAAGGATTCTGAAACGCCGGGACGAGTACGAAGTTGATTTCGATGCCATAGTGCGGACCGCGAAAGAGGAGAATAAAATCCTGGAGATTAACGCGGTTCCCGAAAGGCTGGATTTGAACGACACGAATATAATGAAATGCGTAAAAACGGGCGTGAGAATGGTCATCAGCACGGACGCCCACCATCTGGATCAGCTCCATCTGTTGAAATTCGGCGTAGCCCAGGCCCGCCGTGGCTGGGCGGAAGCAAAGGACATCATCAATACCCGGCCAGCCAGTGATCTGCTGAAGCTCTTAGAAGGCGCATGATAACCAGACTCGGCCTGATAAAAACAAACTGGTTGAGGTCTTGCCAAAAGTCTCGATTCCAGATTCTTCAAATCCCGGATCATTTGATCTCGCTCTGAATATTTACATGTTCGATTTTTCCAGAACAGGATTTCCCTTTGATTCTGTCCTCCCAAGACACCCCAAAGACCGGGTACAGGAGAAGTCTGTTGAAATCTCTACACTTCCTTTTTTTCTCTCTTTCAGATAAAATACCGGCAAATTTTTATAAGGATGAAAAATCAGCTTATGAGCAAGCATTGGAAGATTTCTAGCATAGGTATTTTCTTGATACCGATTCTTGCCATTTTTTTTATATCCAGCGCTTTTGGACAGAATCCGGAAATAAAGAAAGCATCCGAGACCGGTATTGAATATTGTTCTTATCCAATTGATCCGGACAATACCGGCGATACGGCAAACAAAATTCACATCCTCAGAATAGATCCATCAAGGGTCAAATTGACCTTATTGACCGCTTCAGAGCATGAGAAAAAGCTACGCACAACGGCTGAATGGTGCAAAGAATTCCATCTTGTTGCTGCGATTAATGCAGGGATGTTTCTCAAAGACTATTCAACGAATGTTGGATATCTTCGGAATGAATCTCATGTCCAAAATGGGAAATGGAACAGTAAATATCGATCGGTCCTGGCGTTTAATCCTAAGAAGGTCGGTTTGCCTCCCGCCGCAATGATAGACCTCGAAGAGCCTGCCACGAAAGAAAGACTGAAAGATTACCATGTTGTCGTTCAGAATCTTCGATTAATGAAAGCGGACGGGATTAATGTCTGGGCAAAATCGGAGAAAAAATGGAGCGAAACGGCACTGGGAATAGATAAGAAAGGACGTATTCTGTTCCTGTTTTGCAAGTCGCCCATGTCAATGTGGAAATTCAATGAGCTTGTTTCCTCTCTTAGGCTGGAAATCACTCGATTGATGCATCTTGAAGGAGGCCCCCTTGCCAGTCTTTCCATTCATACCGCCGGAAAGAAAATCGATCTGGCAGGAGGATATGAGACAGGATTGGATTCCGGCGAAATGACCGGCACGCTCTTGCCTATACCCAATGTTATAGGGGTACAATTAAAACGAAATTAAACGACACGAATTTTTAACAGGAGCTTTGCTGTGACCTTTGTGGTTTCCAGATCTCATTTTTGCGATATTTGAGAGGATTGAAACCGCCCGAACCACTGCAAAACCGCTCTTCGGTTCCCCACTATCAGAACCATTATGACAAAAAACACCTGTACACCATAGCATGTCCATTTGGAAGGGTTTAAGAGCGCTCGAATATATGGATCGGTCACCATCATCTCACCCCCAACTCGGCCTAAAACAGCTGCCCCGATTAGAACAATAACAGGATAGCGGTTCATAAGAATTGACATCATATTACTTGTGAACACAACGATAGGAATACTCATTCCCAGTCCGATCAGCAGCAGTAAAAGACTCCCGTTGCTGGCACCCGCTACAGCTAAAATATTATCCAGGGACATGGTAGCGTCTGCAATCAGAATAATCCAGACAGCATGCCATAAAGATTCGGCTTCTTTGTGCTTTCCATTGTCTTCCGCTGTTTCACGCATCAAGGTAACTGCAATCCAGAGAATCAGTATTCCGCCGATCAATTTGAGAACCGGAATACCCAAAAGCTGCGAAGCCCAGAAAGTAAAGAATACCCTGAGTCCAACAGCTGCACCCGCTCCCAGGAAAATGCCCAGCTTACGTTTCTTTTCAGGGAGTTTTCGGACAGCCATTGCAATAACAACAGCATTATCTCCCGACAGGACAATGTCGATTAAAAGGATGCTGCAAAATGCAACTGCAAAATCCATATTGAATTGAAATTGGTTAAAAAGATCGATCAATGAACTTCTCCTTCAAATGAAATGTGACACTCCCTCGCCTACCAATAGCATTAAACAAGATCGCGTCCATATACTAACTCCATGTCCTGTAATTCGACGACCTCAAATTGGCCCAGTTTGCGATAGAGCGAATGGACGTCTTTAACATTTCCCGAGACAACTCCCTCGGCTTTAAGTTCATAGCCGTGTAGCGGGGTGAAAGTATCTATCCCTTTTCCTTCCGGAATTATTCTTTCATGGGGAGAATAATCACGAACTTCTACTTCTTCAGATACATTGGAAAAAATCTCGGAAAGCTCTCCTCCTACTTCTTGAGAGTAGGTTCTATAATGAAAGCTGAAGGAAGCACTCAAAATCTCCCGAACCGATATAACCGTTGAATGGATTTGCCGTTTGCAGTTTCCCAGCGATTTGAGAAATTGTTTGTAAATACCAGTCCCGATAACAATGGAAACCGTATTGTGGTGCCCCCCAAAAAAATGCACGATCAGATCCAGCGGGCTGTCCTCTTCGACTTTATCTTCCTCTTCTATAAAAGTATCCTCTTTTAGTCCTTGCCCTTCAAGAAAGCCCAATATAAAACCCTTCATCATCTCAGGAGATCCTTTCAATACGATTTCGGCGTAAGATTTTGGCATGCTCCCCTCCTATTCTAAATGAAAAACAAAGTAACCAGGGTGAAAACCGGAATGAGAATGGGAATGGAATATTTAAAAATATACCCGAAAAAACTGGGCATGTTAATGCCGGCTTCCTCTGCTATTGATTTCACCATAAAATTAGGGGCATTGCCCAAATAAGTATTCGCGCCCATGAAAACGCAACCGGCCGAAATTGCCTTCAGATAGCCAATGAATGCCGCATTGGCCTTATCGATACCCAATGTAGACAAAGCGGCAGGGATCTGAGATTCAAGAAGGCCAAGCTTTCCCAAAGCCATATTGAAAAAGGCCAGGTAAGCAGGCGCATTGTCCAGAAATGACGATAGCATTCCCGAAGCCCAAAAATAAGAAGCCGGTGACTGTATTTTTTCTATAAGTTCCGCAAAAGCACCTTGACTACCTGCTCTTAAAATCGCCAATGCAGGTATGATAGTAATAAAAATTCCGGCAAATAGTTTGGCAACCTCTTTGATCGGCCCCCAACTGAAGTCATTTTCCTTTCTGATCTCAATTTTAGTTATCCAAAGTGACACGAGACCGAGGGCAATAATAGTCAAATCCCGAAGTAAATTCTGATACGCGATATAAACACCGAAAAGCTTAATTTCCCCCGGCTTCCAATGACCACTTATGAGGATGACTCCCATAACACCGGCAAGCAGTATGAAATTACGAGATCCCCGAATCCTGAAAGGCACCTTTTCTTCGGGACCGCTTTCGCGAAAATCGATCTCCTTGCGATAGAAGTAATAATCCATCATGTAAAATAATCCGAGCAGTACAGCCGCTGTAAAAAGAAAAGACGGGAGCAGATTAATGGTTACCCAGAAGAAAGGAACGTTGTGCAAAAAACCCAGAAACAATGGAGGATCTCCAAGCGGTGTCAAAGCCCCGCCTATATTGGAAATCAGAAAAATAAAAAAGCAAATAATATGAGCCTTACGAATCCGTTTGCGGTTGACTCGAAGAACAGGACGGATCATCACCATGGATGCTCCCGTGGTCCCGACGAGAGAAGAAAGCAGTGTTCCTAATAATAGAAGTATTAAATTCACCAAAGGGGTATCCTGCAGAGAACCGCTTATGACAATCCCTCCAGATATGACAAAGAGTCCCCAGAGAAGAATGATGAAAGGAAGGTAATCCACCAGGACAATGTGGTTGATTTCATAAACTGCATCTGATCCGTAGAAAAACAAAAAGGGCAAGGCGAACAGCAGCGACCAGAAAATGGACACCTTTCCGAAATGATTATGCCAGAAGCGGGGAACCAACAGAGGGCCGATAGCGATGGAGAGCAGCATCCCTGCAAATGGTATTATCGCCCAAACGGGAAGAGAGGACCCGATATCCACTTTGGCGTAAGCATCAGATGATGCAAATGAGACAGCGCTATTCGCCAGTAGGAGGAATAGAACGATTCCGGAAAGCTTAAAGCGGTTTACGCGCATTCTGGCCGAATCGCGCCCGAGATTCCCAGCGCGCAGATTGTAGATCTCCATTTATATTTAATCCTTTTCAGAATCGAGAGCGAGTATTGCAGGTTCCTTTTGCACAGGACCGAGCAGCAAGGCCTTCTCCCAAGGATAATTATTATTAAAGACACTAAAACATGGCCTGTGGAAATGCAAGTTCATTAAGAATCTGCGGTGACGCTAGGTCAGTTTTAAGTTCATTTCTGATCTGTAGAATAGGCTGCTATTGCGCTCTAAAGTTCTTTACTTATCTTCCGATAAAAAGAGTAAACAGGAGAGAGGTGACATGATGCGCGTAACGGTATTGCCCAGGCACACGCTGTTTGAAAAAATGTTACTGGGAATTCTTTTTATTATTGAACTGCCCTATCTTGCGTTATGTTCCCTTTCCAGGAAGTATCGCGAGCGCTTCAGCAGAATATATTTGGATAATTGAAATTTGAATTTCTGCCGAGCTATTTCCTATTTACCATTGAACACCCCTTCTCTATCGAAGGGAATAGAGGCACTTGCTAAACCCGCTTTTACTTTTGCCTTGCCTATCAGCTTATATCGAATTTCCTGTCCTGAAATGGCAGCGACTAAACAATCTGCTAAATTCAACCGACTCAAATTCAAAGGGATGCGAATATCGGATTCGCAGGCTTTTCTTATCGTCTGCAACTCTTTCAGGGAACCTTCTCCGGCTTCCTTATCATTCAGATAAAATTTGTAATCGAGTGATTTCAGTTCCAGGTCGTACTTGTTTGGATTGTTCACCCGCAGATCGAGCGTAAAATTAATTTCACTCAGACTGACCTGTTGGGCCTTGATTCCTTTTAATGTAAATGTCGGGTTTTCAATGAATAAGCCCAAACAGGACGTGAACATGAAAAGCAATCCCAACAAGCATATACCAGCCGAATAGCGGACAACTGCTACACCTTTATTTTTTTTCCAGCTATCAAATCCACCAGGGTACCCATTATAGAAAAGATAATCGGAAAAAAATGTTTTAATGAATTTCATATTCGAATACCTCCGCAACTGCTTCAGCCATTATCCTATAACCTTCTATAGTAGGATGGACCATGTCCGCTTGGACCATTTTACGTGGATCCATCCCATTATCTATTTTTCTTTTCCAATACTCATGAACTTTGGCAATCGCCAGCTTCCTTTCATCCGCTATCGTTTCAAGTTGTGCATAAAATTCAAGAGCGCGTCTGTTTTCTACCTGATTCTCTATCCAAACGGAGGTAACAAGAATAATTTCAGCGCCGGCAATTTCGACCCTATCCACCATGGCACGGATGGAATCACCAAACTGGACCGGAGAATACCCAAGAAAGGCATCATTCAGCGCGAACTGAATGAGAACACAATCTGGACGGCTTTCGATTACATCCTTTTGCAACCGTAGCAATCCGTTTCCCGCTGTATTTCCGGGGATGCCGCGGTTGCGTATTCTAACTTCAGACTGCGGATACTTTTCCAAAATCAGTTCGTGTAAAAAATCCAGGTAGCCCTTTGCAACCATCCATCCATATGTCAGCGAGTCGCCAATAGCTACAAGGGTTACGGGCGATCCGGCTCCAAGTTTCCGAATGGTTTTTATCGGCTTGTTACGATCCATATTGAATTTCATGCATCTCCTGTTTAGGACATATTAAATATATTTTCTCAGGTCAAGCCTTATTGAATGAGTTTCAGTTCGGACATGCACGACTGAATTTTTCCCACTTCCGCCAACTCAGCAATAGGACCACATGCAAAAAATGAATTTTAAGAACCATAATACATAAAACAGATTGAAATATTTCTATAATTAATATAAGAAATTTAAGTCTTATAGTATTATAAATTAAATTGGAAAATTTAAGGGAGGTACACATGGCAAAATTTAAAAAGGGCGATTTGTTATCATGTAGCGCTTGCGGTTTGATCATCAGCGTTGATGACGCATGCGGATGTACTACATCCGAAGTGGTCTGCTGCGACCAGCCGATGGCAAAAGGAAAAGCCGCAGCTGCAAAGGCAAAGAAAGCAGCAGCAGCCTCTGCAAGCACTGCAAAAGTTGCAAAACCGGCGCCTGCTAAAAAAGCTGCCAAACCTGCAGCTGCTCCGAAAAAAGCAGCAGCAAAGAAACCCGCTGCCAAAGTAACTGCCAAGAAGAAATAAGTCAAGAACACTGGTATATTTTTACCAGCTCTGATTCAAGTAAATGAAAGGGCCTCTGATTCTATCCGGGGCCCTTTCATTTTCAGGTTTTTATATCCAGTAATTCTCCTTTCATTTCTTTTTCAGTTTCTATAACCTTAAGGTTACTCTCATACATAGTGCTCGTTGTAATCAGGTTCGCGATTTCTTCCTCCAGGCAGACATTGGACTCTGCACTTGCGTCTGCCCGATTCCGTTCCGGCGTGAATCGATCCTGCTCACCATTTGTTTTGCTGATTACTACTTTTACTCCGGAGGGAATCTCCTCTTGAAGAACAGCACGGCTTTTCCTGAAATGATCCGTCTGTGAATTGACCACATTGTTAGCTGTGATTTCCAGCTTCTGCTCAGACGCCCTTATTCCCGATAACGCAATATTTAAAATTTCCAATACATTCTCCTTCCTTCATTTCAAGGCCAGTTATAATCATTATCGGAAATATATACGAAACCATTAGGAGCCGCAGATTACTTTCAAGTTCACTTTTTTATGAAAACCGGTTTAGCATTTTAAGCCTTTCATATTTAGAAATTCTGAAAGTAAAAGTAAATTCCCCTTGACATTTCTATAATTACATCATATCGGTTGCACTTACGTTACTATTTACGATGTGAGTTAATCATGGTCAGGGATAAAATAAACCGAACAAAAGACCAGCTTCTTTGCGATTTGATTCAAATGCAGAAAAGAATCCAGGAGCTGGAACGAAACGAATCAGCCCTCAAAATAGCGCATCGATCTCTGACAATTGCAAACCGCCACAGTTACCTTTCTCCTATGCTTTCCGAATTTATTTCGGAGATCAAAGAAATCACCTCGTGCAAGTTTGCCGGAATCCGAATCCTGGACCAGGAATCCGGTATTCCATATCATAGTTATTCCGGGTTAGGTCTTGAGATTTGCGATATGGAAAGCGCAAAGCTAAAGTCACGCATCTGTATCTGTAATCAAATCATGGAGAGAAAAATCAATCCGGAATTTCCATTTTTTACGCAAAGGGGTGCTTTCTTCACAAATTGTGAAACAGCAGATACCGCGGCGCTTTCGAGAAAATATAAAAACAGGACCGTCAAACTATGTAAGAGATTCCAGTACAATTCCATCTGCGCGGTTCCTATTCATGTGGATAATCAGAAAATAGGATTGCTTTACGCTGCGGATGATCGGGAAAGCGTTCTGACTGGAGAAATGTTGGAATTGCTGGAGACCCTGTCCTCTGAAGCTGGAACGGCTATTCACCGTGTGAGGTTGAATGAACAGTCACAATACATGGCAACTCACGATGAGTTGACGGGATTGCCAAATCGTATTTTCTTCAACTACGACCTAACATTGGCATTGATTCACAGTTTTTTACACCAATCGAAAGTAGCTGTTGTGATGCTTGATCTTGACCATTTTAAAGAAGTCAACGATACATTGGGCCATGCAGTGGGAGATAAGTTGCTAAAAATGGCGGGCGAGAGGATACAACACATGCTGCGCAAAGGGGACACGGTCGCCCGCATGGGGGGCGATGAATTCATGCTGGCCCTTGGATCATTATCACAGGACGACGCCGTTAAGGTCGTAACTAAAATCCTGAAGGCATTGCAGCAACCTTTTGATATTGATCAGCACGTTTTGCATATCGGCGCGAGTATCGGAATCGCCTTCTATCCGAATCA